>CAJXMX010000001.1 GCA_913056355.1 uncultured Opitutales bacterium
CCCGTCTTAGCCTTGGTGAGCCGTTACCTCACCAACAAGCTGATAGGACGCGAGCCCCTCCTAAAGCGCCATTACAAGCTTTAGTACCTCCCGCAGGAGCGGGAAAACCACATCCGGTATTAATCCACCTTTCGGCGGGCTATCCCGAACTTTAGGGCAGGTTGCTCACGTGTTACTCACCCGTTCGCCGCTCTCATCAACAACAATTCACCCGAAGGATCAATGTTGAAGAATCCCGCTCGACTTGCATGTCTGAACCACGCCGCCAGCGTTCACTCTGAGCCAGGATCAAACTCTCCGAAAGAAAAACTTTCAGATCGTTGAAGATCCATCAAATATTTCGGACCCTCTAAACGTCTGAACCACCGATAAATCGGCGGCGACGTCCTAGGTATAAATTAGGACACATAAACAAAGGATTGATCGGTTCTATGACCTACCAATCACACTTAGTAACTTTCAAAGAACGTTGCGCTTTCCTGAGCGCGAAAGCCCTCCAAAAAGGGAGTTTCCGGAAAGCTCGTCAAGACTTTTGGCGAACTTTTTTCAGAAAAATTTTTGAGGGCTGAAAAGAACGGTTTTTCCAACTAGGGAAAGACGATCATCATGCAATTCCTGAGAATCGGCGGTCAACTAAAATCTGAAAGAAATTCTGATTTTTCTCACGGGCCCAAATCACGATGGAAGGGGGTCCCGGGAAGGCCGGATGAATCGACTTTTATAGAACGGAAAGTGGGCCAAAGAAGCAGGCTGGGAAAATCTGGCAAGTCTTTTTGGAGAAAAAGTTAAAACTTTCCGAACTGGGCCAGGAAAGCATCCCTCCAATGGTAATGTTCCAGGAGCCCTGCGGTATCCCTTCCCTGCAGCAACCGTGCGGCATAGAGGGCCTCGACGGAGGCCAAGCCGCGGGCGGGATCGGTGGAGATCTTGCTGATCCGGGGGTAGGCGGTACGGAGGCTGGCGGGCAGGGAACGGGGGATGGGATGGCCGGTCAGGCAGGCCTGGAGGGAAGGCAGGAGGCGCCAGGTGCTGTCCAGAAGGAGCAGAGGAAGGCCGGCATCCTCGTTGGAGAGGACCGGGGCATCGATGGCCAGGAGGACATAACCGGTAGCATCGAAGCGGAGATCCGGGCGGGCCTTGATGAAACGCAGGTCGGGGCGGTCCCGGAGGGGCTGGAGGCTGCACTTGGAGAGGCGCTCCTTGGGATGGCGGACAATGACATCCTTGAGGGAGGGGCTCATGAAGGGCGGAGGTTGTCCGGGAAGAGCCCGGCCACCCGGTCCACGACCTCGTCCAGGGAAAGGCTGCTGTTGTCGATGATGACGGCGTCTGAGGCCGGCTTGAGGGGGGCGGTGGCGCGGGAGGAATCCTTGCGGTCGCGATCGGAAACGGTTTCCGAGGCGCCTTCCAGTTCGCGCCGTTTCTGCCGGGTGGCCTCGTCGGCGGTAAGGAAGATTTTCAGGTCGGCGTCGGGCAGGATAACGGTCCCGATATCGCGTCCGTCCATGATGATGCCGGAGAAGCCGCGGGAACGGGCCAGTTCGACCTGGCCACGCTGGTAGGCCTTGACGGACTGGCGGACCAGGGGTTCGGCGGCGAAGCCGGAGACAATGGCGTTGACGGCTTCCGAGCGCAGGTCCTCCAGCCGGGGCGGTTCCCCGTCGTCGAGACAGACCAGGCTTTCGTGGCCGTCGACCCTGGCGCCGAGCCGGAGCCGGCGCAGGAAGTCCCGCAGGCCTTCAAGGTCATGGGGGTCAATACCGGCGCGGTGGCAGGCCAGGGCCACGGCGCGGTAATGGGCCCCGGTGTCGACATGGAGGAGGTTGAAGCGCCGGGCCAGTTCCCGGGAAGTGGAGGACTTGCCGGAGGCGGCGCCCCCATCGACGGCGATGACGAGAAAAGGTCGCTTGGTCATGGGATTATTTGTCATGAGAATTTCGATACAATTCCCCCAGCCTCGAGAAGAAGGCGGGAAAGGTTTTCCCGCAGCAGGCGGGATCGGCGATGCCCAGCCAGGGTTGCGGACCGAAGCGATTGCTGCAGCCCGTGATGGCAAAGGACATGGCCACCCGGTGGTCGTGATAGGTCCGGATGATGGCGGGATCGTCCCACCGCTTGTCCCGGGCCAGGGGATGCACGGTCAGGGATCCCGGTTCCTCTTTCACTTGAACCCCGAGCCGTATCAGCTCGGTGGCCATGGCGGCGATCCGGTCGGTCTCCTGGTGCCGGGTGTGGGCGATTCCGGAAATGCTCACCGGGAAGGGCAAGAGCGGGGCGATGGCGGCCAGGGTCAGGAAAGTGTCGGAGAAGGTCTCGAAATCAAACTGCATTCCATCGGAAGGAGGAATGGTACCGAGGCGGCAGGTCCACCCGCCAGGGTCCTCTTCAACGACCAGTCCAAGGGACTCGAGGATCCGGGCGAAAGCGATATCCCCCTGGAGCATGTCACGGGACAATCCCTCCAGGCGCACGCCCCCCCCGACCACCAGAGGCAGGGCCATGAAGTAGCTGGCGGCGCTGGCATCCGGCTCAACCGCAAAGATCCCTCCATCAGGGACCCGGTACACCTGCCTGCCATCGACAAGGTAGCCCTTGGCGGGTGTTCCCTCGATTCCGGCCTGAAACTGTCGCATCAGGCCGGCCGTCATCCCGACAAAGGCCGGACGCACCCCGGGCGCGGACAAGCGGACGTTACCGCCGGTCATGGGAGCGACCATCATCAGGGCGGAAAGCATCTGGCTGCTGGCGCCGGCATCGACTTGCCAGTGGCCGGGTGGCAATCCGGCCGTCCGGACCGTAAAGGGAAAACGCCCGGGCCGGTCGTGAAAACTGAACCGGGCCCCGAGGGACTCGAGCGCTTCCAGAAGGCCGCCCATGGGCCGCCGGCGCATTTCCTCATCGCCGTCGAAGTCAAATTCGCCACCGGGATGGAGGCAGACCAGGGCGGTCAGAAACCGGGCGGCGGTTCCGGCGTTGCCGACAAAGAGCCTGGCACGTGATTGGGGAATCCGCCCCCCCTCCCCTTCGACCTGGATCGATTCGGAGGCTTCGTCCGCCAGGACCCGGAACCCGAGGGCCTGGAGACCGGCGACCAGGATGCGGGAATCCCGGCTGAAAAGGGCGCCCGTGAGGCGAACCCGGCCGGAGGTCAGGGCGGAAACCAGCAGGGCCCGGTTGGTCAGGCTCTTCGAGCCCGGCAGGCGGACGGTTCCCCGGCAAGGCGCCGTCCAGGGCTGGACTGGATACGGATCCGGAAGCATTAATCCAATCCTTCCCGATAGGCCTTGCCATGGTCCAGGAGGTGGCGGACCTGGGCCCATTCCCCGTTGTGCAGGTGGCCCCGCAGGCGGGCCAGCTCGGCCTCGAAGCCGTCGACCGCCCGGAGCAGCTCCTCCTTGTTCTCCTCGAAAATGGACCTCCAGATTTCGCTGCTGCCGGCGGCGATGCGCGTCGTGTCCCGCAATCCGTTGCCGCTGTAGGCCTGCCAGGCGGGGGGTTGGCGGCTGAGGTAGAGACACAGGGTGGAAGCGAGCAGGTGCGGCAGGTGGCTGATGTTGGCCACGATCTCGTCATGAACCTCCGGGGAGACGGTGGTCACCTCCATGCCCAGGGCTTTCCAGAAGCGGACCAGGGCGTCGACCGGTTCCGCCGGAGTGTCTTCCAGGGGAGTGACCAGGCAGGCCCGCTGGAGAAAGAGGCTTTCCGAGGCATGCCGCATGCCGCTTTTCTCCGATCCGGCCATGGGATGGGAACCGATAAAGTGGACGCCCCCGGGGACACTCCGGGCGGCCAGGCGGCAGATCCGGCTCTTGGTGCTGCCGACATCGGTCACGAGCGCGCCTGCCTCCAGGTTGGCGGCAATTTCACGAACCATGCCGACGATGGTATCCACCGGGGTGCAGACAATGACCAGGTCGCTGCCCCGGACCGCTTCCGCAGGATCGGCGAAGACGGCATCACACCATGCGGAAGTCCGGCAGGACTCCCGGCTTTCCGCGCGCCTGGCCCAGACATGGATACGGCCGGTCAGTGAATAATGCCGGGCCGCCATGCCCAGGGACGCCCCCAGCAAGCCCGGGGCCAAAATGGTCATTTGTCTAAACACGAGATCCTGTATGGGGAATCGGGCCCCATCTGAAAAACCAATTTTTGCCAATCCTTCAATCAGGGGATTTTCCAGCCGTTCGGGGTTGGGATTGCCTTTTCCCGGAGAATGCGAAGGGTCGGACCCGATTTACCCCGTTCCCAAGCGATTTCGAGTTCATGAAATTCCTCTACAAGTACGGTACCCGAACCAATGAAGTCCGACGCGCCAAGCGGGAGCTTTACTTTCGGCTGGCCATGGTCCTGGCAGTCCTGGTCTTTTTCGCGGTCATGGTCCTGGTGGCCAAGTTCAGGCCGCGCCTTGAACCGGAAGAAGAAGCAGCCTTGCCGGACGCGGCCAACGTCGGGGATCCCATGGCCAATCCGCGCCTTATCGAGATGCGCAAGCACGTCGACCAGCTGCTGGCGGAATTCCTGGTCCGGACGGAAACCCAGCCGGTGGCGCCGGAGGACCTCGAACTGCTGGAGCAGGCCATCGAGGAGCAACGCCAGGTCATCCGCTTCCGGGGGAGCGAAATCGCACCCAAGAGCGACCTGGATCGGATGGAGGAAATCCAGACCCTTTACGACAACGAGGTCGGCGGCTTCCTGATGGCCCAGTCCCGCCGGCTGGAGGAGGAGGCCGACCGGTCCTGGGAGGATCAGGACATCGAGGCCGCCGTCGACCAGATCAGCCGGGCCATCAACCTGCAGGAGGAAATCAACGACGACCATCCCAAGTCCAAGGACCGGGACCCGACCCGCCTTTATGAATTGAAGAACCGGAAGCTGGCCTGGCAGACCGAGCCCATGGCCGGGGAGGCCGACCGCCTCAAGGAGAAGGCCTACCAGCAGGTCCAGGACCGCCAGTACGATGAGGCCCGGCAAAGCATCGCCCGGGCCCTGACCCTGCAAAAAAACCTGAACCGCGATTTCCGCAATTCCCGTCTGGCTTCCATTTCCCGCCTGAAGCAGTTCGAGGAAGCCAGCCGCTTCGTCAACACCGCGGAGGACGTCCACAGCGTCGAGATTCTGGTCCGTGAAGGGAGGGCGGCCCTTGAGGCCGGGGATGCCGATGAAGCCCTGGCCAAGGCTGAAAGAGCCGTTGCCCTCCAGAACAAGGTCATCGCCGCCAGCCCCGGGCATGAGGCGGACCTGCGGATGCGGTTGGCTGAAATCGAGCGGTTGCGGGAGACCGCGGCCAGTCTGCCGACCTACCAGAGGATACAGGATCTCCGCCGGATAACCCGCGAGGCCCTGCTGGCCCGCGATGCGGAAGCCTTCCGGCAGTCGGTCGGGGAATGGCAGCGCCAGGCCGCCTACATGGAGCAGGCCTTTCCCAGGAGCGAAATGATGGACGACCTGGACCAGCCTGAAATCGCCTTCCTCAGTACCAACCAGGAGGAAATCCCCGCCATCCTGGAGATTGTCCACGACAACCTTCTTCCGGTGCCCGGCCAGCCCGGCCTCCTCCTCTACCGGACCGAGGTGCCCCAGGTCCTGTACAGCCAGATAACAGGCGCCAATCCCTCCAACGTGCGGCTCCCGTCCAATCCCATCGAGTCCGTGACCTGGGTGGAAGCCAACCAGTTCATGAAGCGACTGGGCTGGATACTGGCTCGTCCCGTCAGCTTGCCGACCCGGGACGTCTACCAGAGCGCGATCGGCGAGGTCCGGATGGGTGAGCTGTCGGACCAGGCCTGGTCGATGGAAAACAGCAACCGGGAACCCCGGCCGGTCGGGACCTCAACCCCAAATCCGGCAGGATTCTACGACCTGTTGGGCAACGTATCGGAATGGCTGGCCAACGCGGGGGAGGATGGCCAGGCCGTGGCCATCGGGGGCAGTGCCCGGGACGCCCGGATCCGTCTCAACACGGTTCCCGAGGAGACGCGCTCGACCACCGAGCGCAACCGTTTTGTCGGCTTCCGCTTCATGGTGCAAACGGGCCGGTGAAATGCTCCACAATTTTGAAACATTTTTCGGAAAACATGTCTATAAGAGTATGAATACCAGAAAATTCCTCGCTGTTTTTGTCTCTTTGATCCCCCTCGGCCTGTTCGCCGGCCAGATCAACTTCGAGTTTGAGGGTGTCGAAGACTACACCGATTTATCAATCAGCGGTCTCTCTGAAGAACGGACCCTTCCCCTCCTCGAGGCCGAACTGGAAGACCAGATTCCGGCCTGGACGAAGAAGTACGTCGGCGAGGACCAGGTCCTGACCATCCATGTCCTTGATATCGACATGGCCGGCGATATCCAGCCCTGGCGCAACCGCTACAATGCGGATATCCGGTACGTGGAGGCGGTCTATCCTCCGCGGCTGAAACTTCGCTATACCCTGGCCGACGCGGACGGAAATATCATCCAGGAGGGAGAGGACTCCATTTCCGACCTCGGCTTCCAGCAGAGTACCGTCACTGCCATGCGCATGAGGCACCAGAACTTCGCCTACGAGATGGAGCTTTTTTCGGACTGGTTCCGGAGAACCTTCCGCAGCAAGTAGACCGTCAAAGGCCCTCCGGCGTTCCCGGCCATTCGGAAGCCAGGATGCTGTAGACTTCCAGGTCCAGGAAGTGGTCGTACAACCACTCCGCCTCACGCTGGACGCCCTCGAAGGTGAACCCCAGGGACTGGGGAATGCGCTTACTGGCCTTGTTGCCGGTGGCACAGCGCACGTAGACCCGGTTCATGCCCTCCTCCCGGATCGCGAAATCAACACAGGCGGCCACACATTTGCGCATGATGCCGCGGCGGCAGAAATCCCTAGCCAGCCAGTAACCGAGGCTGGTCACCCGGTTGGTCCGGTCGAATCCGTGAAACCCGATCATTCCGGCCAGCTGGCCGGTGAAGCGAATCCCGAAGGAGACCGCCATTTCCTGGCGGAAAGCCTCATAGCTGGAGCTGAGGAACCGGCGGGTGTCCTCCGGCACCTTGGTGTCATCCACCCAGGGCAGCCATTGGCGGAGGTGGTCCCGGTTCTGGTGGACCAGGGAATAGAGCTGCCCGGCCTCGCTGGGATGCAAGACCTTCAGGCTCAGTTCGGGGGATACGGTAATCAGCGACTTCACCAAATGGCTGCAGCTTGAAGGGAACGGAGCCGGATGACCATCGTATTTTCTGGCCAGTAATGTGGCAGTTGCCATCGTTTCAGGAATAATCGGCCTGCAGGCCTTTCACAACAAAGATGAACCTGAAGCCCACCCAGTGGATCCCCGGAGCCCTGCTGCTCCTGTTCCCGCTCCTGGCCTCCGCCCAGAGCAGCCCCGTCCAGAAGGACCAGCACGTCGCCGCCCGGTTGATCGGGGAGATGTCCCACATCCAGCCGGGAGTACCCTACCGGGTGGGATTACTCCTGCAGCACGATCCGGGCTGGCATACCTACTGGAAGTCCAGCACCACCGGTTATGGCACCTCCATCGAGTGGAATCTTCCCGGGGGATTCACCGTCTCCGAGCTCGCCTGGCCGGGCCCGGAGGTATACAATTCCTCCGACATCATCGACTTTGTCTACAAGGACGAGGTCCTGTTGACGGCGGTCATCACCCCGCCCGAAACCATCCGGGAAGACCAGGTCGAGATCGGATTTACCGCCGACTGGCTGATGTGCGAAAAGGTCTGTATCCCGGGCGGGGTCAGTTCCTCCCTTGCCGTTCCCGTGGCAACAGATCCGGCCCGCCCCTCCGCGGAGTGGAAATCCTGGTTTGAGCGGACAGACGCCGCGGCTCCGTCGGAGGATCTGCCTTTCGCGGTCAACATCTGGACCCGGGGAGAGCGGCTCGTTCTTGAGGTCAGCGGGGACAGCCTGCCGGAGGCCTTGTATTTCTTCAGCGATCAGGCCCTGGTGGAGCCCGCTCCGGATGCGGAAAAAATTCCCGGGGATGCGCGGAACCACCGCCTCGAGTTCCCGCTCAATGCCGGATTGTCCTCCTTGCCCGAAAAGGCAACGGGGCTTCTTTATGCGCCGGGCGATAGCCGGGAAAGCGCGGGCACCTACTGGAAAATCGCCCAACCCATCGCATCCGGTCCGCCGCCTGAATCCGCCGCCACCGCGCCAGCCGCGCGGATCAGCCTCTTCGTTCTCCTGCTGGCCTTTGCCGGCGGCCTGATCCTCAACCTCATGCCCTGCGTGTTCCCGGTCCTCGGGATCAAGATCATGGGCTTCGTCAACCAGGCCGGTGAATCCCGCGGCAAGATCGTGGCCCACGGCCTGACCTTTACCGCCGGGGTCCTCATCTCCTTCTGGACCCTGGCGGGCGTGCTGCTGGCCCTGCGGAGCGGCGGCAGCCAGCTCGGTTGGGGATTCCAGCTGCAGTCCCCCGGTTTCGTCGCGGTTCTGGCCTTTCTTCTCTTTGCCTTTGCCCTCAACATGAGCGGGCTCTTCGAGGTGGGCCAGTCAGCCGTGGGCGTGGGCTCCGGGCTGACCGCCAGGGGCGGTCTCGCCGGTTCCTTCTTCAGCGGTGTCCTGGCCACCGTCGTGGCCACCCCCTGCGCCGCTCCGTTCCTGGCCCCCGCGCTGGGAGCCGCCCTGGCCCTGCCGCCGGTGTCCTCCATCCTGGTCTTCACCCTGATCGCGCTGGGCCTGTCCACACCCTACCTCCTCTTGTCGATTTTTCCGGGCATGCTCCGCTTCCTCCCCCGCCCGGGCCCCTGGATGGAAACCTTCAAGCAGTTCATGGGCTTCCTCCTTTATGCCACCGTGGCCTACCTGGTCTGGGTCCTGGCCGGCCAACTGACGGATGCCGGCGGCTATTCAGCATTCAGCCTGCTGAAGGTGCTGCTGGGACTGGTCCTGCTCGCCCTGGCCCTCTGGATCTATGGCCGATGGGGGGCCTATCACCGCCCCAGCAAAAGCAAGTACACCGCCTACGTGGTTGCGGCCCTGCTGGCCGGCGCCTCGCTCTGGACCGCCTTCTCCGGGACCCGGGCGGAGGCCTCCGGGGCGCAGGCCCTCAACTGGGAAAAATGGGAACCCGGCAAGGCCGAATCGCTGGCCCGGGAGGGATCCATCGTCTATGTCGACTTTACGGCCCGCTGGTGCGTGACCTGCCAGACCAACAAGGCGGCGGTCTTCAGTTCCGGAAAAGTCCGCGACAAACTGCGCGAGCTGGACGTGGTGCTCCTCAAGGCGGACTGGACCCATCAGGATCCGGAAATCAGCCAGGCCCTGGCCTCATTTGGCCGCTCGGCCGTGCCCTTTAACCTTATCTACGGGGAGGACGCCGACCCGGAAATCTTGCCCGAGATATTGACCCCATCCATCGTCCTGGAGGCCCTTGAGAAGGCTCAAGGCCGATAATTTACATTTCCTTAATAGACCAGCGCCAGCTCTTGCTTGCCAAGCTCCCCGAGCGCTTCATGCTGGACGGACTGATTCAAGCCCATGTCAGAGTCCATTGAAAAAATCATCGAGGTCGCGCCCGGGCAGACCATTCTCGAACAAGGAGAGGAAGGCTCGGGGTTCTTTGTCCTGAAGTCCGGCACTCTTGAAGTCTTCAAGGATGATGTCCTCCTGGCGGTCATCATGTATCCCGGAACCATCTTTGGTGAAATGGGAGATATCCTGGGAAGGCCACGGACCTGCACCGTGAAAGCCAAGAACGCTTCCAAAATCGCGCTTTACCAGTTTGAATCGCTGGATGCCCTGGTCCGCTCGAATCCGGAAATCGCCGTCAAGTTGATCCGGACCCTGGCCAGCCGGCTGGACCGGACCACCCAAAAGCTGATCGATACCGCCCGGGAAAATCCCCTCTGGTCGACGAAATAAGCCGCTGAACCGGCCCTGTTTGCAATTTGGGGGGAGGCATGCGAAACTGGTGCAATGAACCGCATCACGTTAATCCTTTTTGCCATCGCCATGAGCCCGTTTTCCCTATTTGCCAAAGATCCCCTTGAGGTCGGCCAAGCCGCACCGGCCCCGGCCGTAAAAGACCAAATGGGCCGGCCCGTAGACCTGGCCTCCCTGTACGAAAAAGGGCCGGTAGTCGTCTATTTCTATCCCCGCGCGGACACGCCCGGCTGCACCAAGCAGGCCTGCAACCTGCGGGACAACTACAGTGCCCTCCAGAAAATGGGCATCACCGTGTTGGGCGTCAGTACCGACAAGGAAAAGAACCAGCTGGCCTTCCAGGAAAAGTACGACCTTCCCTTCACGCTGATTGCCGATGATGAGAAAACCCTCGGGGAAGCCTTCGGGGTGGGAGGATTCCTGGGCATGGCCTACAAGCGCCAGACTTTCCTCATTGTGGACGGCAAAGTGGCCTGGAGGGACCTGAGTGCCAGTCCATCCACCCAGGCTGAGGACGTTATCTCGGCCCTGACCGATCTCAATAAATAAGGGCCCTGCGGTGCGGCAATGGATCGCCTTCATCGCGCTGGGGCTGCTCTGGCCAAACTGGTCCGCGGCAGCCATCGAGGAAGGCGCCCTCATGACCGCGCGCCAGAAGGCGCTTGAAGAGGGAAAGTATCTTTATGTGGCTTTCCTCGGGGAGGGCTGGTCCGTCCGGTGCAAGCGCTTCCAGGAGCATGTCCTGGATGATCCCGCCTTCAGGGAGTTCGCCGCCGGGCACCTGGTTTATTTTCCAGTCCTGGCCAGGCGCAAGCCGCCGCTGTCCAGGGAGGAAACAGCGGTCCTCCAGTCATGGGTCATTCACTTCGACATCAAGGCCTACCCCACCCTGATCCTGATTGCCCCCGACGGAAAGGAGCTGTTGCGACACGGATACAAGGACCTGGACGGTCCCGCCTATGTGGAATTGCTGCGCAGCCTGCTCCCGGCGGGCGCCTAGACCATATTGATGACGAAGGCGATGGCCACGCTGACCCCGAGGCCGAATCCGGCCTTGACCATGTCCTTGCGGGCCAGCTTGAAGGCCTGCTTCATGCTCCGGTCGCTGCTCTTGGAGAGGGCGAAGGCAATTTCCCGGCCGGCCAGGAGTCCAAGGAAGACCCAGGTCGTGCTCATCGGCACGTTACTCTGGATCTTGAAGATGTAGAGGACCACCCCATAGACCAGGTCAACGATGGTGGCCGAGCGGATATCATGGGTATTGGTCTTGGAGGTGACCACTTTCTGGATCTTGCCCCCGTGGTTGTAGTAAATGAAGGCCTGCACCGCCAGCATCCAGGCGATGGCGAACAGGAGCCAGGGAAGTTCCGGCATGCGGGGGATGTAGACAAAAATGTTGGCCATGTCCTGGACCAGCCACATCGACCACAGGAAGGCCGTTGAGCCCCATTGCAGGTAAACCCAGATCGGCTTGATGCCCCCCTCGCCTTCCTTGCGCCATCGGCTTTCCACCCCGCGCATGACGCTCAGGTAGACCACGACCGCCGATACCATGGCCACCAGGTAACCCATGAGGGACTTGGTCAGCATGCTGCTCAGCACCGCCGGCTGGAAGGTGATCAGGACCAGGAAGGAGGTGCTGACGGGGAAGCCGTAACGGGTCAGGATCAGGAGGACCAATGGGGGAATAAGATGCTTCCAGGTGATGAAAACGCTGACATCCCGACGCTGCTGGAATTGCTCCAGGACCTCGTCCACCTTGTCCACCACGGCCCGGACGGCCACCCGCTGGGCGTTGGGGATGCCGGGATCCGCAGCCTCGGCCTGGAGGGGGCGGAATTTCTCCATGAGGAGAGCCAGGCTGGCATCGAACTCCTGCGGTTGCTTCACGAAAACCGACTTGGTTACTTCCAGCTGTTGGAGGAACTGGTCCATGTCGTCGAGCACCTTTTCCTGAATCGGATCGGCCCCGACCGCCATCCGCGCGTACTCGATCTCCTCCTCCACCTCGGCAATGGAGACGGATTTGTCATAGACCTTGTTGAGGCGGTTGTAGGAGGGATCCTGGTTGTGGGTCAGCCAGCCGTAAAGGATCACCGCCACCATGACGGAGCTGCTGAAGATCCAGAGCTGCCACCACTTGCGGTGGGAGTTGGAGTACAGGAAGGTGCCGAGCGTTTGAATCGAGTCATTCCCCACAATGGCGTATGCCGCCAGGAGGAAACCAATGATCATGTATAGGGTCGCCATGGTATTGTAGCTGGATCAATGGCAAGTTGAGGCGCCTGGCCGCGCTTGACAACGGAATTAACCCGCCGGGATCAACTAAGGACCTTGTAACGGTCAAAAGAAGAGGCCAGGCGGACCGGAACATTGGCCACCATGTGGACGCCTTCCTCCCCGGCACGCTCCTCGCGGACCGTTCCCTGCTCATGCAGCTGGCTGATCAGGTCATAGCGATCGAACGGCATGAGCAGTTCCATGGTCAGCATGCGGTCCTCCAGCATCGCTTCGCAGCGCTCCATCAACTCGGGCAGCCCGTCGCCGTCGAGGGCGCTGACGGCCACCGGAGTCCCTTTCCGGTTCTGGCGGAATCCCATCGGCATGTCCACGCACCGGTCGATCTTGTTGTAGACGGTGATAATCCGTTTCTCGTCTGCTCCCAGCTCCTTCAGGACCTCCATCGTGGTGTGCAGGTGCTCCTCGAACTCCGGATTGCTGACATCCACCACGTGGATCAGGAAGTCGGCCAGGACGGCTTCCTCGAGGGTGGCCTTGAAAGCCTCCACCAGCTGGTGGGGGAGACGCCGGACAAAGCCGACAGTATCCGTAATGAGGAGTTTCTGCCCGGAGGGGAGCCGCATCTGGCGGGTGGTCGGATCCAGGGTGGCAAAGAGCTTGTCCTCGGAAAGGACCGAGGCACCGGTCAGGGCGTTGAGCAGGGTGGATTTTCCGGCGTTGGTATAGCCGACAATGGCGGTCGTCGGGACCGGCACCTTGCGCCGCTGCTTGCGCTGGGTCTGCCGGTGCCGCACCACCAGGCTCAGCTCCTGCTTGAGCTTGGCGATCCGCTGGCGGACCATCCGCGCGTCCAGCTCGATCTGGGCTTCCCCTTCGCCGCGCTGGGTGACCCCGCCCCCGCCGCGCTGGCGGCTGAGGTGGGTCCAGGCGTTCTTGAGCCGGGGCAGGGAGTGCTCGGCCCGGGCCAGTTCCACCTGCAGGACAGCTTCCCGGGTGCTGGCCCGTTCATGAAAAATGTCGAGAATGATTTCCTGCCGGTCAATGACGCAGATCCCGCTGGCCGACTCCCAGTTCCGCTGCTGGGCCGGTGTCAGCTCGGCGTCCAGCACCAGGCAGTCCGCCTCCACTTCCCGGGCCCGGGCCACAATCTGCTCCACTTTGCCGGCGCCCAGCAGGAAACGGGACTGCGGGACCCGGAGACGGACCACTTCCCGGCCGACAATGCCGATGCCGAGCGTGCTGACCAGCTCATCGAGCTCGTCCAGCAGACTGGACGCTTCCCCGTCAGGCTCCCCGGACTGGGCCAGCCCGACCAGGTAAGCCCGCTCCACCATCTTGGGTTTTTCCCGGACATCAAACATAGGATCAATCCCGCAACTTCGCCCATGAATCCCACGCCTGTCAACGATCGGCAAAAATTCCGGGAACATTCCCCTCCTCACCGGGGACGATGGTATCCCCCCAATGCTGGAAACCCGCATCCCGAGTGGTTGATGGCGGGCTCCATGCAGACCCTGGCAGCGGTTATCCGCCAGTCCGGCTTCCCGGCCCGGCAAACCGGCTTGCCAGGGTCCCATTTTTTTAAAGGCTGGAGCTGATGCTCAATGGCCGCCACATCCTGGTCCTTGAAGACGAGGCGCTCCTCCGAAAATCCCTGTGCCGATACCTCGAATCCCTCGGGGCGGAGGCCTATCCCGCCGAATCGATTGCCCAGGCCAGGGAGCTGCGCGCTTCCCTCGAGCTCGACTTCGCCCTGCTGGACATCAACCTGCCCGACGGAAACGGCCTTGACCTGCTTCTTGATCCCGGGTTCTCCAGCAATACCAAGGTCGTGATCATGACCGCCGAGGGAGGCATCAGAACCGCCGTGGAAGCGATCCGGCGGGGAGCCAGCGATTACCTCAGCAAACCCTTTGACCCGGAGGAACTTCCGGTCGTCTTCAGCAGGATTTCCCGCCAGACCGCCCGGTCCCGGATCGAGGAATTCGAACGGGAAACCCGGGCCAAACCGGAAGCCTCGCTTTTCATCGGCCGGCGCATGCGGATGGTCCGGGAGCAGCTGGACAAGATCCTGCAGGCCGACCAGCGCCTGGGGACGCACCTGCCGCCGGTCCTCATCGAGGGGGAGACGGGAACCGGAAAGTCCACCATCGCCCGCTGGCTGCACGAGCAGGGTCCCCGCCGGGAAGCGCCCCTGATCGAGATCAACTGCTCCACACTCCCCGAATCCCTGGCTGAATCAGAACTCTTCGGCCATGAACGGGGTGCCTTCACCGATGCCCGCAAGGAGAGGATCGGCCTCTTTGAAGCCGCCGACGCGGGAAGCCTCTTTCTAGATGAAATCGCCAGCCTTCCCCTGACCCTCCAGGCCAAGGTCCTGACCGCCATCGAGGACCGCCGCATCCGGCGGGTTGGCGGGAATACCCAGCGATCCGTCGATGTGCGCCTGGTCGCAGCCTCCATCCACCCGCTGCAGGAACTGGTCCGCGATGGGAGTTTTCGGGAAGACCTTTACCACCGCCTCAACCTCCTCCAGTTGCGGATTCCTCCCCTGCGGGAATTTCCGGAAGACATTCCGGCCCTCGCCCGGCACCTTCTGGAGACCCTCAGGAAGCGTTACCGGAGGCCCCGGGCAGATCTCTCCCCGGCGGCCTGCAAACGCTTGATGCATTACACCTGGCCGGGCAATGTCCGGGAACTCCTTCATGAGCTGGAGCGCTCCCTCATTTTCAGCGACAGCGACCAACTCGATTTCACCCATTTGGATGCGCCGCCGGAATCCGCTTCCGGGGACCGGCAAATCCCCTCCCTGATGAATCCGCTCTGGAGGCTCCCCGGGGATGATTTCCAGTTCGAGGAAAGCCTGAAGGAACTGACCCGGGCAGTCATCGAGGAAGCCTTGCGGGAGGAAGACGGCAATGTCTCCGCCGCGGCCCGACGCCTGGGCGTGGCCCGGGACTTTATCCGCTACCGCCTCGATTCCTGACTGGGGAATATTTCCCAACCAGCCTCAAATGGGGCCGCCTAAAAGTGGGGAATTTTCCCCAGCCGGCACCGGAGGCAAAAGCATGAGCTGCGGCATGAAATTCGTAAACCACTTTCATTCAGCTGCTTAAGAAATAATGATGGCAGCTGGCATTGTACCTGCAAAAGAAATGGCATCTCCGCTATTCTAAAACCTTAAAACCCGATACGATTATGAAAAAGCCATTGATTATACTTCTAAGCACTTTCGCCCTGACGTCGCTGTCAATCGGTCAAGGCATGGGACCCAATGAACCCGGAATGGGTGGCTCCGGCCCGGGAGGCGGACACATGTGGGAAGGCGCTCCCGATGTCGATCTGCCTCCGGAAATCGTCGCCCTGCGCGAACAGATCCAGGAAAAGCGCCAACTCCTCAAGGAGGACCGCGACGCCCTTCTGGCCCAGCTGCAGGAACAGGGAGCCACGGACGAGGATGTCCGTGCCGCCCTTCTGGCCTGGAGAGAGGAACATGCCGGCGATGTTGGTGAAATCCGCGAACTGGCCCTGCAGATCCGCACCTATTTCCGGGAAAACCGCCCGGAACGTCCGGATCCAGTCATTACCCAGGCGATGATGAACCGTCGCGAACGGTTCCGCCTCAACACCCAGGAAATCGTCCAGCTGCGCACCCAGCTCAGGGAAATGGATCCCGAGAGTGAAGCCTGCCAGGAGCTGAGGAACCAGCTGCAGGAAAAGCTTCAAGAACGCAAAGCAATGTTGCGTAACAAGCGCACCCAGGAAGGCGGCGGCGCTGGTGGAGATCGCCGCGGCAACACGGGTGGTTGATTGTCTCGCTTGAATTGCCTATCGTTCCCTACTGAGCGGGCGGATTTGGTCCGCCCGCTCTTTACTTTGAAATCTCCACCACCAGCTCCACCAGAATGTCCCCCCAATTCCACCCGAAAGCGGGCCAGATCCTCCTGGCTGCGGTCCTGGTCCTGAGCGGATCCCTCCTGCAGGCCGCCGGGGAGGACACCGGAACCGAACCGGACAGCCTGGAGGCCCTCCTGGCGGAAACCGAAGCCATGGTCGAGGGCCCCCTTCCCTTCGAGGATGGCATGATCGAGGAAGAGCCGGCGGAAACGGTCTTCCTGGCCATTGGATCCGTCCAGTCCGGCCCGGGTTACTCGGGCAATTACCTGAAGTCCACCGAAGCGGTGGAGAGTGCCTATCTCCATCTCGAGGCCGATGCCTGGCTGGGATGGATGGCCGAAACCTGGTCCGCCAGCGGCTTTATCTTTGCCGAGAGCAATATTTACGAGGAGGAAACGGAATACCTGACCCTGGCCCAGTTCACCGGCCGCATCAGCCGGGGACCGTTCGACCTCGGCTCCGAGGCCCTCGTCATTTACGGGGAGCAGGTCTTCGATTCCAGCCTCTATGACATCAACAGCATTCCTACCGGCACCCTGATCGAGGAGTTCCTCCCGGAACTGAGCCTTTTCGTCGACTGGTTCGCCAGCGACCGCAACCGGATCCGTCTGCAGCCGGCCATCCGGCGCCTGGAATTCGACATTGAGAAGCAGGACTACTGGGAACCCGCCGTGAAGCTGGAGTGGGAGCACCTGTGGCACCCCACCCTTCGTACGGAGACCAGGCTGGAACTGGCGCGGGAAATCTATGACGACCAGGAATCGCTGTTGGGAACCTGGTACCCGGTCGGGGACTCCAGCCTGCTCGAGGTGGATAAACTGGAACTGGAGCAGGAATTTAAATGGGAACCGGGAAAATGGGTGGAGCTCAAGGTGCTGGCCGGCCTCTCCCGGGACTGGGACAGGTACGGGGATTTCAAGGACCTTCGCCGCTATTGGGGGGGCGCCGAAGTCAGGCTCAGGAGTGCCTGGGGGGATCTTACCCTGACCGGCCGCTTCCTCGAGATGGATTACCTGTACCGCCAGGCGGAACCCGGTGCGGCCACCCCCCTGGCCCGTCAATCCCAATGGTTCACCCGGCTGGAATATGAAAAGTCCCTGCCCTGGGACCTGATCCTGCATCTCAAGCTCAGCCGCATCGAGGTGGACTCCCGGACCCGCTTTGAATCCTACCTGGAGGAACGGGGGGAAATAGTCCTCGAGTGGCACTATTGACCATGGATTCAGCGCAGGATAGATTGATGCCGGAGATGAAGAAAAAGCCCGATCAAAAGCAGTTCCACCGGGTGATCCTGTTCCTTGGGCTGATCAGCATGGGCATTTTCGCGGTCGGGCTGCTGGGCGCCCTCCTCTTCCTGCGCGAGGTTATCCGGGAACAGATTCTCAACCGCGATGGCATCCTCCTGACCAGCGTGGCCCAGCACTTCCTTGATGCCGCGGATGGCGGGACAACCACCGACCTGATCGACGTAGCCCTGGAATCCAGCCAGCTCAGCGGGGTCATTGGCCTGCGCCTCTTTTCCCCGGAGGGCGAGAACCTGGCCCGGATTCCGGCCACCCTCTATACCACCGTCCTCCCGGCGGCGGACCTGCAGGAACTGGGCCGGGGCGATCCCGTGGTGCGCTACTTTCCCGATCTTCCCCTGGACACCCTTTTTTCCGACCAGGTGGATTTTGAAAAACCCCAGTCCTTCCCCACCACGGAAGTGCTGACTCCCATCCTGGCAGCTGATGGAACCCTTGAAGCCGTGCTCCAGTACTGGCTGGACGGACAGGCCGTGGCCCATGAGCTGGGTCACCTGGACCAGTTCCTGGGCGGTCTGGGACTGGTCATTTTCATCTCCGGGGGCCTGATTTTCCTCCTGGTCTTCCTCATCGCCCGTAAGCGCCTGCTGGAAATGGGCCTGCTCCTGGCCGAGCAGAACCGTTCCCTTGAAAAGGCCAACACCGAGCTGGCCCTGGCGGCCCGTACCTCCGCCATCGGATCCGTGACCAGCCACTTGTTCCATGGACTCAAGAATCCGCTGGCCGGCCTCAAGGCTTACCTCCAGCTGACCGGAAAGGACGAGGAAGCCATGGCCATGGCCAACCGCATGCAGTCCCTCATCAACGAGTCCCTTTCGATCATTTCCGGACAGGAGAATCACCATCAGGTGCAGCTCAGCCTCGGGGAATTCCGCACCTTGCTGGAACGCCGTCTGGGTGTTCAGCAAAGCGAACGGGTAATCCTGCAGTTTTCCGGCCAGGCCAGCCTTCCCGCCCGGAGAGCCCAGTTGCTGCTGCTGATCCTGCAGAACCTGGTCGACAACGCCCTCGAGGCGTCCGGCCCTGAGAGCAAGGTCCACCTCGAGCTGAACGCCGGACCGGACCGCCTGCGGGCGGAAGTCCGGGATTCCGGACCCGGGCTGCCGGAACAGGTCCGCGGCCGGCTTTTCGAACCGGTCCGCAGCACCAAGCAGAACGGCACCGGAGTCGGCCTGGCCATCAGCGCCGCCCTGGCCCGGCATATCCCGGCGGACCTGGAACTGGTCGAGACGGGCCCCGCGGGAACCACATTTTCCATCAGCATGCCCCTATGAAAGCCTTTTCATCAAACTGTCTCCGGAATTCATTCAAACCGCTGCTGGCCGGCCTGCTGGCTGCTTCCAGCCTGTCGGGGATGCCGGGAGAATTTGCCCCCGGCTGGCCGGTCCCGGTCGGCGACCTGGTCTTCGCCTCCCCCGCCATCGGTCCCCACGGGGAAGTGGTCATCGCCGCCGAGATCGGCAGCGATCCGGGGCCCTACGACGGCGCCGTTTATTCCCTGAATCCAGATGGTTCGGTGCGCTGGGTCTTCACAGGGACGACCGACTGGGTGGACAGCTCCCCCACCATCGATGTCGATGGCAGCGTCTACTTCGGCGGCTGGGACGGGTGGCTCTACGCCCTCGACGGCGACACCGGCGGCCTGAAATGGAAATACGAGATCGGCAACGTCATCACCGCCTCGCCCGCGATCGGCCCGGACGGGAACCTCTATGTCGGCGCCCATGACGGGATCCTGTACGCCTTCAGTCCCGGTGGCTCCCTTCTCTGGACGTTCGAGGCCGGCCAGGAACTGGGTCCCATCAGTGCCGGGGCCGTCTTCAACCCGGCCGGCAACCGGCTTTACTTCGGGACCGAGACGGGAGTCCTTTACTGCCTGTCCACCGTCACCGGCCAGGAGATCTGGAATTTCCCGATTCCACTCAAGTTCCGCAACATCCAGGAAATCCACGCCATCCTTGCCCCCCCGGCCGTCGGCCCGGATGGAACCGTCTACTTCACCTGTGAAAACGGAATGGTTTTCGGGGTCCCGCCGGATGGATCCCGGCTCAACTATACATACTTCTCCATCAATCCGGATCCCCAGAATCCGGTCGAAAGCCTGCGTTCGAGCCCGATCATCGACGCCTACGACATTGTTTATGTGGTCGGCCAGGACGGGTACCTGATGGCTCTTGGCACGGACAGCCAACTCAGCCTGATGGTCCAGTTATGGGAAATTGATGTCGGCGATGTCTTCTACTGCAGCCCCGCCATGGACGAGGGCCGCAAGATCATCATCGCCGGATATGCCGGCAGCGGCACCACCGGGGCCGCCACCGACTTCACCTGCGTCAATATCGCCACCCAGGAGATACTCTGGGAGCAGCGAGTAGCCGGGTTGAACGACTCCTCCCCCAACATCGCCCCGGATGGCAGCATCTATATCGGCGCCCACGACGGCAGGCTGTACAAACTGGAGGGGGATTCCGAAATGGCCTCCACCGGCTGGCCCCGCCGCCAGGGCAACCGGCGGCAGACCGGCTGGGCGGGCGACCTAAGCTACATGGAGATGGTCGATTACTTCCCGGAGACCACCCAATGGGAGGAAGGCTGGATCGATGTTCCCTGGTTCGGCTGGATCACCGATGTCGGGCTTCCCTGGATCAGCCACCCCGACCACGGACTCATCTACCTTGAGAAATCCGGCTCCGGCAGCATCGAGTTTTACGATCCCCGTCTTGGGGAATGGGTGGCGGCCATGGAGGGCTACCCTAATTTCCTCTACCTCCTGGAATCCGGTGCCTGGCTCTACCACAAGCCCGGAAGCAGTGTTTTTTCCGGCCGCTGGTTCTACGATTATACCCTCCAGGCCTGGCTGGAGGAGAGCAGCCTGCTCCATTAGGCTGTCCCGGGATTGGGACGGAAGGCGTCCGGTTTCGCGACAGATATTCCCCGGGCCGCCCCTGCAGGATTGGCGCAAAGGGCCAATGAACGCCTTATCCGGATGAATGCCAATCACTTGCATAAGTCCGGAGCGATCTGGCACAAACCCTGTTGCTAAAGGAGACATCGATGGAGGGAAAAACGATGAAATCCTTGTTACGCCAACCTGAATGTCCACGCCGGCATGGCTACCGGTGGCTGCCCTGTTTTGCCAAGGTTCCAATCGTATACAGTCGACTGATTTCCGTATCCTGAGTAGCACTCGAGAAACGGATCTAGTAACAAGCCTGGACCGGCCCCTCTCCGCCCAAGGAGAGGGGCCATCTTGTCTCCGGTACAAAATCTTGCCCCGCGGGGAGAAACTCACTCAAGATCGGGTTCCTTTCAGCGAACATGCGTTACCTGATCCTTGTATTCGGCGTCTTCTGTTGCGCCACTTCCGTGATCTTCATCAAGATCGGCAGCACCGATCCGGTGGCCCTCTCCTCCTACCGGCTGCTCCTGGGAGGCTTGTTCCTGTCCCCGCTCTTCCTCCTGGCCTGGCCGGAAAGGGGCAACCTGACCGCAGGCCAATTGTTCCGAAGGATCGTTCCCCCGGCCTTTTTTCTCGGCATCCACTTTATCAGCTGGATCATGGGAGCCCGCCTGACCCCTTCCGCCAATGCCTCCCTGCTGGTCAACATGGTTCCCGTGGTCATGCCGGTCCTGCTGCTGCTGGTGGTGCAGGAACGGATCAACCGGGCCGAGGCCGCCGGGACGGTGGCGGCCATGGCCGGGGTCTTCCTGCTCGGGGCCGGCGACTTCAACCTCAGCCGCGAGTATGCGCTGGGGGACCTGGTCTGCTTCCTTTCCATGCTCTTTTATGCCTTCTACCTGATCTTCGCCCGCAAGAACAAGGACCTCGCCTCGATCTACCTCTATGTGGTTCCGGTGTACCTGCTGGCCGGCCTCTTCTGTCTCTCCATTTCCGGCCTCCTGCAGCTGGCGGGGCGCGACGTTGTCTGGCTGGGCCCGGATCACCGCATGGAGTGGATCTCCATTCTCGGCCTGGCCCTGATTCCCACGGTCTTCGGCCACAGCATCATCAACTGGGCCCTGCGCAGTATCCGCGGACAGGCGGTGGTCATTATCAACCTGGCCCAGTTTATTTTCGCCGGCCTCATGGGTTTCCTGCTGCTTGATGAAGTGCCGCATCTCATTTTCTACATCTCCTCGATGATGGTCGTCCTGGGGGCGGTCATTGTCATCCGCCAGCAACGGAGACCGGTATGAAGAAGAAAGCCTTTCTCCAGGCCCTGATCCTGTTCCTCCTGCTGATCCTCTCCTGGGTGCTCCTGGTCCGGCGGTTCGAGAAAACCGAAGAGCCGGCCCCTCCGCCGGTCGCGGAACAGGTGCCCGCCCCGGAACCGGAACCGGTGGATCGGGAAGCGGCCGTTCCGCCACCGGTGGCGGAGCTCAGCCCGGAGGCGAAAATCCCGCCGGATTGGACCGAGTGGATGGAGTTTCTCGCCGCGGGGGATCCGGGCCCCGAGCGGATGCGCCGCATCCGGGACCTTCGCCAGACGCTCTTCTCCATGCCTGCCGATGAAGCGGTGGCCAGCATCATGGAACTCCTGCGGAGCGGCTATGACCTGCCCAGCGGGGGCCTTTTTGCCTCCGGCGAGGGCGGCCGCCTGGCCGACGCGGGCTCCCTCCGGGAACATCTCCTGGACTGGCTGGGGCAACTGGACCCGGCCACCGCCGCGGCCTATTCCATGACCGAGATCAGCAGCCGCGGCACCGCCATGCCGGCCGGGGACTATGTCCTCCACTTGCGCAATTTTGCCTGGGGATACCCCGGGGACGAATCCACCCGCGTGGCTTTCCTGGAAAACGGATTCCAGGCCCTCCTGGGCAACCCGGAATGGATGGCCCGGCCGGGACCGGCCGTCGCCGAAGCCATGGACATTGCCGTCTACCTCGGGGACAGCGGCCTGGTTCCCTCCCTGGCGGGCCTCCGGGGGCCAGGCCGGCCGGAAGTCCTTCAGCACGCCGGCGATCTGGCCCTTGAGCGCCTTGTGGAGGAAGATCCCCTTCCGGCCGTAAGGGCACTGCTCGGGTCGCCGGAAGGCCGCGCCCTGTCAGACCGCGCCCGTGCCGGTTACGTGGCCCGTCTGGATCCTGTCGACGAGGCCAGCCGGTCCCTTTTGAGCGACTACCTTGCCGATCCGGGCACCTCCGCGGCCGAGGTCTCGGACTTTCTGGCTTACTTTCCCAACCTCAACCGCTCCCTTTCCTACAACCTGCTCAGTCGCGGAATTTCCGATACACCGCCTGCGGATACCCCCGGCCGCCTGCGGCGCGCCCTCCGGGCGGTTGAAGCCTGGCAGGCCGATCCGGCCCTGCAGCAGTACCGCCGGGAGCTGGAATCGGCCCGCCAGCGGCTCCTGCAGCAGCTCGCCGGGGAGGAGTAATCCTGCTCTAAAATTGGCATTGTCAAGGAAAGCTGTTACCCTTTAATCCAGTATTCATGCGGCTTGACCGATACATCGCAAAATCCCGGATCATAGAGATAGAGTCCACCGAACTGATGGGCGCGATCATGGAGTTGCTGGAAGTATCGACGGCAAGGCTACAGGAAGACCTCAATATCAAGCGCATCGCCAACCAGCTCATCGCCAGGGAGAAGACCATGACCACCTACCTCGGCAACGGGGTGGCCATGCCCCATATCCGGGTCAAGATGAAGCGCCCCTACATCTTCGCCATCGGCCGGGTCAAGGACGGCATCAATTTCGAGGGCCTGCACGAGTACGCCCAGGTCCGGCTGATCTTTCTCCTGCTGGCCTCCGAGAACGAGAAGAACTACCTCAACGTCCTGGCCTCGCTGGCGCGGCTCTTCCGCGACCGCGACCTGGTCGAGAACATGGTCGCCGCCCCCGATGCGGAAGCTTTCGCGGAGCGCGTCTTCCTTGGCTTCGGCGGCCTGCTGGCCAAGCCCGAGCGCCGGCAGACCCGGTTCAACCGGCTCCTCCTGAAGGAATCGGAGAAGGTCGCCAAGGAGGCCAAGTGCGCGGCCATCCTGCTCTTCGGGGACACCTTCGCCGGGGGCATCGAGGGCGCCCGCGGGATGCCCAATTTCCGCACCATCCTGGTTACCCGGGCGGCCGCCGACCGCAGCCCCGAGGGCACCCAGATCGAGTCCTCCATCGAGGTCCGCTCCTTTTCCAGCCAGCGCCTCTCGCAGGCCCGCAGCGCCATCCTGATCGGCCTCACCCGCGGCATCTTCAAGCACAACGACCGGCTCCTCTGCGTCGGCGGCATTCCCTCCAGCAACCAGCTGGACACCCTCATGGTGGTCGACATCGAACGCGAGTTCCACAGCGTCATCGACCGGGAAAACGACCTGTTGCCGCCCTCGGTCAAGATCGAGGTCCTGGAGCGCATGATCGCCATCGCCACCGAGCTCTCCGTCGAGGGCCGGGAAGGCAAGCCGGTGGGGACCCTTTTCGTGATCGGCGACTCCGACCGGGTCAACAACATGGTCAAGCCGCTGGTCCTGAATCCCTTCTACGGGTACCGGATGGAGGACCGCAATGTCCTCAACCCGTTCATGGACGAGACCATCAAGGAATACTCGGTCATCGACGGCGGCTTTGTCATCCGCGGGGACGGTGTCATCGAGTCCGCGGGCTCCCTGATCCATGCCCCGGCCGAATTCTACGACAACCTGCCGTCCGGCTTCGGGACCCGGCACAGCGCGGCCGCGGCCATTACCAAGGCGGCCGACTGCATCTCGATCTGCGTCTCGGCCTCCAGCGGCCAGGTCACCCTCTTCCGCAAGGGCGTCATGTTCCCCTTGCTGGAAAAGCCCATCGGGACCAGCACTTAGGAAATCTCAAGCTCTAGCTCTAGCTTAATCCCTATCCCCTTGGATTAAGCTTGCGATCAAGCCTGAGCTTGAGAGTTGTCCAGGAATTCCCGCAGGCCCCTGGCCAGCTTGGGCCCGATACCCTCCACGGCCTGCAACTCCTCGACCGAGGCCTTGCGCATCCTTTCCAGGGATCCGAAGTGGTCCAGCAGGGCCTTCCGCTTGGACGGCCCGAGCCCGCTGTAGTCGTCGAGGATGGTCTCGCGGAGCTTCCGGCGCCGCAGCTCGGCGTTGTAGGCATTGGCGTGACGGTGCGCCTCGTCGCGGATAAACTGCAGGAGCAGGCGGCCGCGGTGGTTGCCGGGCAGATTCAGCGCCGGCCGACCGTCCGAGAAAATGATCGTCTCGCGCTTCTTGGCCAGGCCGATCAGCTGGGGCGGCTCCAGCTCATTTTCCAGGAAGGCCCTTAACGCGGCACCCACCTGGCCGGCCCCGCCGTCAATGACAATCAGGTCCGGGAACGGCTTTCCCTCCCGCTGCAGGCGTGCATAACGGCGACCGACAACCTCGCACATGGCCCGGAAATCATCGTTTCCGATGAAGCTCTTGATCTGGTAGCGCCGGTAGTTCCGGCGGTCCGGGCGCCCGTCCTGGAAATGGACCATGGAAGCGACGCAGAAGCTGCCGGAAATATGGGAGATATCGAAGCACTCCATGGTTCGCGGCGGCTGGTCCAGCCCGAGGGCCTCCTGCAGCTCCCGAAGGCTCTCCTCGCGGTCGCCCGGAACCAGGCTGGCATGGGTGAACTTGCGGGTCCGCTCGGTCGTCCGGCGCAGGGCCTGGATCACGTCCCGCAGCTCGGCGGCGCGCTCGTAGTCCCGGTTTTCGGCGGCCTTGTGCATGAGGATTTCCAGTTCCTCCAGCCATTCACGGGACTTGCCCTCCAGGAAGGCGCAGGCCGCCTCCGCGCGCGCACGATACTCCGCCGCGGTGACAAAATTGGGATGCCCGTAGATCTCTGCCCGGACATCATCGTAGAGCTGCCAGGTTCCATCCGCCTGCTGTTGCGGATTTCCGTCCCCGAGAAGAATCCCGAACTTCAGGCGCATCTCCTGGAGGGTCCTCCGCAGCAGCCCGCTGTGGGCAAAGGGACCGAAATAGAGGGAGTGGTCGTCCGAACGGAACCGCACCAGCCGGAAGCGCGGCAGGGCGCTGTTGAGATCCACCCGGACATGCAGGAAGCGCTTGTCGTCGACAAAGTCGGTATTGTACTTGGGCTTCCACTCCTTGATCAGCCGGCCCTCCAGGAGCAGGGCCTCGCTCTCTGAATGAACCTCGAGAATCTCGAAGTCGTACACCAGGTCCAGCATCGCCGCCACCTTGGGCTGCTCGACCCGCATCCGCCGGGAGGGTTGAAAATAAGATGATACCCGGCGTTTGAGATTTTTCGCTTTTCCGACATATAGGACACTGCCA
Source organism: uncultured Opitutales bacterium (assembly GCA_913056355.1). Taxonomy (GTDB): domain Bacteria; phylum Verrucomicrobiota; class Verrucomicrobiia; order Opitutales; family Oceanipulchritudinaceae; genus Oceanipulchritudo. The sequence continues at coordinate 25,565 of CAJXMX010000001.1, forward strand.
AAGCGGTCCTTCATCAGGTAGACCCCGGGCCCCTCCGGAAGATGACGGATCTTTTCCTTTAGTTTACTTTGCTCGGGATTTGGCATCCTCAATTAAACCCATTATATTGGAATCAACCGTAACGATGCATACCAAACCACAGAGGACAAGCCGGCCACGGCAGCTTTTTGGACAATGAAGGTCATCCGCAAAGTCGAGCTTCTGGCCATCGGGGACGAGCTCCTGAACGGGCAGCGGGCCAACAGCCACCTCCTGTATTTCGGGGAAAAGCTGCAGGAGATCGGCCTCGGTCTGCAGCGTTGCACGGAGCTCCGGGACGAGCCCGCGGAGATCGTGGAAGGCCTGAAACGGGCCATCGACGGCTCCGACCTGATCCTCGTCACCGGCGGCCTGGGCCCCACCACGGACGATTACACGGTGGGCTGTGTGGCCAGCGCCCTGGAGCGCCCGGTCCGGCGGAACCCGGAGGTCGAGGCCGCCATCCGGGCCTTCTTCAAGGAACGTGGAAAGGAACCGACCGAAAACAATTTCAAGCAGTGCGACATCGTGGACGGGGCGGAAGTCCTCCCCAATCCGAACGGCACCGCCCCCGGCCAGTGGATCGAGCTGAACGACCAGGTCATCGTCCTCCTGCCGGGACCGCCCCTGGAAATGAAACCCATGTTCGAGGACCAGGTCCTGCCCCGGCTGGTGGACAAGGGCTGGGCCCTCTCGCCGGTCAACTCGGTCCAGATCCGCACCATGGGCATCGGCGAAAGCAAGGTCGCCGAGATGCTGGCCCCCCTCCTGAAGGGATCCGGGAGCAAGCTGCGGGTCGCCTACTGCGCCCACCTGGGTTATGTCGATGTCCGTTTGTCGCCGGTCGAGGGCGGCTGGGATGAGGCCCGCATCCGGACCATGGGTGAAGCCTGCCGGGAACGGCTCGGGGAGGGATTCCTGGGTTACGGCACTCCCGAAGTCGCGGCCGTCATCCTGCAGCACCTGCGCGGTCTGAACAAGTCACTGGCCGTGGCCGAAAGCTGCACCGGAGGTCTCCTGGCCAGCCGCTTCACGGATGTTCCCGGAGCCTCCAAGATTTTCATGGGCGGGGTTGTCTGCTACCGCAACCAGGTCAAGGAGAACCTGCTCGGGGTACCGGACTGCATTCTCGAACAGCATGGCGCCGTCAGCGCCGAATGCGCGGTGGCCATGGCTACCGCCGTGGCCGAGCTCTTGGAATCGGACTACGCCCTCTCCATTACCGGTTACGCCGGTCCCGAGGGCGGCAACGAGCCGGCCGGAACCATTTACCTCGGATACCACTCCCCGGTCGGGGTCTGGTCCCGCAAGGTGGTCCTCCCCGGCAACCGCACCGCGGTCAGGGAACGCGCCGTCATGACGGCCCTCGACTTCATCCGGCGCAAGCTGGAGAAGTACAAGATCTACGACCTGCTGGAGAGCCTCAAGTGCTGAGCGGCTTCAGGGGGCCTCGAAATTAACCAGCTTGTCCTTGTAGAAGCGGACCTTGGCGGTCACGCGTTCGCCGGTTGACGGCCGCCGGCCCTTGTAGGTGAAGACCGTATCGACCCATCGTTTCAGGGAGGGATCGGTCAGCGTCGGCTCCCCGAGGATGGCGATGACACCATCCTGGCTCATGCCTTCCTCCAGTTGGAGCCAGAGCCCCTCCTCCATCCATGGGAAATAAAGGGATTCCTCGCGGGTGTGAATGGCGTCGACGACCCGGTCCACCAGGCTCTCGCCGGCGGGTTCCGGCCTTTCCGCCTGTGCCGATTCCGCCACTACAACGGCTTCCGCCGCCGCGCCGACGATCTGGTCCTCGAGGGTTTCCACCCGGTCCTGAAGCGCTTCCATCGAGGCGTTGAGCCGTTGGAGCTCGGCCAGTATGAGATCCAGTTTTTCATCACCGGAATCCTGGGCCGCGAGCATGCCGGCCGGGGCCAGCAATGCGGCCAAGCAGTATCGTGCCTTCATGGGAGTATCATCGTATTGAATAAGGTCCCCCCGCCGCGCGGGGGGACCTCAGGCTTTTCATATTCAAACTACAACCAATTTGATCACTTAGAAGGTGTAGATTAGTTCGGCGGCGAAGGCATAGTCCGCCTCGACCATGCTTTCGCCCTCATAGTAGTATCCGCCATCCTGGATCAGGCTCAGCTCGAGCAGGCCGATCAGGTTGTCGGAGAAGGCGTAGCTGGGGGAGATGGTGATCAGCTCCCAGTCGTCGGCAAACCCGTCCGTCTCTTCAACCGAATAGCGGAGGGTGATCCCGAAGCTGTCGAACGTGTAGTTGACCATGCCCAGGTAGCCCGTCTTGTCGGCGTCATAGCCCTTGTTGTCGGTATCGACGTATTCAGCCGCGAAGGTGAAACCGGCGACCTCGAAACTGGCCCAGAAGTTGAGGGTTTCGTAGTACGGGTCGTCGGCCCAGCCGGCGAAGAGGGTCAGCCCTTCAATGCCCGTGAACTTGCCCGCCACCTCGTAGCTCAACTTGTCGTTGTCCGAGTCGCCGACCCAGACCCCGACGGAGAACATGTCCGTGACATAATCCAACGCCGCACCCACGGCGTAGGCCGGGTAGAGCGGGGAGAAGTCGCGGTAAGCGTAGCTGAACTGGTAGAGCCCGGTGGCGTCGTAGGTTTCCCATCCCAGGTAGCTGAGGATGTTACCGGCGGAAACCGAGAGTTCATCCGTGATATTGTAACCGACAATGGCCGTCTCGAAATTGACGTCGTAACCGTCGTAGCTCAATTCAACCGTGGAGAAGAAGGGTTCGGTGGTGTAGTTGAAATCCAACTCGAACTCACTAATCCCGGCGGAGGAATTGTCACCCGGAAGGTCAATGTCGGTATAAGACATGTCGAGGTATCCCGCCAGGGCGAGATCCTCGGTCAGAACAATTTCCGCATTCATGGCAGCAGGCAGCAAAGCAGCGCCCGTTACCAGCATGGCAATCAGTTGTCTTTTCATTATTTGGTCGTTTGTATGTTTGATTTTCCAGTTGTGTTAAGCAGTCCCCGGCTGGCGCCGGAAACATGCCGTCCATTAAAGCAACTTATATGCCCGATTCGGGCCTCACCGCTCCGGAACTGAAAAAAGCTGCAGCAATGAAACCGGACCCGGAAAATTGGATTGAACCGCAATTGACGGGGTCTCAAGTTGCCCTTCAGCGCCATCTCCGATGGCCCATAATCCCCAACCGGCATGACAATGAAAAATAACCGTCCAAAAACACGGGAAATGGGTTCCCGGCTCCTGTTCGTCCTGATGTTTTTCGTGGCCGCATCGCTGCCAGCCGAGGATGCCGCAGGAGGGAATCCGGTGACTACTGGGGATCCGCAAATCGAAATCGATTACCTGGACCTGCTGGTGGATCCCCTGACCCGGGATGAGCTGGAAATCGAGGTCATCGGCTGGCGGGACCTGGTCAAGGCCAAGGTCCTACAGATTTCCCTGGCTGAAATTGCCAACCGGGAGAAAAACAAGGAGCTGGCGGCGGCCAGGGAAGCCCGCCAAGCCAGGGAGGAAGAGCAGAAAACCGGGGAGGAAGCGGCAGCGGCCGGGCAGGAGTCGGGGAATGCCGCTGAACCGCAGCCTGAGGAAACGGAACCGGAAACCGCGGCTGAGGAACCTACCGAGGAGGAAATGGAGGTGGCCCGGAAGGAGGAGGAAAAACAGGAAGTCCTGGAGGACCTGAACCTCCTCCGGGAAGAAAAGGCGGCCTTGCTGGAACGCCTGCGGGTGGTAGTCGAGGCTTACGAGGAGAAAGGCGGCGATGCTGAGGAATACCGCCAGTACGGTCACGCGGTTTCCGGCATCAAGGTCGAGGTGACGGACAAGAACGCCGTGTGGACGGCCATCAGGGGATGGTTCACGTCCAAGGAAGGCGGGATCAAGTGGGGCATCCGGGTGCTGGACTTTGCCGCCATCATGCTCGTTTTCTGGATTGTGGCCCTGGTCCTGGGCTATCTGGTCGGCAAGCTTGTCGAACGCCACCGGACCATGTCCATGCTCCTGAAGCGGTTCATCCCGAGGGCGGTCAGGCGGACCATCCTCTGCATCGGGGTGGTGGTGGCCCTGTCCACCATGGGCATTGACGTCGGCACCTTCCTGGCCCTCATCGGCGGCAGCGCCTTCATCCTGGGATTCGCCCTCCAGGATACACTGGGTAATTTCGCTTCCGGTTTGATGCTGCTGTTCTACCGTCCCTTCGATGTCGGGGATGTCGTCGAAGTGGCCGGAATCCTGGGCAAGGCGGACCAGGTCAGCCTGGTCAACACGACCATACGGACCTTCGACAACAAGGTCATCCTGGTTCCCAACAAGCAGGTCTGGGGACAGGTCATCACCAACGCCACGGCCAGCGACCAGCGCCGGGTGGACATGGTCTTCGGAATCAGCTATGACGACGACATCGATCTCGCGAGGGATGTCCTGGAAAGGATCGTGGCCGAAAACGAGATGGTTCTGGACGATCCCGGGCCCACCATCGAGCTGCACGAGCTGGCCGACTCCTCGGTGAACTTCATTTGCCGGCCCTGGACCCGGACCGCGGACTACTGGACTGTTTACTGGGCCATCCACAAGGCCGTCAAAAGGGAATTCGGGAAGGCCGGCCTGCACATCCCATACCCCCAGCGCGATGTCCACTTCTACAGGGAGACGGTCGGGGATTCCGAAGGCGCCCCGAGGGGAAATGAAGGGGACCTTGGCCAGGCCGGGGACAAGACCAGGAAGAGCGGCGAGGAATCCCTCGGTATGGATACCAGGCGTGACGACGAGGATGACGAGGGAGAAGAGGGGGATGCGAGGTAGACCCGCGATCCGTTCTAGATCCTGCCCATGACCGGCGAGATGGGCACCTCGTCCCGCAAGGCCGCGTAAAGGGCCTTCAGCGTAGCTGTAATTTCAGTACAATTTTTCCCCAGCAGGCGGATCACCGCCAGCTCATCGGTCAGCGCCGTCACGCCTGCCCTTGTGGAATGCCCGGCCGTTCCGGCGATTCCGGCCAGGTCCCGCTCGATAAAACCGGCGGCGCCGGGAAACGCGACGTAGGCGGTGGCCAGGTAGGGAAACCGCTCCCCGCGGCGTTCCAGGATCCAGCGGTTGGCGCGGTTCCCGATCAACAGGTGCTCCCGGAGGATCAGCCTTCCTCCGGCCCGGATATCCACGCGGCAGGAAAGGGATTCCGTCTCCAGGAACTCGCCGGAGGAATTCCGCCCCGCCGACACCGGTTCCAGATAGAACAGCCGCGCCTTTGGCTCCAGTTCGATGGTCGTCACCTGTTCAAACCGGCTTCCGCGATGCGGGACCAGCCAGCGCGGCAGCACTGTCAGGCTGCCTCCGGAACGCACCTCGATATGCTGCCGGGAGGAGGCCGCCCCGCTGCCAGGCATGGCATAGACCTGGTTCGAGGACGGCGAGAGGACACAGGCGCGGGCTCCGGAATCGCAGGCAAAATGTGAGTGCAGCGTATCGTTCTCGAAGATGCCGGCCGTGGTGTTGACCACCTGGACCACCAGCTGCCGTCCGTCATCGTAGGCTTTGCCGAGGTGGAAATGACCGGTCCGGTAGCGGCGCACCAGGGATGTACGCTCATTGCCCGCCAGGCCGAAGCGCAGGTCGACTTCACCCGCAAGGCGGGAAACCCCGGGAGCATCTGCCACAACAGCCTCCATATTTTCAGCGGGCAGCACCGGTGAACAAAACGTAGTGACGGAACCACTCGGCCAGGGAGTCGAGCTCGACTCCCTGCCTGAGGTCGGCAAAGAGGAACGGCTTCCGCCCACGCTTGTCCAGGGTGTCAGCGCGCATCCGGGACAAGTCGGCCCCGACATGGGGAGCGAGGCTGGTCTTGTTGATCAGAAGCAGGTCGCTGTGCTCGATGGCGGGACCGCCCTTGCGGGGGATGTCGTCCCCCTCGGTGACATCAATGACATAAATAAAGACATCGGCCAGTTCCGGGGAGAAGGTCGCGGTAAGGTTGTCGCCACCGCTCTCCAGCAGGATCACGTCGAGCCGGGGGAAGCGGCCCTTCATTTCCTCAATCGCCTCCATGTTCATGGAAATGTCATCCCGGATGGCGGTGTGCGGACAGCCCCCGGTCTCCACACCCATGATCCGCTCGGCCGGAAGGGCCCCGTTCCTGACGAGCATCTTCGCATCCTCCCGGGTATAGATATCGTTGGTGATGACGGCCATCTGGCAGGAATCGCGGAAGAGGCGGCACAGGGTCAGGGCCAGGGTCGACTTGCCGGATCCGACCGGGCCGCCGATCCCGACGATTACGGGGCTTCTGGGTGCAGTTTCATTCATGGTGAGTCAGGAAATGTAGAGCCGTTGCGGCGCGAACTGGTGCCTGGAAGAGGCGATATCCCATCGCGGGGCCGTTAAACCGGTATCGGCAAGGGATACTGAAAGGCTGGCCCGCACCCATTCAGAAATGTATTTTGAACAGGAATAGATGATACGCTGGGCTTCCGTGGGACCGGAGTTGAGCAATTTTATACAGGGTTGTGAAAAATTCACTACAGCCTGCCGGGAATAGGCCAGCATGGCCGCGTCCGGGGGGCACTGCAGAATGCCGCCCAGCAGACCGAAAACGACCGGGGCCTGGTATGTAGAGAGAAACTCAGCACACCGGGAATATTGGCCCTGCCTTTCCGGTTCATCTTCCAGCAACTCCCCGAAGAGACGCCAGGCCTGCCGCCCGGTACGGCTCCCGCAGAGCCGGAGCTCCCGGGTCGGCCGAAGCGCTTCGGCGAGCTCGTCCAAGGCGGCAATCGCCGTCCAGTCGCCGTTTCCGATGACGGCGTGGGCTTCCCTGAACACGGGAAGATCCGCATGGATCAACGAAGCCGCCACTTCCGTGCAGATGAAGGACTCCACCTCCGCGGTCCCGGCGATCCAGCCATCCCGGACCAGACCTTCCAGCCCCTGCGAATGCGCATAGGCTCCCGTCGGCAGGGCGGAGTCGAAGAGCTGCAGGGCGGCGGCCAGCCAGTCCGGGGAACTTGAGCCTGAATCGTTCATAAGGATCAATGGTGGTGATGCGGAACCGCCGAATGCGGATCCGGATTGAAGACGGCCTCCACCACTTCCGGGCGGACGCCGAGGGCCGAGAGGCGCTCATGCAGGCGCTTGTCAAAGGCCACCTGCAGGTGTCCGGCCACTACCTCGACGGGAAGGTGCTGGTTGCCAAGAAACCAGCCGAGCCGCGCTGCGTCCTCCCTTTCATCGGGAAGCGGAATGCGGATCAGCTGCTCCGGGCCCTGGCGGACACGGTAGGCCCGCTGGTCGCGGACCAGGACCAGCTCTCCGTGCCGGCACGGCTGCTCCAGGTCAACGGCTAGGTCCGTCCCGTCTTCGGCCCGGCGGCGCCAGCGGCGTTTGGCCAGGGTGTGCCGGTCCACCGGGACGTATACCGTCTCCCGGGCCGCCTCATGCGGTGAAGGCTTGCTGGTGATGAGGGGCATCTTTAAAAGAGGAAATACCGCTGGGCCAGGGGCAGCTCAGCCAGGGGTTCGCAGGTCAGGACCTTGCCGTCGGCCTTGACCGTGTAGGTTTCCGGATCGACCTCGATGACCGGCATGGCATCATTGAAGAGCAAGTCGGCCTTGCCCACCTGCCGGCACTGCCGGGCGGCGCTGAACCGCTTACCCAAGTGATACTGTTGCACAAGGCCGGAATCGAGGGAAACCTGGCTGACAAAGGTCAGGCAGGTGCCCAGGCGGGCCCGGCCGAAGGATGCGAACTGGGGCCGGTAAAACATCGGCTGGGGAGTGGGAATCGAGGCGTTCGGATCCCCCATGTTTGCCAGGGCGATCATGCCCCCCTTGAGCACGACCTCCGGCTTGACCCCGAAGAAGGCGGGCTTCCAGAGGGCAATATCGGCCAGCTTGCCGATCCCCAGGGATCCCACCTCGTGGGAAATGCCGTGCGCGATGGCCGGGTTGATGGTGTACTTGGCCACGTAGCGGAGGGCCCGTGCGTTGTCGGCGCCTCTCTTGTCCCCCACATCGAGGGGACCCAACTGGAGCTTCATCTTGTGGGCGGTCTGCCAGGTCCGGGAAATGACTTCCCCCACCCGGCCCATGGCCTGGCTGTCACTGGAGATCATGGAGATGGCCCCGAGATCGTGCAGGATGTCCTCGGCGGCGATGGTCTGGGGACGGATGCGCGACTCAGCGAAGGCCACATCCTCCGGGATCCTCGCGTCGAGATGGTGGCAGACCATGAGCATGTCCAGATGCTCGTCGAGTGTATTGACCGTGTAAGGACGCGTGGGATTGGTCGAGGAGGGAAGGATGTTCGGATACTGGCAGACCCGGATAATGTCCGGGGCGTGGCCTCCGCCCGCACCCTCCGAATGGAAGGTGTGGATGGTCCGGCCCGCGATGGCCTCCAGGGTCCGCTCGACGAACCCGCTCTCGTTGAGGGTGTCGGTGTGGATGGCCACCTGGACGTCCATGCGGTCCGCCACCTTGAGACAAGTGTCTATCGCGCCCGGATGCGTGCCCCAGTCCTCGTGTAGTTTCAATCCAATGACACCCGCCTCGACCTGTTCCGCCAGCGGCCCCTCGGTGGAGCAGTTGCCCTTCCCGAAAAAGCCGAGGTTGACCGGAAAGGCATCCGCGGCCTCGAGCATCTTCCTGATGTTCCAGGCCCCCGGAGTGCAGGTGGTCGCGTTGGTCCCCGCGGCCGGCCCGGTCCCTCCCCCCAGCATGGTGGTGATCCCGCTGGCCAGGGCCTCGTCGATCTGCTGCGGGCAGATGAAATGGATGTGCGAGTCGAAGCCGCCGGCGGTCAGGATCTTGCCCTCGCCGGCGATCGCTTCGGTGCCGGGGCCGATGACGATATCGACGTTCGGCTGGACGTCCGGATTGCCGGCCTTGCCGATACCGACGATGCGGCCGTCCTTGATGCCGACATCGGCCTTGACGATGCCCCAGTGGTCGACGATCAGCGCGTTGGTGATGACGGTGTCGACCGCGCCTTCGCCGCGGGCGAACTGGGACTGGCCCATGCCATCGCGGATGACCTTGCCGCCACCGAATTTCACCTCCTCGCCATAGGTGGTGAAGTCCTTCTCGACCTCGATGACGAGATCTGTATCGGCAAGACGTACCTTGTCGCCGGTGGTCGGACCGAACATATCGGCATAGGCGTGGCGCGAAATCCTGTAGGGCACGGCAGTCAGCCTTTCTTCAGGGTCAGCGGGCCGGCGGCCGCGGGGAAGCGGCCGGGCGGCGATTCAGGTATGCTCAGGGCAAACGGAGCGAGCGAACGATGAAACAGTTGGCGATCGGATTTCTGCTGGGTGCGACACTGGCGGCGGCGCAGCCGGCCGTGGCGGGCACTGGCGACAATGTGGCGATCCACAACATCGAGACGCTGCGCTTCGTCACGCGCGTCAATGTGATCGACGTTGCCGCGCGCCTCGATCGCCGCGTCTGGGGCCGCCGCGCCATGTACAACAACGCCCCGCTGACTCCGTTGCAGGTGGCGATCCTTAACAACCGGCCGCTGATGAACGCGATCCAGGCGACGGTGTGGAGCTTCGACCTGCGCTCGGTCTACGCGGCCAAGGTCGAGGGCTACACGGTCTATCTCTACATGGGCGAGCCGCCCAACAAGTGATCCGGCCACGCCGGCAGGCGGCGGGGTGGCTGGGATCGGGCCGGTTGCTCTGAGTGACATCGTCATGGCTCAACCTACCCGGCACGCGGCGGGATGGGTCAGATGGAGACCCTTGGCGATGCATTCGGCGCAGAAATAGCCGCAGGACACTTTCGCCCAGGTTTCGTCCTGCGCCTGATTCAGGCTACGGCCGCAACTGTCGCACTTCAGGTCGGGATAGAGCGCCGCGAGTTCCTTGCCGGCGATCTCGAAGACCTGCACATCGTTCATGGCCGCGCCCCCTTCCGCACCATCGCGCCTCAGTTGGCCGTCATGCGGCGCCAGGCTCCGCTGCGGTAGGGTTCGGGGAGTTCGACGGCGAACGGGTCGTCGATGCCCATCGCTTCCAGCCGGTCGAACCAGTCGTCTCGCCGGCTGTCAGGCAGCTTCGCGCCGCAGAACGGACAATACGAGATGACCAGCACCGACGCGCCGCCGTCATGAATCATGATGCCATATTCGTCGAAGGTGTCGCTGTAGGACAGCGCCAGATCGGTGCAGGCGAAGGGATCGTCGGCGTGCATTCCGCATTCGTTGATCAGCGCGTCGCGCATTTCCGTGCAGCAGTGACGGCTTGCGTCGGTGGCGAAGGTGGATGGAACGCCGCCAGGGTCCATCCACAGCGCGCGCCGCGTCTGGAACAGCCGCGGCGACATCAGTCGAGTTTTCCCGAGATCTTCTGGTTGAAGCCGAAGACCAGCCGCTCGCCGCGATAGGGCACGAGGGTGACGGTGCGTGTCTGGCCGGGCTCGAAGCGCACGGCGGTGCCAGCCGGGATATCCAGCCGGAAGCCGCGCGCCTTCTCGCGATCGAAGGTCAAGGCCTCGTTCGTCTCGTAAAAATGATAGTGCGAGCCGACCTGAACCGGCCGGTCGCCGGCATTGGCAACGTCGAGCGTCACCGTCGGCTGACCGGCGTTCAGTTCGATCTCACCCTCGGCGGGGAAGACCTCTCCAGGGATCATCTCAAAGCACGCCCGCAAAGAGGCCGACGCCGATCACCGCGCAGGCGGCACCGGCGACACGCACGAGGCTGCGGAAACGCTGGCCGAGCGCCAGAGCGGCGGCGATGCCGACGCCGTGCAGGCCGGCCGTGGCGAGGGCGAAGCCGGCCATGTACTCGATGCCGGCGGCGGTTTCCGGCACCTCGGTGCCGTGGGCGTGGCCGTGGAAGACCGCGAAGGCGCCGACGATCAGCGCGCCGGCCCAGACCGGCAGGTCCACGGCAAGCGCCACCAGCAGCCCGAGGGCGACGACCGAGGCGAGGATCGCCGGTTCGACGAAGGGCAGGGCAACGCCGGCCATGCCGAGCGCGCCACCGACGAGCATGATGCCGACGAAAGTCACCGGCCACACCCAGAGTGCCTTGCCGCCCTTGAGCGCCGCCCAGAGGCCGACGGCGATCATCACCGTCATGTGGTCGAGGCCGGACAGCGGATGGTGGAAGCCGGCGGCGAAGCCCGAGGTCTCGCCGACGCCGACATGGGCGAAGGCCGGGGTTGCGGCAAGCGCAAGGCCTGCGGCAGCGAGCGCGGTGCGGATCGTCTTCATGGCGGGGTACCTCAGCGGATAGGATTGTGAACGGTGACGAGCTTGGTGCCGTCGGGAAAGGTCGCCTCGACCTGAACGTCGTGGAGCATCTCGGCGATGCCCTCCATCACCTGACTGCGGCCGATGACGTGGGCGCCGGCTTCCATCAGGTCGGCCACGGAGCGGCCGTCGCGGGCACCCTCGACGACGAAATCGGTGATCAGCGCCACCGCTTCCGGGTGGTTGAGCTTGACGCCGCGCTCCAGCCGCCGGCGGGCGACATTGGCCGCCATGGCGATGATCAGCTTGTCCTTCTCGCGAGGGGTCAGGTGCATGTTGTCCGCTTTCCTCAGCAGTTCCAGACGCGGGGGAGCGCGTGGCCCCTGAGCGTCTCCAGCAGGCGAATGAGGTCGGTGCGCAGGGCGCGGGCGTCGCGCGCAATCAGCCGGGCGACCAGGGCGCCGTTCCAGGCGCTGGCACCGGCTTCGCTGGCGCTTCCCTCGAGGGCAGCGCGGGCGGCGTCGAGGGCGGCCTCCGCATCGGGTGCGACGAGCACGACCGTGGCGAGGGCCACGGCGCCGTTGCCGGTCGCGCCGCCGGCGAGGATCGCGCTGCTGTCGCCGTCGAGGCGCAGGCCGTCGGCGAAGACGAGGCGGCCGTCGCGACGAATGCGCCAGCTGTCCGTCAGCGTCGCCTCGCGCACCGTTTCGCCCATCGCCGTGCGGCCGAGCACGATCGATTCCGCGGCAAGCAGGCGCCCACCCGCGGCAACATCGGCGGCAAGCGAACGGCGGAGCGCCGAACGGTCGAAAAGGATGGTTTCCTGCGGCACCCAGTCGAGCGTCGCGCCGTCTGAGACGGTCAGTCGCGTTTCGACCCCGGCATGGCCGCTCGACCGGCGGTAGATGCGCTCCGCCGCCTGGCTGGTGACCGTGAGGGCGGCGCCTTTGCCGGCTGTGACGGAGACGGAGAAGCGGTCTCCGCCGGTGATGCCTCCGGCTGTGTTGATGAGAACCGCGGTGAACGGGTCGCCGATTTCGGTGCGCGGGAAACGCAATTTCGCCGAACCTGACTGGTAGTTCTCGACAAGTCGTGTCACGCCGTCAGGTGCGTGGACAGCCAGCCGCGCGATCCCCACCGCGCGCTGCATGGCCACCGCCGGGCGCAGGGCCGGAGTGATGCCAGGAGCCGTCAGAGCCGGGGAAAGTGCGGCGGTCATGAAGGGATCATTCGCGAGGAGCCGGCGCGTTGCAAGAGCGCATGGAGTGCATGACAGCGTGTGAAGCAAGGTTGGCGCCAGCCAAGCGCCCGTCCGGTGTGGAACCCGAGGGGGCGTGGGCGTTGCGCAACGGTTGCCGCTTTTTCCGGCAGGCGACTGCGAAAAAGGCAGTGCGCGCTTTGCCAAGGGGCGGCGAAATCGCTAGGACTGTGACCCGAGGATTAACCGTTCGCACTCTGCGGCCGCCGGCCGCCCGAACCGTCGAGGCCCGGGCCTTGCGACTGTCGTTCATCATCCTGGCACTGGTCGCTGTCGTGATCGGTGGCGCAGCACGCGCCGCCGATGGTCCCGTCTACATTCTGGTCGACGTCGACCGCGGCACGGTGCTCACGGACCGCGGTTCGGACCGCGTGTGGCAACCGGCCTCGGTCACCAAGCTGATGACCGCCTATCTGACGTTCAGGGCGCTGAAATCCGGCAAGCTGCGCCTGACCTCGCCGGTCAAGATTTCGCGCAACGCGCTGGCGCAGGCCCCCTCGAAGATGGGCTACAAGGTCGGCACCGTCCTCAACGTCGACAATGCGCTGAAGATGCTGCTGGTGAAATCCGCCAACGACATCGCGGTGGCGCTCGCCGAAACGGTGGGCGGCAGCGAGCGCGACTTCGTGACAATGATGAATGCCGAGGCGCGGCGGCTCGGCATGCGCGGCACACACTATGCCAATCCCAACGGCCTGCCGGACAATGGGCAGCTGACCACGGCGCGTGACATGGCGGTGCTGGCGCGAACGCTGTGGGTCGAGTTTCCGGAGCATCGCGAGCTGTTCCGCATTCCTGCCATCCGCGCGGGCAAGCGGGTGCTGCGTTCGCAGAACAATCTGCTGGAGCGCTATCGCGGTGCCAACGGCATGAAGACCGGTTTCGTTTGTGCGTCGGGCTTCAATATGGTGGCGACGGCGACGCGTGGCGGCCGCACCATGCTCGCCGTGGTGCTTGGTGCCGGGTCGTCGGACGATAGGGCGGAAGTCGCGGCGGCGCTGCTCAACAAGGGCTTCGGCGATCTTCTCGGATCGGTCGGGCGTCCGACGCTTGCCGCCTACAAGGCGTCACCGTCGTCAGCGCCGGTCGCCAATCTGCGGGCCGATGTGTGCAAGCGCAATCCGAATGGCGACAATGAGGATTCCTTCGATCCGGTGCTCGCGAAGCTCGCGCCGAACTCGGCACTCGGGCCGCGCTTTGAGTTGATGGCCCCGGTTCAGGTCTATACCGGTCGTGCCGATTCCGGCGCACCGAAGGCGGTGCCGCTGCCGCGCCTGCGCCCGCCGATGATCGGCAGCGCCGCTGCCGCGCCGGGTGCCGGGGTGGCGCGCGCGGCAACGACGATCGGTCCGCCGATGGATCTCACCCGCTAGGTGCGAAAATGGCGCGCGTTCGCAAGCCGCCGATCCCGCTGACGGTTGTCATCGGACCGCTCGGCGCCGGCAAGACGACCCTGATCAACCGGCTGCTCGGCGACCCCGGCTTCGCCAACACTGCGGTGATCCTCAATGAATTCGGCGACGTGGCGCTGGAGAATGCGCTCGTCGAACGGGCCGACGACGAGATCGTGTCGCTCGGCTCGGGCTGCATCTGCTGCTCGGTGCGCGGCGAACTGGTCGCCGCGCTGGAGCGGCTGCTGCGCGATCTCGACAACGGCCGCGTGGCAGCGATCGGCCGCGTCGTGATCGAGGCCGACGCGGCCGCCGATCCTGCGGCGATTCTCTCGGCCGTCGGCATGCACCCCTATCTCTCGCTGCGCTACCGGCCGGACGGCGTGATTGCAGTCGTGGCGGCGGGAGATGTGCCTGACGTTCTCCGCGTGCCGATTGCCGCGCGTCGCCTGGCGATGGCGGATGTCATCGCGCTGTCGAAGATCGACGGGGCGGATTCCGATGTCCCTGAAGCGCTTGCCGCGCTGAACCCGCTGGCGGCGATCGTCGATGCGGCTTCGGTTACGCCGGTCACCATCACCGGCCATGGTGCGTTCGACCCGGCAAAGACGAATGTCGACCGCTGGCTCGGCGCGATTGACGCACCGACCAGTCCTCAGGCTTCGATCTCGACATTCTCGCTCGCCCGCAATCGCTCGATCCCGATCTTCGCTCTCGACAACTATGTCGAACTGATGGGGGCGCTCCTCGGCAACCAGCTCCTGCGCGTACGCGGGATGGTGGCGACAGGCGAGGGCGAAAGCGCCGTGGTGGAGGCGCTCGGCGGCTTCTTCCGGCCGCTGGTGTTGATCCCGACGCCTGCGGACAACGCTCCGGCCACTCGTTTCACCGTGACGGCGGCCGGCCTCGATGCCGATGGATTTGCCGCCTATCTCGATGCCTTCCTCAACGAAGCGCGGATCGATACGCCGGACCGCGTGGCATTGACCGACAATCCGCTGCGGATTGCCGGGTTCTCGGCGCGTGGCGGCGGTAACTAGCTCAAGCCCAGCCGCGCAGGCGGTAGTAGATCAGCCCAATGGCTTCCTTGACGATCCGTGTCGTGGTCGAAAGCGCGTCGGCGCTCGGCAGGACATCGAGGACGGTCGAGTAGACCGGCCAGGTCCCGTCGGCATCGGCCGTGGCTGCCGTGGCTTCGATCCCGACGACGGCGAAGGTCGCCATAGCGCGACGCATGTGAAAGCCAGAGGTAACGAGCAGGGCCGTCTTCCAGCCGCGAGCGTCGAAGATTGCCTTGGTGTTGAGCGCGTTCTCGCGTGTCGTGCGACTCGCGCCTTCCAACACCAGCGTATCGGGCGGCACTCCGAGATCGGTCAGCAGGCTTGCGACAAGTTCTGCTTCGGGAGGCGATTCAGGAAACCAGGGCAGGTTGCCGCCGGTCACGAGGATCAACGGTGCCTTGCCGGCTTTATAAAGCCGCGCCGCCTCGAAGACACGGTCGACCGGATCGCCGTAGTCCGGCGTGACCCGCGGCGGTAATGGTGGGGCGAGCATGCCGCCGAGCACGACGATGGCGTCGGCCTGTGGCTGTTCCGCCGCCGCAACCGGCGGCCAGGCGTTCTCCCAGCCGAGGGCGGCGAACTTGGCGACAGCCGGCATCGAGGCTGCCCAGAGGAGGATGATGGCCAGCGCGAGGATGCCCCGCGCGAAGCGGCGGAAGCGCATGAAGACCAGCGCCAGCAGTGCGAGCAGCAGGGCGATGCCGAGCGGGAAGACCAGCGTTCGCAGGATGTTGGTCAGAAACAGCATCAGCTTCCGCGCTCGATCAGGAAGGCCCAGGCGTCGTCGCCATGCTGTTCCTTGCCAATGAAGTGGTGGCCGGCCTCACGGCAGAAATTCGGCAGGTCGATCGCGGCGATCGGATCGGTTGCGAGCACTTCCAGCCGCTCGCCCGGCGCCATGGCGAGGAGAGCCTTGCGTGCCTTGAGCACGGGAAGCGGGCATTGCAGGCCGCGGGCATCGAGGGTGTGGTCGGCGGTCACTGCGGCTCCGAAGCCATGACGTAGCGGTCGCCGGCAGGCATCGCATGAGCGGCCGGGTCGGGCAACGGCGTTTCCCGCGCGGCTTCGTGAACAAGTCACCGCTCCCAGTGAGCCGCTGTTAACCTTTACGGAAATCTTAGTTTTTCTTTAATTGTCAATACATTGGTAGCGCCGTATGCCGGTATGCGGGGTGGTGACGCGGCCGGGGCGGGGCGCTGTCGCGCCGGGAAATGCGGAGAGGCCAAGTTGCGCGTATCGTTCGTCGGCGCCGTCGAGCGGATGCCTGAAGGCCGCCTGCGGACCGTGCTGGCGCAGGCAGCGGAACTGCTCGACTCGATCGCCCGGGGAACCGACGACCGGGCGGTCTCCCGGCGTGTCGCGGTGATTACCTTCGCCACACGCATCCTCAGCGCCGCCATTGCCTATGTCAGCCAGGTCGTGCTCGCCCGCTGGATGGGCGATTTCGAATACGGCGTCTTCGTCGCCGTCTGGGTCGGTGCGGTCATCCTCGGCGGACTTGGCGGCCTCGGTGTGCAGATGGCGGTGCTGCGCTTTGTACCCGAGTATGTCGAGCGGAAGCAGGACGACCTACTGCGCGGCGTGATTGTCGGCAGCCGCCTGCAGGGATTGGCCACGTCGACGCTGCTCGCCGTGCTCGGTCTCGCCGGGCTCTATGCCTTCGGCGACCAGATTTCGAGCTACTACCTCGTGCCGCTCTATCTCGGCGCCGTGACGCTGCCGATGCTGACTCTCGGCGAGATACAGGAGGGCATTGCGCGCTCCTTCAACTGGCCGAACCTCGCGCTGTGGCCGACCTACATTATTCGCCCGGTCCTCATCATGGTCTTCATGGGGCTCGCCATCTGGTTCGGTCAGGGCAACGGTGCCGAGATGGCGATGGGTGCCGTGATCGTCGCGACCTATGTGACGGCAGTGGCGCAATATTTCGTGCTGCGGCGCGGTCTCGCCAGGGTGGTGCCGCCGGGTCCGCGGCGCTTCGATTTCCCGACCTGGGTTGCGGTGGCGCTGCCGATCTTCATCGTCGAAGGCTTCTTTAACCTGCTGACCAACGTCGACATCATCATTGTCGGCCATCTGATGTCGCCCGATCAGGTCGCCATCTACTACGCCGCGGTGAAGACGATGGCGCTGGTCCATTTCGTCTACTACGCGGTGCGCACCGGCAGCGCGCAGCGCTTCTCGCAGTACTACGCCAGCGGCGACACGGCATCGCTCGCGGCCTTCGTGCGCGACACTCTGCACTGGACCTTCTGGCCGTCGCTCGGGATGGTCGGCCTGGTGCTGACCTGCGGCGTGCCGCTGCTTGCGCTTTTCGGGCCGAGCTTCGTCGACGGCTACCCGATCCTTTTCATCATGTCGGTGGGCTTGCTCTTCCGCGCCTCGATCGGGCCGTCGGAGACACTGCTCATCATGGCCGGCCAGCAGCGCATCACTGCGATGGTCTATGCGGCGGCCTTCTTCCTCAACGTATCGCTGAATTTCTCCCTCGTGCCGCGCATGGGCATCGCCGGTGCCGCGTTGGCAACGACACTCGCGCTGATGGCCGAGACCGTCGTGCTCTACGTCGTGGTGCGCAATCGTCTCGGCATCGACTGCTCGATCATCGCAGCGCTGCGCCCGGCACCATCGCCGGGGGAGACCGAGGACCGATGACCGCCGCGAGCATCGGGACCGCACCGGCCGCGTGGCCGGAACAGACGTCTGCGCCCGGGACCTGCCGCATCGCCGAAGGCGAGGCCATCATTGCGCTTCGTGATGAATGGATGGCTTTTGCGGGCTGCTCCATCGTGGACAACATCTTCTTCGATGCAGGCTTCGCTATTCCCGCGATTGCCCATCTGCACCCCTCGGGCATCGGTGTCGCGCTGACGCACGATGTGCGGGGCGGACCGCTGGCGGTGGCGCCTTTCACCCGCACCCGGCTTGGTCGTATCGCGCCGGCGGTGCGCCTCTGGGGCAACAAATACGCCCCGCTCGGGGTACCGCTGCTTGCCGGCGACGATCCCGTGACCGCTCTCGACAGTCTGGTGCAGGGGTTGGTTCCTGCCAGCTCGGGCCGCAGCCTGATCGTCCCGGATGTCGAGACAGATAGCCCGGTCGCCGCCGCCCTTGTGGCCATCGCCGAGGATGGCGACCGCCCTCTGACGGCCCTCCACATGCATGAGCGGGCCCTGCTGACACGGCAGAATGCATCGATTGTGCGTGGGCAGGGCGGCAGTCACCGCAAGGGGCTGCGGCGCATGCTGCGCCGGCTCGAGGATCTCGGTGAGGTCAGCTTCGATGTGGCGACGCAAACCGACACGGTCGGTGCGCGGCTCGAGGAATTTTTGGCGATCGAACAGGCAGGCTGGAAGGGGCGGCGCGGTACGGCCCTAACATCGACCGGGGCGACGGCGGCTTTCGCGCGCGAGGCCGTGCTCGGTCTCGCGGCGGTCGGTCGTGCCCGGGTTCATTCGCTGCGGCTCGATGACCAGCCGATTGCCGCGCTGATCAGCTTCATCGCTGGCGCGACCGCTTACACCTGGAAGATCGCCTATGACGAGGCCTATGCCCGTTTCTCGCCGGGCGTCCAGCTCATTGCCAGGGTACCGGAGCAGCTTTTCGACAATGCCGCCGTGCAGCGCATCGACTCATGCGCAGGTGCGGATCACGCGATGATCGAACGGTTCTGGCCGGAGCGGCTGGCGATCGCGAGCTATGTTCTCGGGCCGCCCGGGGGCGGGGCCGTCCATGCGGTGGGCCTCGCCGCGGCGCGGGCCGAGCTTGCCGCGCGGGCGAGCGCGCGCCAGCTTCTCAATCGCCGCTGATCTCTTCGGCCTTCCGGCGGGCCCGTTCGCGGAAGACGCGCCGGATCACCTTTCCCGATGTGGTCAACGGGATCTCGTCGACGAATTCGATCTCGCGCGGGTATTCGGCGGCCGACAGGTGCCGGCGTACGAACCGCTTGATCTCTTCGGCCAGCGCGACGGACGGCTCGGCGTCGGGGCGCAGCGCGACGTAAGCCTTGACGATTTCGGTGCGCAGCGCGTCCGGCTGGCCGACAACCGCGGCCATGGCGACCGCCGGGTGCAGCGCCAGGCAGTCTTCGACCTCGCTCGGCCCGATGCGATAGCCGGCGGAGATGATGATGTCGTCATCGCGACCGAGAAAGCGGATGTAGCCGTCCGCATCCATCACGCCGCGGTCGCCGGTCAGCATCCAGTCGCCGACGAACTTGGCGGCGGTGGCGGCATCGTCCTGCCAGTAGCGCAGGAACATGGTCGGGTCCGGGCGCTTCACCGCGATCTCGCCTTCGGCGTCGAATGATGCGGGCTGGCCATCGGCATCGAGGATCGCGACGGCGTGGCCGGGCAGCGGCTTGCCGATGAAGCCCGCTCGGCTGACCCCGAGGGCGGCCGAGGCGCCGATGATGTAGTTGCACTCGGTCTGTCCGTAGAACTCGTTGACCGGGACGCGCAGGCTGCTCGCAGCCCATTCGTAGGTCTCGCGGCCGAGGCTCTCTCCGGCGGCGCCGATGGTGCGGAGCTTCAGGTCGAAGCGCTCGCGGGGCTTGGCGACGGCGCGCATCATGCGAAGCGCCGTCGGCGGCAGGAAGGCGTTGCGAATGTCCGCCTCTGCCATCAGCGCGAAGGCTTCCTCCGGATCGAACGGGCGAAATGGTCCGAAGACGACGGGGACGCCGTGAACGAGGGCGGGGAGCAGCGCGTTGAGCAGGCCACCGGCCCAGGCCCAGTCTGACGGCGTCCAGAAGCGGTCGCCCGGCCGGGGCGGGAAGCCGTGGGTGAAGGCGACGCCCGGCACATGGCCGGCGAGAACCCGGTGGCCGTGCAATGCACCTTTCGGCGGGCCGGTGGTGCCCGACGTGAAGATCATCAACGCCGGATCGTTGGGACCGGTCGCAATCGTCTCGAAGGCGGCATCGTGACCGGCGATGGCCCGGTGGAAATCGTCGGCGCTCGCTGCCGTGTCGGCACCGTCGGTGCAGAGAACGACCGAGAGATCGGGCAGTGCGTCGCGGATCGTCGCGACCTTGCCGAGGCCGATCCGGTCGGTAACCAGCGCTTTGGCGCCCGAATTGGCCAGCCGGTAGCGCAGGGCCTCGACACCGAAGAGTGCGGCCAATGGAACGGCGATGGCGCCGAGCCGATAGGCGGCGAGATGGGCGAGCACAGTCTCGACGGATTGCGGCAGGAGGATCGCGACGCGGTCGCCGGCTGCGACGCCGCTGGCAGCGAGCGCGGCGGCAAGTGCCTGCGATCCGCGTTTCAGTTCGCCGTATGTGACGGGCTCAAGCGGTGCGCCGGGCATGTAGCGGAGGAGCGCCACACGCTCCGGCTCGCCATCCGCCCAGCGGTCGCAGCAATCGGTCGCGATGTTGTAGCGTGGCGGGATGTTCCAGCGGAAACCGGCAACTGCCGCCGCGTAGCCGTTCGCGCCGTCGCCCCCGTGCAAGGATTACCTGCCGCCGAACATGATCGCCGGGCCGGCATTCGGTCCGTCGCGACCGCCGCCGCGCGGCACGTAGCGCTCGCCGAGCTCCAGCGTCCAGTAGGTGTGGTAGCGCCCGCCAGGCTGGATGGCGACGGCGATGCCCATCAGCGAAATGTTTGGGAGCAGCATGTTCTTGTTGTGGCCGGGCGACTTCTGCCAGTCGCGGAAGACCTCGGCGAAGCTGTCCTGTCCGGCGGCGACATTCTCGGCGGCCATGGAAGCCTGGAAGCCACCAGCGGCGATGCGGTTGGCGAAACTGCCCTCGCCGGGCAATACGTGAGCCATCTTGTCCATGTCGGCCTGACGCTTCGAGTGCTCGGCCGCTAGGCGCATCAGCGTCGGATCGAGCCTGAGCGGCCCGAGGCCGTGCTGGGCGCGGTACTGCGAGATGATGCGGGCGGCCGCCTCGGCGTCCACTGTGCCCGGGCGCGAGGCTTCGGGCTGCTTGAGCATCTCGCCCAGCATGCCGCCCATGCCGCCGCCAAAACCGCCGGAACAGGCGGACAGCGTGACGGCAATCAGGGCGGAGAGGATCAGAACGGTGCGGCGCATGGGCTCAATCGTCTCGACCGCGAGTGCGGCGGTAATGCGACGGAACGGCGGCGAGGGCAAGCCCTGTCGCGTGCCCCTTTCGCCGCGGGGCATCGTGGTCTAGTGGATGGCCCATGACGCAAATCATGACTCCGCTCGTCGCCAATATCGTCTTTCTTCTCGGCATCGTCGCCTGGTACGTCATCCGCTATCCCTTCCAGCGGCGGGCGAAGAAGCTCGGCGTCGCGCGCTCCGTGGGCGGACGGCACGACCGGATTCTGCTGGCAATTGCCGGTTTCTCGCAGTTCCTGTTTCCGGCGATCTACGCCATCACGGGCGAGCCGTCCTTCGCCGATTACGGCTTCAATCCGTGGCAGGCCTGGCTCGGCGTCGTGGTGCTGATCGGCGCGCTGGCGCTCTTCCGGGTGACCCACAAGCAGCTCGGGCGCAACTGGTCGATTTCTCTGGAGACGCGCTCGGAGCACAAGCTGGTGACCGATGGCCTCTACGGCTATGTCCGCCATCCGATGTACTCGTCTTTCTTTCTCTCGGCGGTGGCGCAACTCCTGCTGCTGCAGAACTGGATTGCCGGACCGATAGGCCTGATCGGCATGGGGCTTCTGTTTTTCCTGCGCGTGCCGCGCGAGGAGAAGGTCATGACCGAGACCTTCGGCGACGAATATCGCGCCTACATGAAGCGGACCGCGCGCATTATTCCGTGGATTTATTGATCGCGCCTGTGGGGTGCGACGCCCGGTGCGCTTGCCCGGGTTGATCGTGCCGGTATCGTGGCAGGTACGGGGAGACTCAATCAAGGGACGAAGTCATGCTGAAGGTCGGGGCACGCGCCCGCGTCTGGGGTCGCGCATTTGTCGTTGCGTTGATGGTGGGCCTCGCGGCCGTGACGCTGCGGCCGGCGGAATCGCTGGCGGCCAGCGACGCCGGGGTCATCGCGGTCAAGGCACAGCCCAAGGGCAGCGTCTATCTCTATCTCGGCCTTCTCAACGTGTTCTCGACCGGGCTCGACTCTCTCGGATCGAAGCTTCGCGCGCGCGGCGTTCCGGCGGTGGTGATGAACTATGCCGGCTGGGGCGGCCCGGCTTCCGAGGTCGAATCCCGCTATGCGAAGAACAAGGCCCGCGCGCGGCCGATCGTCATCGTCGGACATTCTTTCGGAGCCGATGCGGCGATCGCCATGGCCGCAAGACTTGGCCAGAAGAAGATCCCGGTCGATCTCGTCGTGATCTTCGATGCGACGCAGCGGCAGCCGGTGCCGGCCAATGTGCGTCACCTGATCAACTACTATTCGCCGAACGGCGGCGTCGGAAAACGGTTGAGCCCGGCCAAGGGCTTTCGGGGCCGCCTCGAAAACATCAATGTCGACAAGCTCGGCAAGGATATCGATCACCTCTCCATCGAGAAACAGGCGGTGTTCCACCGGCGGGTGATCTCGGAAGTGCTGCGCCTCTACGGCGGCTCCGCGAAGAGCGCCAGCCTCGAATAGAAAGCGCCCGGCGGCGGCTCAGGCGGCCGCCGGGACCACGCGCCGCAGACGAGCGTCAATCAGCGCGAAGAGCTGATCGGTGACGATGGCGAGCAGCCCGACGACAATGGCCCCCTGAATGACGTAGGCCGTGTTCGAGCCGGACAGACCCTCGATGATCGGCGAGCCGAGGGTCAGGGCGCCGACGGTCGAGCCGATTGCCGCCGTGCCGATATTGATGATCACCGATGTGCGCACGCCGGCCATGATGACCGGTGCGGCGAGCGGGAGTTCCACCCAGAAGAGCTTCTGCCAGGGCGTGAAGCCCATCCCCTCGGCGGCGCCCATGGCGGCTGGCGACACCCCGCGAATACCGGCGATGGTGTTGTCGACGACCGGCAGGATGCCGTAGGCGACCAGTGCCACGACGGTCGGCTGGGCGCCGTAGCCGACTAGCGGCACGGCGAGGGCGAGCACGGCGGCGGGCGGAAACGTCTGGCCGATGGCGGTGACGGTATCGAGGATGCCGGCGAACTCGCGGCCGCTACGTCGCGTCACGAAGACACCCGCGGCAATCCCGGCAATCACCACGGGAATCGTGGCGGCGAGCACGAGGCCGATGTGCCAGAGCGTCAGCGTCAGGAAGCTGGCGCGCGAATAGACCGGCCGTTCCAGCGCCGGAAATAGCGCGTGGAACAGCGGCCTCAGCGCCGGCATGAAAAGCACCAGCAGGACGAGCAGCACGAGCGCCGCCGCGACCGTGCCGTAGCGCCGCGCCGGTGTCGCCATGCCGGGGATGGTGGCGTCGCTCACGGGGCTTTCCGGATGAGATCGCCGAGGCCGATCGCGCCCTGCGGCTGGCCCGATTTGTCGACGACGGGGAGCGCGTCGCGACCGCTGCCGAGCATGCGGGCGAGCGCGGTGTCGAGATGTTCGTCGGCGCCGATCGGCGGGCCGTCGGCGTTGCCGCCAGCGCGCAGCCATTCGCGCACGCGGCGGATCTTGAGGAGTCGCAGGCTCGCTGCCTCGCCGCCGACGAGCGCGCGCACGAAATCGTTGGCGGGATTGGCGAGCAGTTCCTCGGGCGTGGCGTTCTGTACGACACGGCCTTCCTCGAAGACGACGATGCGCTCGCCGAGGCGGATCGCCTCGTCGATGTCGTGGGTGACCATGAGGATGGTCTTCCCGGTCGCCGCGTGGATGCGGATCATCTCGTTCTGCAGCGTATCGCGGGTGACCGCATCGAGCGCGCCGAAGGGCTCGTCCATGAGCAGGATGTTGGGGTCGGCGGCGAGAGCGCGGGCGAGCCCGACGCGCTGCTGCTGGCCGCCGGAAAGCTGGTGCGGGCGACGGTCGCGATAGGTGGCCGGGTCGAGTTCGACCAGTGTCAGCAGTTCGTCGATACGCTCGGCGATGCGTGCCTTCGGCCAGCCGAGCAGGCGCGGCACGGTGGCGACATTGTCGCCGACGCTCCAGTGCGGAAACAGGCCGATCGACTGGATGACATAGCCGAGCTTGCGGCGAAGCTCGACCGGGTTGAGGGCCGCGATGTCGTCGTCATCGATGCGGATGGTGCCGCCGTCAGGTGCGATCAGCCGGTTGACCAGGCGAAGCGCCGTCGATTTGCCGGCCCCCGAGGGGCCGACGAACATGCAGAATTCGTGGCTCTTCACGGTGAAGGTCGCGTCGGCGATCGCGGCGCGTCCCTGGAAGCTCTTGTTGACGTTCTCGAAGGCAATCATGCCGCTGTGGCCCGGGTGGTGGCGATGGTGAGCAGGCGGAGAAGGATGTCGGCGGCGAGTGCCAGCAGAATGGCGGAGAGCGCGCCGAGGAGCACGAGATCGGTCGCGGTCTGGCCGAGGCCAATGAAGACGAAGCTGCCGAAGCCGCCGGCGCCGATGAGCGCGGCGACGACCGTCAGGCCGATGAGTTGCACGGTGACGATGCGGAGGCCGGCGAGCAGCACCGGCAGCGCCAGCGGCAGCGACACCCAGATCGTGATCTGGAACGGTGTCATGCCCATGCCGCGCGCCGTATCGATGGCCGAGGGCGGGACGCTCTTGAGTCCTGCCTCGGTGTTCCGCGCCACCGGCAGCAGGCCGTACATGGTGAGGGCGATCAGTGCCGGAGTGAAGCCGATGCCACGCACGCCGATGTCGCGCAGGAAGGGCAGGGCGTCGGAGAGCGCGGTAAGCGGCCCGATGAGCAGGCCGAAGAGGGCGATGGACGGGATCGTCTGGATGAGGCTCAGCACCGAGAAGATGCGGCCCGATGCTGCCGGCCGGGTGG
>CAJXMX010000002.1 GCA_913056355.1 uncultured Opitutales bacterium
ATTTTCGAGACCGGCATCGATATTTTCGACAAGACCCACGTCTTCATCCACCTCCAGGAGGCGCGCCGCCTGCTCAACCAGATGGAGCGGGTCAGTTACATCCAGGTCATGACCAAGAACCCGGAGAAGGCTCCCGCCCTGGCCCGGCAGATGGAGCATGCCCTCGGGCATTACGTGGCCAGCTGGCAGGAGCGGGAAAAATCATGGCTGGAGGTCTTCCGGGTGCTGCGCCTCTCCTCCGCCCTGTCCATGTCGACCATCATCCTCATTGCCGGCCTGGGCATGTTCAACACCCTGGCCATCATCGTCATGGAACGTTCGCGCGAGATCGCCATCCTGCGCTCGATCGGCTTCAGCCGGCACGATGTGCTGACCATTTTCCTCTTCCAGGGCCTCATTGTCTATGTCCTCGGGACCCTCGTCGGCTTTGTCCTCGCGGCCGGCCTGACCAAGGGCGTGGAGAGCCTGCCGATCCGCATCCGGGGAATTTTCTCCACCGACCACTTCGTCGTCACCTGGTCCCCCTGGCACTATGTCGCCGCCGCCGTGGTGGCCGGTATCGTGGTGATCATTGCGGCCCTCATCCCGGCCCGGCGGGCGGCCCGGGTCGAGCCGGGCGACGTCATCCGGGGGACGGGAGGCTGATGTCATGAATGATTCACTACAAGGTCCTGTCCTGGAAACCCGCGGACTGCACCGGACCCTCGGCGGGGGCGCCGACAAGGTCCATGTCCTGCGCGGCATCGACCTTGCCCTCGACCGCGGCCGGACCTATTCCATCGTCGGTCCCAGCGGTTGCGGCAAAAGCACCCTCCTGTACCTGCTGGGCCTCCTGGATCGTCCCGACAGCGGGGAGATCCACCTTGCCGGGGAGCGGGTCGACCTGGCCGGGGAAGCCGAGCGGACCCGCATCCGGGGGAACAAGATCGGCTTCGTCTTCCAGTTCCACTTTCTCCTCTCGGAATTCAGTTCCGCCGAGAACCTCATGTTGCCCATGCTCAAGCAGGGCCGGATGGACCGCGAGGAAGCCTACGGGCGGGCCTGCCACCTGCTCGAGCTGGTCGGCCTCGGGGACAAGACCGGACGCCGCGGGAACCAGCTTTCCGGGGGCGAGCGCCAGCGCGTGGCCGTGGCCCGGGCCCTGGCCAACGACCCGGAGCTGATCCTGGCCGACGAGCCCACCGGCAACCTCGATTTCCAGAATTCCCTCAGCCTCTTCGAGCAGCTCCAGGAATTGGCCCACGAGCTCAACCGGACCATCCTCGTGGTGACCCACAACCTCGAGCTGGCCAAGGCCTGCGACGCCACCTTCCACATGAAGGACGGGGTGTTTGAGGTCTGAGGACTAAGGACTAAGGTCTAAGGACTAAGGACTAAGGTCTAAGGTCGTAGGTCGGGGGACTACAGGCGTCCCGCCTGTACCCGGCCGCCTCTCTGCCTGGCTCTTCAACCGCCGATAGCCGGATTTCACCTTTGATCCATCGCCGAGGGTCCATTTTCCGCCGCGAGCTTTACAGGACCTGATCCTGTGCCTAGTTTGAATTTCTATGGAATTCGACGCCAGCAAGAGAAACTTCCCCCCCTTTTCATTGAAACGCCTCATGGAGACCTGCTTCGGCCAGGGCTCCGGAGAACGCCTCTGCATCCTGATCGACCTGCCCGACCCGGCGGAGATCAAGGACTTCGCCTTCCTCGATAATCCACGCCTTTCCATCCAGAATTATGGATACAAGGTCTTTTACCAGGGCTTCAGGAACGGCGGCCTGGAGGAGATGAACTACAAGGACGGCGACATCTACGCCTACCACGAGACCGGCGGCAGCAACCTCGACATGGAGGATGAATGCTACGATGTGCAGGGCAACAAGCTCAGCCTGGACAAGGATATCTACCCGAATTACCAGCTGATCCTGGTCGTCTCCACCTTCTCCGCCACGGCGCCCCTGACCGCCAAGGCCAAGGAGTTCGGTTTCCGCGGGGCCACCCTGCACGGGCTCAACCAGATCATTGTCGATACCGGGCTTAGCGTGAACTACCAGGAAGTCAGCTCCGACGCCGAGAAGCTGCGCCTCGGGCTGACCAAGGCCGACTGGTTTGAAATCGACTTCGAGGTGGAAGGGGTCAAGACCACCCTCCGCCTCCTGACCAACGGACAGGAAGCCCAGAAGAGCCATGGCCTCTGTCCCCCGGGCAAGCCCGATGTGGCCAACCTGCCGGCCGGGGAGGTCTACTTTGTCCCGGAGGGGGCCGACGGCAAATTTCCTTTCAAGTACGACGAGGAAACCCTCGGCCTGCTCACCGTGGAGGGCGGGAAGATTGTCAGCAGCCGTCTCATCTACGGCGATTACGACCTTATCGAGGAGCACAACACGAAGCTCAAGGACGATCCCATGACGGGGGCCATCGGCGAGCTCGGCTTCGGCACCCAGGTCCTGCCCTTCAGCGGGCGGGATATCCAGGACGAGAAAATCCTCGGCACCATCCACATCGCCACCGGCCGGGACGACCACCTCGGCGGCCACATCACCCCGGACCTCTTCAAGGAGCACCAGAACGCCTCCCACGACGACGTTCTCTACGCTCCCCACAAGACCCCGGAGGTGCGGGTTCCCGAGGTGCGCATGCACAAGGACGGCCAGACCAGGGTCATTATGGGCGGTTACCGGCCCGGCCGGTTTATGGTCGATCTCCTCGAGAATTGACCCGGACCGTTCGCGGAACTAGCTACGGGGTATGTCATCATTACCCAGCTTTACCGCGGACAACGGAAAGACCGTCACCTACCCCCTGGCCTACGGCCTGAGGACCTCGCGCCTGGCCTTGGGCTGCATGCATTTCGGCGGTACCTGGGAGGCGGAGGGCAGCATTCCTTCCGAGGCCCGGCAGCGGGCCCGCCAAGCCATGGAAACGGTCCTCGAGCTGGGCTGGAACTTCTTCGACCATGCGGATATCTACTGCCGAGGCCGCAGCGAACAGCTGTTCGGGGAACTGATGCGGGAAATGCAGGTGGACCGGGAGTCGGTCATCCTGCAGTCCAAGTGCGGGATCCGGTTTGCCGACGATCCGGAGCCGGGGCTGCCCCATCGGTTCGACTTTTCCCGGAAACACATCCTGGCCTCGGTTGAGGAGCGGCTGAGGCTGTTGCAGACCGACTATCTGGATATCCTGCTCCTGCACCGGCCGGATCTCCTGGCCGAGCCGGAAGAGATTGTGGGGGCCTTCACCGGGCTTCACGAAGCGGGCAAGGTGCGGCATTTCGGGGTCTCCAACTTCACTCCGCCATTGCTCGACCTTTACGACCAGGCCGGATTTTCCCCGGTGGCGAACCAGGTCGAGATCAATCTCTTCAAGACCTCGCTCCTGGACTCGACCCAGGTTGCGGTGGGGCGGGATCCCGCTCCGGGCCATCCGGGCGACGGCACCCTGGAGTGGCACCGGCGGAAGGGTGTCGTGACCCAGGCCTGGGCCCCCATGGCCTACGGTTACGCCTGCGGCCGCAAGCCGGACCGGGATCCTGAAAGGGCCGGGAAGGTTTCCGACCTCGTGGCCGGACTGGCCGCGGCGCACGGGGTGGAGCCGGAAGCGGTGGTCATCGGCTGGCTTCTGCGTCACCCGGCCGGCATCCAGCCGGTCATCGGCAGCCGCGATCCGGGGCGGCTCAAGGCCTGCCACCAGGCCCTCGACTTGCAGCTCAGCCGGGAGGAATGGTACACCCTCTACGTCACCGCCCGGGGAAACGCCCTGCCCTGATTCGGGGGGACAAAAGGGCCCTCCGGTGGGGTCTTCGGGAGGCAGATTCAGGGATATTTCCGAATTAATCCTTGCGGGCGGGAACGGATGGGGGCTTATTTCCTTTTTCAATGCCTAAGAGAACGGACATTGAAACTATCCTGATCATTGGATCCGGCCCGATTGTCATCGGGCAGGCTTGTGAATTTGATTACAGTGGCACCCAGGCCTGCAAGGCGCTCCGGGAGGAGGGCTACAAGGTGGTCCTGGTGAACAGCAATCCGGCGACCATCATGACTGACCCGGATTTTGCGGATGTCACTTATATCGAGCCACTTAACACCGAGATCCTCGAGAAGATCATTATTGCCGAGCGGCCGGACGCCCTGCTGCCGACCCTGGGAGGCCAGACGGCCCTGAACCTGGCGGTCGAGCTGCACGAGAAGGGAATCCTGGAAAAACACGGCGTGGATATGATCGGCGCCCGCTACGACGCCATCCAGAAAGGGGAGGACCGCGAGCTTTTCAAGGAGGCCATGGTGAAAATCGGCCTCGACGTGGCCACCAGCCACATCGTCCAGACCATCGAGGACGCCCGCAAGGCCATGGAGGACATCGGCGCCTTCCCGCTGATCATCCGTCCCAGCTTCACCCTAGGGGGAACCGGGGGCGGAGTGGCCTACAACCGGGAGGATTTCGAGGAAATCGCCCAGCGCGGCATGGATGCCTCCCCGACCCATGAGATCATGGTCGAGGAGTGCCTGATCGGCTGGAAGGAATATGAGATGGAGGTCATGCGCGACCACAAGGACCAGTGCGTGGTCATCTGTTCCATCGAGAATTTTGATCCCATGGGGGTCCACACCGGCGACTCCATCACCGTGGCCCCGGCCATGACCCTGACCGACAAGGAGTACCAGCTGATGCGGGACGCCTCCTTTGCCTGCATCCGCGAGGTGGGGGTGGAGACCGGCGGGTCCAATATCCAGTTCTCGGTCGATCCGAATACCGGGCGCATGGTGGTCATCGAGATGAATCCCCGGGTCAGCCGTTCCTCGGCCCTGGCCAGCAAGGCCACCGGATTCCCGATCGCCAAGATCGCCGCCAAGCTGGCTGTCGGCTACACCCTGGACGAGATCCAAAACGACATCACCCGGGAAACCCCGGCCTGTTTCGAGCCCACCATCGACTACGTGGTGACCAAGATCCCGCGTTTCACCTTTGAAAAATTCCCGAACACCGACGACACCCTGACCTCCTCCATGAAGTCCGTGGGCGAGGCCATGGCCATCGGGCGGACCTTCAAGGAATCCTTCCAGAAGGCCCTGCGCTCCCTCGAGGTCGGTTCCCTCGGCCTCGGCGGCGGCGGAAAGTTCGGCAAGGACGAGTATACCGACCTGGACCAGATCAAGAGCGGGCTTTCCCGCCCGACCTGCCTCCGTCCCTACTATATCCGTTACGCCTTCCGGGCCGGCATGACGATCGACGAGGTCTTCGGCCTCTGCGCCATCGACCGCTGGTTCCTGCAGCAGGTCAAGGAGATCGTCGACCTGGAAACCGAGCTGGAGGCGGCCGGCAAGTCGCTGGAGATGCCCATGCTGAAGCTGGCCAAGGAGTACGGCTTCACCGACCTGCAGATCTCCAACCTGACCGGAATCCCGCAGCCCGAGGTCAAGGAGATGCGGGAGAAGAACGGCGTCAAGACGGTCTACCGCCTGGTCGACACCTGCGCGGCCGAGTTCGAGGCCTTCACGCCCTATTACTATTCCAGTTACGGGGACGAGAACGAGATCATCCCCAGCGACCGGAAGAAGATCATGATCCTGGGCGGCGGTCCCAACCGGATCGGGCAGGGGATCGAGTTCGACTACTGCTGCGTCCACGCCAGCTTCGCCCTCAGCGAAGACGGCTGGGAAACGGTCATGGTCAACAGCAATCCGGAAACCGTCTCCACCGACTACGACACCTCCGACCGGCTCTACTTCGAGCCGCTGACCCTGGAGGATGTACTGGAAATTTACCGCCAGGAAAACTGCTCGGGGGCCATTGTCCAGTTCGGGGGGCAGACCCCGCTGAACCTGGCCACCCAGCTCAAGGAGGCCGGGGTCAACATTATCGGCACCGATCCTTCCATGATCGACGCCGCCGAGGACCGTGAAATCTTCAAGGACATCCTGACCCGGCTCGGGCTCAAGCAGCCGGTCAACGGCATTGCCTACGACGAGGCGGCCGCCTTCCGCGAGGCCGAGCGGATCGGGTTTCCGATCCTCCTGCGCCCCAGCTTTGTCCTGGGCGGACGCGGCATGTTCATCCTCTACAGCAACGAGGAGATGAAAAAGGTGGTCCGCGAGGTCTTTGACGTCGCCCCGGGCAAGCCGGTCCTGCTGGACAAGTTCCTCGAGGACGCCATCGAGCTGGACGTGGACGCCATCAGCGACGGCAAGACCACGGTCATCGGGGGAATGCTGGAGCACATCGAGTTTGCCGGGGTCCACTCCGGCGACGCGGCCATGGTCCTGCCGCCCCACACGCTCGGACGGCAGATGCTGCAACAAGTCCGGGAGGCCACCTACTCCCTGGCCAGGGAACTGAACGTGGTCGGCCTGATGAACATCCAGTATGCCATCAAGGACAACGACCTCTACATCCTCGAGGTCAATCCCCGGGCCAGCCGCACCGTACCCTTTGTCTCCAAGGCCATCGGGGTCCCCCTGGCCAAGTACGCCTCGCTGATCATGGCCGGCAAGACCCTGGATGAACTGGGCTTCACCAAGGAGATCATTCCCGAGTTCTGGGCCGTCAAGGAATCCGTCTTCCCCTTTGTCCGCTTCCCGGGCGCGCCCATCGCGCTGACTCCGGAAATGCGTTCCACCGGGGAAGTGATGGGGCTCGACGACGACCTTGGCATGGCCTTCGCCAAGACCCACATGGCGGTCGGCCCGGCCCTGCCGCGCAAGGGGAACATCTTCCTTTCCGTCAAGGATGCCGACAAGTCGCAGGCGGTTGACATCGCCCGCCGCTTTGTCGCCCTCGGGTTCAATATCGTCTCCACCAGCGGGACCCAGAAGTACCTCGAGGAGCAGGGAATCCCGGTCAAGATGGTCCACAAGATCAACGAGGGCCGGCCCAACGTGGTGGACATGATCAAGAACCGCGAGTTGCAGATGATCATCAACACCCCTTCCGGCATGATCCCGCGGCAGAACGAGAACGTGATCCGGACCCAGGCCATCAAGCACAGCATCCCGATCCTGACCACCCTCTCCGGGGCCAGGGCCGCCGTGCAGGCCCTGCAGTCGCTCAACAAGCACGACCTCAGCGTCTTCCCCCTGCAGCATTACCGGGACCGGATTCATTCCAACCGCGGCTAGCGCGGTCGTAGCGACACGCTCATGACAGTCGATACCCCAGCCCGGCCGACCCTCATCGCGCTCCTGCACGGTCCGGACCAGCCCGGCCTGGTGGCCCGCACCGCCAACTGGATCTATGACCGGGGAGGCAACATCCTGCATGCCGACCAGCACCGGGACGACGAGGCGGGGATCTTCTTCCAGCGCATCGAGTGGGAACCGGCCGACGCCGCCCAGGCCGATGCGGACGGGTTTTCCGCCTTCGTCCGCGGCCTTGGCATGGAAGTCTCCGTGGCGCAGTCAGACCGCTTGCCCCGGGTGGTCCTCTTTGTCTCGAAGATCGAGCACTGCTTTGTCGACCTCCTGGCCCGCTGGAAAATGGGCGAGCTGCCCTGCGAACTGGCGGGTGTTGTCTCCAACCATCCGGACCTGGCCTCGATAACGGAATTCTACGGGTTGCCCTTCCACCATGTGCCGGTTGGCAGGGAGGCCAAGGCCGAGGCCGAGCGGAAGCAGGTCGCGTTGCTCCGGAAGTACCAGGCCGACCTGGTGGTCATGGCCCGCTACATGCAGATCCTTTCGGAAAGTTTCCTTCTTGGCTGCGGCTGTCCGGTAATCAACATTCACCACAGCTTCCTGCCCGCCTTTGCCGGGGCCCGGCCCTACCACCAGGCCCATTCACGCGGGGTCAAGCTGATCGGGGCCACCGCCCACTACGCCACCGCCATCCTCGACGACGGC
The DNA here is from genome assembly GCA_913056355.1 of uncultured Opitutales bacterium. Classification (GTDB taxonomy): domain Bacteria; phylum Verrucomicrobiota; class Verrucomicrobiia; order Opitutales; family Oceanipulchritudinaceae; genus Oceanipulchritudo. The sequence continues at coordinate 7,821 of CAJXMX010000002.1, forward strand.
CCGATCATCCAGCAGGACGTGTCCCCGGTCAACCACCGCCACTCGGTGCGCGATCTGGTCCGCAAGGGCCGCGACCTCGAGAAGAGCGTCCTGGCCCAGGCGGTCCGCTGGCACCTCGAGCACCGGGTCCTGGTCTACGGCAACAAGACGGTGGTGTTTGATTAGGGATCTGCGACCCCTCAGGGGAATTTGCGGATCGTGGAACATTGCCGTGGAACAGTCTAATTTCTTCGATGTACCCTAATTTTAATGGGAATTATCCGTGGTGCATCTATATGTGGAACATGACTGTGGAACATTTGCATTGGGCAATTAGTTGAAGGCTGTAGACTGCCTGAATTCAGGTGAAAATCGTAATTGGCTCAGTTTCTTGAAACCTCCGGGATAGCTTCCCGAAACGATGGCAAATGAGAAGGCACATGTAGAAATTCAACTCGGAAGGATTGCGGATCGGATTTTCTGGGTCCGAGGGCACAAGGTCATTCTGGACCGGGACCTGGCTGTCCTCTACGGAATTGAAACCCGGGTTTTGAAGCAGGCAGTGAGAAGAAACAAAGAGAGGTTTCCACAAGACTTTCTGTTTGTACTTTCGGTCGGGGAACAAGAGGAACTGGTATCACAAAATGTGATACCATCAAAGCGGCACTTTGGAGGAGCCGCCCCAATGGTTTTCACGGAGCTGGGGGTTGCCATGCTGTCCAGTGTTTTGAATAGCCCCAAGGCCGTTCAGGTAAATATCGCCATCATGAGGACTTTCGTAGAGCTCAGGAGATTGATGGACGGCAACCGGGTATTAGCGGACAGAATCCATGCTCTGGAGGAGAAATATGATCAGCAATTTGAATTAGTTTTTGCCGCAATTAAGCAGCTCCTTGTCGATGAAAAGAAGAGGCTCAATAAATCAAAGCGCCGAGTGGGATTTCATCCCTGATGGCATTTTACCTTGCGCATCACAGCCTTCTCCCCGCCGCCTCGGCAAAGGGGGCTATGCGCTGCATGAGCTCCGTAAACTGCTCCGGGAAGAGGGACTGGGCGCCGTCTGAAAGCGCCTCCTTGGGATTGCAGTGGACCTCGACCAGGATGCCGTCGGCACCGGAAGCGGCTGCGGCATAGGCCATGGGGGCGACGTACTCCCGCACCCCCGTGCCGTGGCTGGGATCGACCACCACCGGGAGGTGGCTGAGCTTCTTGAACTGGCAGACCGCGGAGAGGTCGAGGGTGTTGCGGGTCCCGCCCTCGAAGGTGCGGATTCCCCGCTCGACGAAGACCACGTCCCGGTTCCCTTCGGAGACGATGTACTCGGCCGACATCAGGACGTCCTTGACCGTGGCGGCCATCCCGCGCTTGAGGAAGACCGGTTTGCCGGCCTGGCCGAGGGCGGTCAGGAGGCGGAAATTCTGCATGTTGCGGGCCCCCACCTGAAAGGCGTCGGCGTGTTCCTGGACCGCCTCAACGTCGGCCACCTCGACCACCTCGGTAATGACCGGGAGCCCCGTTTCCGCGCCCACCTGCTGGAGGATTTTCAGCCCTTCCAGACCGAGCCCCTGGAAGGAGTAGGGACTGGTCCGCGGCTTGAAGGCGCCCCCGCGGAGGCCGTGGGCGCCGGCGGCCTTGACCGCCTTGGCGGTGGCGGAGAGCTGTTCGTAACTCTCCACCGCGCAGGGCCCGGCGATGACCCCGAAGCCTTTGCCGCCTATGGTCAGGTTGCCGACCTGGATGGTCGAGTCCTCCGGGTGCATTTCCCGGCTCACCGCCTTGTAGGGCGCCAGGATGGGATCCACCCGCTCGACGGCAGGGTGGCTCTCCAGATGGAGCCGGCCGAGCATCCGCTCGTCCCCGAGGGCCCCGATCACGGTGCGTTCGACGCCCGGCATGTACAAGGGCTTGAGCCCCATTTTCTCGATCTTGGAGAGGATCTCGTCCGCCTCCTGCTGGCTGGTCCTGGGCTTGAGAACAATAATCATGGCTGGGGTAGGGATAGGATGGATGATCAGTAGGACTTGGCGAAGACGACTCTTTGCCGGCTGGGCTTGCCGGTGAAGATGCAGGTGCCGGGCTCGGGATCCTTCTCAAAGGGAATGCAGCGGACCGTGACTTTCAGGTCCTGCTTCAGCTGGTCCTCCAGTTCCGGTTCGCCGGAGTAATGGGACCAGGCAAAGCCGCCGCCGGTGTCCTCGCTCTTGAAAAATTCATAGAACGCCTCCCTGGAGTCGATATTGCGGGTATTGGCATCGCGGAATTCGCGGGCCCTGCGGTGCAGGCCGTCCTGCATCTCGTCGAGGATCGACGTCACCTTGGAGACAAACTCGTCCCTGGACATCGAAGTCTTTTCGCCGGTGTCGCGGCGCCCGACAAAGACGGATCCGGAATCAAGGTCCCGCGGACCGATTTCCACGCGGAGGGGAATCCCTTTCTTGATCCAGGACCAGACCTTCTCGCCGCCCCGCAGGTCGCGGTCGTCCAGCTCCACGGAGAGGTGCTGCTCGTCCACCCAGTGGATGGCCTGCAGCTCCTTGCGGAGGGATTCGCAGGCCTCCATGACCGGTCCGCGATGCTCGTCCTTGGGAATGACCGGGAGGATGACAATCTGTGAGGGGGCCAGCCGGGGCGGCAGGATCAGCCCGTCGTCGTCACTGTGAGTCATGACCAGGCCGCCGATGAGGCGGGTGGAGACGCCCCAGGAGGTGGTCCAGGCGTACTGCAGCTCCCCGGCGTCGCTGAGGAACTTGATGTCGCTGGCCTTGGCGAAATTCTGGCCGAGGAAATGGGAGGTGCCGGCCTGGAGGGCCTTGCGGTCCTGCATCATGGCCTCGATGCAAAGCGTGGAGACGGCTCCCGGGAAGCGTTCCCCCTCGGTCTTTTCGCCCTTGAGGACCGGCATCGCCATGTAGTTCTCGGCAAAGTCGGCGTAGACATCGAGCATCTGGCGGGTTTCCTCCCAGGCCTCCTCCTCGGTGGCGTGGGCGGTATGGCCCTCCTGCCAGAGGAACTCGGCCGTGCGCAGGAAGAGGCGGGTCCGCATTTCCCAGCGCACGACATTGGCCCACTGGTTGATCAGGATCGGCAGGTCGCGGTAGCTCTGGACCCACTTGGAGTACATCTCCCCGATGATCGTCTCCGAGGTCGGCCGGACAATCAGGGGCTCCTCCAGCGGGGAGGCCGGATGCAGCTTGCCGTCCTCGCCCATCTCGAGGCGGGAATGGGTCACCACCGCGCACTCCTTGGCGAAGCCTTCCACATGCTGCGCCTCCTTCTCGAGGTAGCTCTTGGGAATGAAGAGCGGAAAGTAGGCGTTCTTGTGGCCGGTCTCCTTGAACATCCGGTCCAGGACCCGCTGCATGTTCTCCCACAGCATGTAGCCCCAGGGCTTGATGACCATGCAGCCCCGCACGGGGGAGTTCTCGGCCAGCTCGGCGGCCTTGATGACCTGCTGGTACCACTCGGGGTAATTCTGTTCGCGTGTCGGCTCGATGGCCGTTCTCTTGGAAGCTTTGCCCATGAGGGGAATTCATGATTCCTTTCCCGCCGGGGACAAGACAAAGAGTTATTCTTGAAGCTGGGGGCCCATCCGCCTATGCAAAAACCCTAACCATGAGAATGTTCCGTTCCTTCCTGCTCCGGCTGGCCCTGATCCTTTCGACAACCGCGTCGCTCTGCCTGCTCCTGATGGCTGCGACCCTCGGTATCCAGGAGGACCGGAAGGGAATGTACTTCTTCGCCGCCCTCTTCGGGATCATTTTCCTGTGGATGCTTTTCAACTGGTTTATTGTCCGCCGGGTCGATCCGGAGCTCTCGGTCGAGGTGGCGCGAATCCTCTTTCCGGCCGGAATGGTCCTGAGCATCGCCCTGAGCGTGGTCCTGGCCATGTACCTCAAGGAAATCATTCCCGGCGAGGAGGGTCGCCAGCATTGGATCCTGCCTTTCGTCGGGCTGGGCGTCTCCTTCTACCTGTTGGTCCGCTGCTTCGATATCCGCTGGCTGCGGGGCGAGGATGAGATCGCCGCCCTGGAGGAAAAAGACTGACGGACCCGTTCCGGGGCGCCATTTCCCATGCCTGGCCGTATCGTCAAGTTACCGGACTCGGTGGCCAACCAGATTGCCGCCGGCGAGGTCGTGGAACGCCCCGTGGCGGTGGTCAAGGAGCTGGTCGAGAACGCCCTCGACGCGGAGGCCAGGTCCATCGAGATCCAGTTCGAACAAGGGGGCAAGGCGCTCATCCGGGTGCTGGATGACGGTACCGGGATGAGTCCGGAGGATGCCGTCCTGTCCCTGCAGCGTCACGCCACCAGCAAGATCCGCGAGGTGGAGGACATTCTCAGGATCGCCAGTTTCGGCTTCCGCGGGGAGGCCCTGCCGAGTATCGCCAGCGTCTCCAAATTCTGCCTGCGGACCCGGCAGCGCGAGGCCCCGGAAGGCACAGAGGTGCGCGTTGACGGGGGCCGGGAACCGGTGACCGGGGCCTGCGGGATGTCACCGGGTACGGAGGTTACGGTCTCCCACTTGTTCCACAACGTGCCGGCGCGGCGGAAATTCCTCAAGACCGACCGGACCGAGGCCGCGCACATCCTGCAGACGGTTCGCCTGCTGGCCATCGCCCATCCGGAGGTGGCTTTCAGCCTGATCGAGGACGGGCACGAGGTCTTCCGCTCTCCGGCCTGTCCGGACCGGATGCAGCGGGTGCGGGAAATTTTCGGTCGCCGCCGGGTGGAGGACTTGATGCCGGTGGCGTTCGAGCGGGATGGGGTCCGCGTCCACGGCCTGGTCGGCAAACCCGGGGTGGGGCGCAACACCCGGGCCGAAATGGTCACCTACGTCAACCTGCGCCCGGTGGACAGCCGCCTGCTCAATTTCGCCCTCATCGAGAGCTACCACCGCTACCTGCCCAAGGGCCGCTATCCGACCGCCTTCCTCTTTGTCGACCTGCCGTCCGGGGAGGTGGACGTCAACGTGCACCCGACCAAGCGCGAGGTCCGCTTCCGGGCCGAGCCAAGGATTCGCCAGATTGTCATGACCGGCCTGACCGAGGCCCTGGCCGGAGCCGCCCGTCCGGCTCTGCCGCGGGCCCAGCCGGTGGAGCCGGTGGACCGGGATCCCGAGCCGGCCCCGATGCCGCGACCGGCCATCCGGCCGTCTCCCGCCCCGGTGCCGGAGCGCCGCCCTTTCCCGGAAAAGAAGGAGGTCTTTCGCCCCGCGGAACCGGCTCCGGCCCGGCAATCCATGACCGGGCAGCGGGAAACCGCGGGTGTGCCCGGCGCCGAGGCGGGCTGGCGCCATTGCGGCTCCCTCTCGGGCACGGTCGGGCTCTTTGCCAGCGGGGACGGATTGATACTCCTCAACGCGCGGGCCGCCCGGGAGCGTATCCTCTTTGAAAAGATTATTGCCGGGATGCAGGAGGAGTCCGTTCCCCAGCAGGCCATGCTGATTCCGCCCATGCTCGAGCTGCCGCCGCTGGAGGCCAGCCTGCTCGGCGACCAGCTGGAGTTTTTCGCCGGGATCGGCTTCGAAATCGAGCCCTTCGGGAGGCACTTGTTCCGCCTGCGGGCGGTGCCGGCCTGGATCAATCCGGACCATGGGGAGGCCTTCATCGGCGACATGCTGAACCGGATCCAGGACCGGGGAATCCGCCCGGAGGATCCCCAGCCGGCCCGCACCCTGGTGGCCCGGATGGCCGCCAACCGGGAGTCCCGCGGCTTCAGCTGCGGCAGCGAGGCGGAATGGACCCGGCTCGCCGACGACCTGCTGGGTTGCGAAAACCCGCTTCTGGATGCGCGCGGCCGGCCGGCCTTCGTCGAGATCCGCAAGGGCGAAATCGCCCGCAAGCTGATGCTCGACGGCGGAAGCGACTCAGATCGCCTTGAGTGAGGCGCTGAGGATCTCGATGGCCTTGTCGATGTCCCCGTCCTCGTGGGCGGTGGAAATGAAACAGGTCTCGTAGGGGCTGGGCGGCAGGTAGACTCCCTGGTCGAGGGCTTTCCGGAAGAGGACCTTGAACTTTTCCGCTCCGGAAGCCATGACGGCCGGGAAATTGGTCACCGGTTCCTCGGCGAAGAAGAAGGCGAACATCGAACCGACCTGGGGCACCTGCAGGGGCAGTCCCTTTTCGCGGGCCGTTTCCAGCATGGCCGTCTGCAGCTTTTGTCCCATGGCCTCAAGGCGCTCGTAGGGATTGAGCTCGCGCAGCATTTTCAGGGCGGCGATGCCGGCGGCCATGGCCAGGGGATTCCCGGAGAGCGTGCCGGCCTGGTAGACGGGTCCCACCGGGGCCAGCTGCTGCATCAGCTCCCGCTTTCCTCCAAAGGCACCCACCGGCAGCCCGCCGCCGATGATCTTGCCCATCGCGGTCAGGTCGGGCGTGACCCCGCTGCGCTCCTGCACGCCTCCTGCGGCGACGCGGAATCCGGTCATGACCTCGTCGAAAATGAGCACCGCACCGTACTCGGTGCAGACCTCGCGGAGGGTCTCGAGAAAGTTGTTTTCCGGCAAAATGAGGCCGCAGTTGGCGGGATAGGGCTCCACGATGATGCCGGCGATCCGGTCGCCCTCGGCGGCAAAGAGCTCCCGCAGCCCGGCCGGATCATTGTACTCAAGGACGCGGGTCTGGTCGGCGAAGGCGGCCGGGATGCCGGCGCTGTCGGGATGTCCATGGGTCAGGGCTCCCGAGCCGGCCTTGACCAGGAGGGAATCCACGTGCCCGTGGTAGCATCCGGCAAACTTGACAATCAGGGGCCGGCCGGTGGCGCCCCGGGCCAGGCGGATGGCGCTCATCGTGGCCTCTGTCCCGGAGTTGCAGAAACGGACCTGCTCCAGCGAGGGAACCATGTCCACGACCAGCTCGGCAATCTCCACCTCGTAGGGGTTGGGGGTCCCGAAACTGGTTCCCTTGTCCAGGGCCCCGGCGATGGCCTCGTGGATCCGGGGCGGATTGTGGCCGTGGATGGCGGGTCCCCAGGTGCAGACAAAGTCGATCAGTTCCCGGCCGTCGACAGTGGTCAGCCGGCTGCCCTTGGCGGATTGGGTGAAAAACGGTGTGCCGCCGACGGAACGGAAGGCCCGGACGGGGGAATTGACCCCGCCGGGGATCAGCTGGCTGGCTCTTTCAAACAAGGCTTGTGAAACGTCCATGACCTGAGAAGGAACGGTTTCGGGCTGATTTTGGCAATGCCCAATGCGCCCTTTTGTACCGTCCATCACCCGATTTCGGCCATTAGTGGAAATTTCCGTGAGCCCATGCCCGGATCAGGGAAAATGACATTATGCAAGTCCTGAAGAGCAGCCAGGGGATGATACCGGATCCGAATTTGCCCAACCGCGCAGCCGCCCTCCGCCGGTATGAGGAATTCCTGCCTTTGCTTCCACGCTATGCGCGGGAGAGGAGCATTATTTTTCCGGACCGACTTTCCGTGAGCCGGATGAGTGCCTACGTTCGTTACCGCCTCATCCGCGAATCCGAACTGGTGCACAAGGCACTGGATCATTACGCCTACGATGACGTTTCCAAGTTTCTCGACGAGGTATGCTGGCGCACCTACTGGAAAGGCTATCTTGAATATCACTCCGCCATCTGGACGGTTTACCGGAACCGTCTCCGGGAATTGGAAGAGACCATGCCGGAAATCCAGCGGGAGCGTCTGCAGCAGGCCCGCGACGGGGTGACCGGTATTGAATGCTTTGATGTCTGGGTCCGGGAACTGACCGAAACCGGCTGGCTGCACAACCACGTGCGGATGTGGTTTGCCAGCATCTGGATCTTCACCCTCCGCCTGCCCTGGGAACTCGGGGCTTCCTTCTTCCTGCAGCACCTCCTTGACGGGGACCCGGCCTCCAACACGCTCAGCTGGCGCTGGGTGGCCGGCCTGCACACGCCCGGCAAGCATTACCTGGCCCGCGCGGAGAACATCAGCCGCTGTACCCTTGGAGCATTCAATCCGCAGGGGGAGTTGAATGAAAGGGCCGCCCCTCTCCTCGAGGAGACGACTTTCCCGGAAGAGCCCCTTCCGCATGCAACCACCCTCACCGGATCCCTTTTCCCCTGTCTGTCGCTCTGTCCGGCCGGCCTGGTGGTCCTTCCGGAGGACCTGACACCCGAAATAGGCGAGTTCTCAGAGATGCCGTTCAGCTCGATCTGCGTCTTCAACGCTTCGGATGTCATGGACTCCTTCGGAGCCACCAGGCGGGTCCGGTCATTCGTCAACGGGGCCGTGTCCGATACCGCGACCCGCCTTGCCGCCCATTGGGGAGGACAGGAGTTGTGGGTGGACGGTACCGTCCAGAACCGTCACAACCGGGCCCAGCCGGCCAACGTGGGCTGCTGGGAGCATCCCCGGGTCTATTCCGGCAATGTCCATAATTGGGTGGACAGCATTCTCCGCTGGGCCACGAACGAAAACCTGAATTCGATTTCCCTTCTCCAGCCCCCGACCGGGCCTTGGCAGGACATGATGCCCGAGCTGCGTGCCGCCCTCAAGGCGCGGAACATTCACCTGGTTGAATTCCGCCGGCGTTGGGATGTCGTCCACTGGCCCCATGCCAGCCGCGGGTATTTTGCCTTCCGCAAAGGCCTGCGCGACCGGCTCCTGAAATTGTCCGGAGAAGGTTTCCGGGCCAAGGCGCCCTGATCCGGCGCCGCGCAGTCAGGGAATGGTCCGGTATTGGATGGTATCGATAACCTTGCTACCGGCCAGGACGTTGGAGATGACCACCGCGTGGTTCCGGCTTTCCACCCAGCCGCGGCTGCGCAAACGGGCGAAGGCGTCCTGAATGGTCTGCTCCGGGTCCTCGTCCTTGAAATCCATCAGGAAGGGTTCCACCCCCCAGTAGAGGAGGAGGTTCTGGAACACCGGCTCCACGTCGGTGAAGGCGAAGATGGGCGACTTCAAGGGGCGCAGGGCGCTCAGGGTCCGGGCCAGGAATCCGCTCCGGGTAAAGACGATAATGGAGCTGTGGGGCAGTTCGTCGCTGAGGGTGACGGCCGAGCGCAGGAGGAGGGACTTGGGGGTCTTGAGCGGGAGTTCCGTGTTGATCGTGCGCTCGCTTTGCGACTCGACGGAAAAGATAACCCGGTTCATGACCTCCACGCATTCCTCCGGATACTTGCCGACCGTGGTCTCGCCGGAGAGCATGATGCAGTCCGCCTGCTCCAGGATGGCGTTGGAAATGTCGGTGATCTCGGCCCGGGTGGGAAGGGGATTGCTGATCATGGACTCCAGCATGTGGGTGGCCACGATGACCGGCTTGCCCATGCGCTGGCAGGCCCGCACGGCCCGGTGCTGGACCAGCGGCAGGGTCTCGAAGGGGATTTCAATGCCGAGGTCGCCGCGGGCCACCATCAGCCCGTCCGAGGCCTGGATGATCTCGTCCAGGTTGGAAATGGCCGACTGGTCCTCGATCTTGGCGATGATCTGGGCCTTGGATCCCCGCTCCTCGATGAAGCGGCGCAGGATGTCCAGGTCGTCCCCGCTGCGGACAAAGCTCAGGGCGAAGAAGTCGATGCCCAGCTCGATGCCGCACTCCACGTCGGCCCGGTCCTTCATGGTCAGGGCCGGGAGGTTGACGTGCACCCCCGGCAGGTTGATGTGGCGGCGGCTGCCCAGCTGGCCGCCAATCCGCACCGAACAGCGGATCCGGTCCTCCATGACCTTCTCCACGCGCAGCCGCATCAGGCCGCTGTCGACCAGGATGGTGTCCCCCTCGCCGACATCGTTTTTCAGGCTGGGATAATTGACCCGGACGGCCCGGATGCCGGTGGTCACCGCCGGGGCCTCCGGGGTCAGGAGAAAATCAAAGGTCTCGTCCCGTTCCAGCTCCATCGGTTCATCGAGCGGACCGGTGCGTATTTCCGGCCCCTTGACGTCCATCATCAGGGCCACCTTGCGGCCCACCACCCGGCAGGCCTCGCGCACGTTCTCGATGGCGGTCCGGGTCCACTCGTGGTCGGCGTGGGCCATGTTCAGGCGGCAGACATCCACTCCCTTGCGGAGCAGCTTGCTGAGCATTTCCACATTGTTGGTGGCCGGACCGATCGTGAAGATGATCTTGGTTTGCCGGTACGGTAACGTGTTCATGAAGGCATCCTTTCCCGATCCCATGGATTAAACAAATTGAAAATGCGGCCCCCGGGTGACAATTCGGTGCCGGCCGCGCGGTGACAGGCTTTGCCGTTGACAGCCGCATACTTCGTGCCACTTTGGGGGCAACCCCGTTAAGCCGTTCCCATGAGCATGATCCAAAGCGACGTCGACGAAGAAGCCGGCAGTATCCCGAACAGCCGGGTCCTGGTCCTTAACCGGAACTGGCAGGCCGTGAACATCGTGGGTGTCCGCCGGGCCTTCAGCCTGCTCTGGCAGGACCACGCGCGGGTCATCAATACCCGCAACGGGGAGTTCGCCCCGATGGACGCCGGCGAATGGATCACCTATTCCCTGGCCCTGGAACCGGGCCCCGGAATGGAATACATCCACACCGTGCGCCTGAAGATCCTCATCCCCAAGGTCCTGCTCCTGCGCAGCTACGACCGCCTGCCGGTTTCCGAGATCAAGTTCAACCGGGAGAACGTCTTTATCCGGGACAACTACACCTGCCAGTACACCGGGCGGCGCTGCAAGGCCTCGGACCTGACCCTGGACCACGTCATTCCCCGGGAGCGGGGAGGGCGGACCAGCTGGGAAAACATTGTCACCTGCCGGCGGGACATCAATTCCCTTAAGGCCAACCGCCTGCCCCACGAGGCGGGCCTGAAGCTGATCCGCAAGCCTTCCCGGCCCAAGTGGCGGCCCTTCGCCGCCCAGGTGGCGACGGCCCGGATCGAGCGGGAGTGGCGGCACTTCCTGCCGGTCGAGCGCTCCGCCTCCTAGGTCCGGGCCAGCGGCAGGATCATCTTCATGGTCGTGCCCCGGTCGCTGCTGTGCTCGATCTCGATGGATCCGCTGTGCGACTTGAGGATCCGCTTGACGATGGAGAGTCCCAGGCCGGTCCCATCGGGCCGTCCGGTGAGGAAGGAATCAAAGATGGTCTCGTGGATACCCGGGTCGATCCCGGTGCCGGTGTCGCTGATGCGGATACTGGCCGCACCGGTCTCCCCGACGGGCTCGATTGTCGTGGAAATCTCGATACGACCGCCGTCCGGCATGGCCTGGGTGGCGTTGATCAGGAGGTTCAGGATGGCCTGCTGGATCTGGCCCTTGTTGACGTCGGCCACCGGGGGGTTCTCCGGGTCGCAGACGAAGGACAGCTCGACCCGGGACTGCTTCAGCTTGAGGCGGACCAGGTGCAGGGTGTCCTCGATGAGCCGGTTCAGGTTGTAGCGTGAATGGAGCTCCTGCTGGGACTTGCCGAAACTGAGGACCCGGGAGACGATGGATTCCAGCTGGCCCAGCTTTTCCTGGATGATGTGGACGTCGCGGTGGCGGGGATCGTCATCCGGAAATTCCAGGGCCAGGCTCTCGAAAAGGAGCTGGATCACGGTCAGCGGATTGCGGATCTCATGGGCGATCTCGGCCGAGAGGAGGCCCAGGGTGGTCAGGCGCTCGGTCTTGCGGAGGTTTTCCTCGGTCTGGAAAATCCGCTGGTACAGCTCAGCGTTGCGGATGGCGGTGGCCCCGAGACTGGCCAGGGTCTCGAAGATCCGCTTCTCGGTGTCGTTGAAGCGGTGCGGGTAGTCGGTGTAGATGTTGAGCACCCCGATGGCCACGTTCTCGAACTGAATCGGGCAGGAAAGCAGGGAGGCCAGGTTCTCCTCCTGGATCAGTTGCTGGAAGTGGTTTTCCTCGATGCGGGGGAGGTCGGCAATCTCGACCGTCTTGCGCCGCTTGAAGGCCGTCCCCACGGCGGACTCCTGGAGGTGGATGACCTCGTTCCCGAGGTTCTCGACTTCCATCGAGCCGCTGCAGGCGCGCAGGGAGAGGACCATCTCCTCCTCGGGATCGCGCAGGAAAATGGCGCACAGCTTGCAGGGAAGGATTTCCAGGGAGCGGCTGGTGATGGTCTGCAGGATCTCCTCCAGCTGCCGCTTGGAGACAATGTTGCGGGCGATGTCGATGAGGATTTCCAGGTGATCGGCGGTCTGCCGCAGCTGCTGGATCAGCCAGAGCCGGCTCAGCACCCGGGTGGCCTCCGCGGCCAGGAGGGTGAGGATCTTCTCGTCCTGCTCGTCGAAGGCATTCAGCAGGGGGCTGTCCACATTGACCACCCCGATGATGGCCCCGTTGTCGTTCAGCATGGGAACCGCCAGTTCGGATCGGATGTAGGGATCAATCTCGATATAGCGCGCATCAAGGCGCACGTCGCCGAGGTTGAGGGGCTTCCCGTGCAGGGCCACCCAGCCGGTGACCCCGGCGCCCAGTTTCAGCTCGGTCTCGGTCAGGCTTTTGGGAAAGCCCCGGTAGACCTCGATTTCCAGGCAGTTCCGGTCCGGATTGAGCAGCTCGATGGCGGCCGACTCGGCCGGCAGGACGTTCATGATCTCGTCGATGATGATCTCCAGGGCCTCCCGCGGGTCGTCCGTGCTGTTGACCACGCGGATGATCCGGTAGAGGGCGTCGATGGCGGAATGGTCGGAACGTTTGTCCATGGAATCCGGATCCATCATGAGGGGGCGCCCTCCCTTTCCAATCCAAAACTGGTCCCGGCGCGGCCGTTCCGGCGGCTAGTTCTGGGGAAGCTGGCTGGAGGCGTGGAGGACCTCCAGCAGGCGGGCCTTGAGCTCGACCAGGTTCTGCGAGCTTTCCGTGTCCGGGGTCGGCTGGCTGGGCTCGATGTAGAAGGTGTCCACGGCCACCCGGCGCTCGGTCGAGATGCGGGCGAAGGTGATGTCGAACCCGTGCTCGGAAATGGTCCGGGCCAGCTTGTAGAGAAGCCCCAGCTCGTCGTTGGCCTCGATCTCGATGATGGTCCGCTTGAGCGACAACTCGTGGTAGACATCGACCCGGACCGGTATCGCCGCCGGCAGGGTGACATCGCTCCGCATGTAGCTGGGCTGCTTGTACTTCTCGGCCTGGGCGTTGATCTCGTTGAGGAGGTTCTTGTTGGTGATCAGGGCCTCTTCCAGGTGATGGGTGAACTCCTTCATGGCGTCCCGGTTCTTGACCGGGCCGCCGGCCGGCTCACTGACATAGAAGGTGTCGATGGTGATGTGGTCGGCGCGCGAAAGGGCCTTGGAACTGACAATCGAGAGCCCCGCCAGGGTCAGGGCCCCGGCCAGCTTGTAGAACAGCCCGGCCCGGTCCCAGGTCACCACGTGGACCACGGTCAGGCCCAGGTTGAGGTCGTCCTCCCATTCCACGACCGGGACCAGGGAGCCCAGGGAATCCGCCTGGGTGATGTTTTCCAGCAGCTTGTGGATCATCTGCAGGTGCAGGACGATTTCCTTTTCGCTGTGATAGCTGAAATAGCGGTCGGGGAGGAGGTTGAAATGGGCTTCAACTTCCTCTTCCGAGAGGTTGTCTATTTTCTTGAGAATGTGGGCAGGCGAGATCATTGGCAGCGCAGGCGGGGTATGAGTCGGCGATTGGAGATAACCCAGGGTGATCTTGTAGAGCTGGTGATGCATGGCATCCTTGAACCCGTTCCACAAGTTGCGGGATGTTCCGCGGGCGTCGCAATAGGTGAGCACGTACAGGTAGCGTAGCTGCTCGCCGTTGCGGACCAAGCGGGAGAACATCCTGGCGGTTTGCGGGTCATCAAGGTCATACCTCTGCCAGATTCGTGCCATTTCCAGGTGATTCTTGATGAGGAAAAGAATTTTTTCGCGGGCTTTCTCCACCACCTGCATGCGTTCGAGGATCGGAACCGCCATTTCCGCGCCGATGGCGGCATGATCCTCGATGCCGCGCGATTTGCCGATGTCATGCAGGAAGAGGACCAGGTACAGGAGGCCGGGCAGGTCCGTCTCCTCAAGGGCCTGGCGGTACTTGCGGTTCAATTCCGGTTCCTCGCCCGAGAAGACGCCGTCCAGCACCCGGATGGTCTTGAGGACATGCTCGTCCGCGGTGTAGCGGTGGTAGTACTCATGCTGGACGAGGCAGTGCAGGCCGCCCCATTCGGGAACGAAGCGGGGCAGGACGCCGGTGGTGTTCATCAGGTCCAGGGTCGGGTAGACGTCGCCCTTGGACTGCAGGATGGAACGGAAGGACCGGTTGGCCTCCTCGGACTTGATGAGCTCGTCATTGATCAGCTCGAGATTCTCCTCGATCAGGCGCTCGAGGTCGAAATCCAGCTCCAGGCCGCGGGTCTGGAGATGACGGAAGACACGGATCAGGCGAACCGGGTCCTGGACAAAGACCTGCGGGGAATCGGACATCAGGACCTTCCCCTGGACCATGAAGCCGTCGAAGCGCTCCGGCTTGCCGAGGCGGCGGGACTCGAGGACCGACTGGAAGGAGACGGTGGTCTGGGCATTGATGGAGAGCCGTTTCTCGAGGTAGCGGGAAAGATGGTAAATGGTGTAGGCCGCGCGGTAGTAGTCCTTCATGAAGGCCTCCACGCGGGGAAAAATGGGGCGGTGGCGGTAGCCGATGGCCCAGGCGATTTTGGGCTGCTTCTCGAGGTCCAGCAGGTCGGTGGCGCGCTTGCTCTGGAAATGCAGCTCGTTGCGGACCCGGAGCAGGAAATCGTAGGAGCGGATCAGGTCGTCGTGCTCCTTCTGCCGGATCAGGCCCAGCTTGACCAGGTCGCTGAGGTCGCGTCCGTCGTACTGCAGGCGGGTCATCCAGAGAATGTTCTGGTAGTCGCGCAGGCCGCCGACCCCGCTCTTGATGTCGGGCTCCTGCAGGAAGACGGTGTTGCCGTTCTTGCCGCGCCGCTCCTCCTGGTCCTCCAGGCGCTGCTTGAGGTAGACCATGACGTTGTCCTTGCGGATGAAGCGGTCGTACTCCCGGGCAAACTGCTGGTGGAGGCGCTTGTTGCCGCAGATCAGCCGGGCCTCCAGCATGGCGTTCTTGCTCTGCTCGTCCTCCATGGCCTCGGCCAGGGCCTCCTTGACGGTCCGGGTGCTGTGGCCGACCTTGAGGTTGAGGTCCCAGAGCATGTAGAGGATGCTGTCGTTGAAGATCCGCTGCATTTCCGGGAACTGGGGCGAGCGGACCCGGTGCGGATAGAGGAACATCAGGTCCACGTCGCTGAAGGGGCACAGCTCGGCCCGGCCGTAGCCGCCCAGGGCCAGCAGGGAGACATCCGCGCAGAGCTTGCCGTGCTTTTCGCGGATCCGCGCGCAGGCCAGGTCGTGCAAATGCTCGAGAAGCACGTCCACGGCGATCGAGCGGCAATGCACCACCCGCAGCCCGCTCCCTCCGTTGCGGTGATAGCGGCTCACCCATTCGTTGGAACGCTTGAGGTATTCACGGTAGCGGGACAGCTGCTCGGCCTGCGGCGCCGAGGTGTCCGGCAGCTTCAGCCGGGCCGCCAGCTGGCTCATCTTCTCCTTGAATTTCTCCGGTTTTGGCAACGAATAGGCCACGATTGCAGAACTATGGAGCGCCCCTTCACGAATGCAAGGCGTGCTTTTGGACCCCTCCCGGGAAGCCGATTCAGCGCTTTCTTATTAAAATAAGGTTTGAAACCCAAGATTAAAACGGCCTACACTGGTTCATGAAATTAAGCCTGAAAGTGGAATACGCCTGCCAGGTCCTGGCCCAGCTGGGATACACCCGGGATGCCCCCGAGCTGCCCCATATCGAGGACCTGGCCCGGGCGGAGGCGGTTCCCTCGAATTACCTCGTGCAGATCCTCAACGAACTGCGCACGGCAGGCTTGATCAACAGCAAGCGGGGCAAGCAGGGCGGCTATGCGCTGGCCCGGTCCCCGCAGGAGGTGACCCTGTACGACATCATGCGGGCCGTGGAAGGGGAGGTGCTCTCCCACAGCCAGCCCGGCGAGGGGGCTTCCTCGAGGAAGACTTCCGCGGTCTGGTCGGAAATTTCGGCCCGTTTCGAGGACCTGCTCAAGGGCTTCACCGTGGAGGACCTGATGAGCTCCACCGGCGAGCACATGTGGTACATCTAGACCTCCTCAGAGGAGGAACATCGATCCCAGGGTGAGGAAAATGAAGAAGCCCCCGGTGTCGGTGACGAAGGTCAGCAGGATTGAGGAGACCTGGGCCGGATCCTGGTTCAGCCGGAGGAGGACCAGGGGGATCAGGGTCCCGGTCAGGCAGCCCACGGCGAGGTTGATGACCATGGCCGCGAGGACGATTGCGGAAAGCCGCCAGGGACCCCCGAAGAAGGCCACCATGAGGGCGGCCAGGAGCCCGATGAGGAGGCCGTTGATGAGGCCGATGGCGGCCTGCCGGAGGAGAATGCTGCGGGAATCCCCGTCCTTGACCTGACCCAAAGCGATGGAGCGGATGGTGATGGCCAGGGACTGCTGGCCGCTGTTGCCGCCGACCCCGGCGATGATGGGCATGATGGCGGCCAGGATGGGGAGGGCCCCGATCTGCTGCTCGAAGAGCTTGACCACGGTGGCGGCGATAAAGGCGGTGGCGAGGTTGACGGCCAGCCACGGCTGGCGGCGGCGGATGCTGAAAAGGATCTCGTCGTGGATGTCCTCGTCCCCGCCGGCACCGGCCAGTTTCTGCATGTCCTCGGTGGCCTCTTCCTGGATGACGTCGAGGACGTCGTCGTGGGTGATGACCCCGAGGAGGGTGTTCCGCCCGTCCACCACCGCGATGTCGGGAAGGTTGTACTCGGCCATCAGGAGGGCCACGTGCTCCTTGTCCATCTCCGGTTTGCAGACCCCGCGGATATCCGTCCGCATGATGGTGCTGATCTTCTGGCTGGGCCGGGCCTGGATCAGCTTGCGGAGGGAGACGATGCCCTTCAGCTGGTGGCGGTTGTTGACCACGTAGACGTAGTGCAGGTCCTCGTGCTTGTCGGCGAATTCCCGGATCAGGGCGGTGGCCTCGTCGACGGTCATGTCCTCGGTGGCGGTATCGACCTCGGTGGTCATGATCCCGCCGGCGGTATCCGGATCGTAGGCCAGGAGTTCCTCGATGGACTCGCGGGAATCCTGCTCCAGGCGGGCCAGGATGCGGTCCCGGACCTCCGGATCGAGCTCGGCCACGACGTCCGCCGCGTCGTCCGGCTCAAAGTCGTCGAGAATGCGGGCCGCCCGGGGCAGGCGCATTTCGGAAAGGACCTCCGCGGCTTCCTCCTCGTCCATTTCGGAAAGGACCTCTGCCGCCCGCTCGGTGGAGAGCTGACGGAGGACATGGCGGGCGTCCTCGACCTCGAGGCGCTCCAGGAACTGGGCCACCGTGAAGGAGGAGGTGGCGCCCAAACGCACCGCGTTGAGGTTGGCCAGTTCCTCGCGCGGCCATTCCATCAATTCCTCATGGGAATAGGACAGGTCCGGGCGTTCAGCAGTGCTTTCCATGGCGGCTGGGGGAAGGTTCGGAGGCATATTTTCCTGAACGATCCGCTCCGGTCAAAGCGAATCCAAGGGGACTTGCTTAATCGTCCACGTAGCGGCGGCGGGCATGGGCCCGGTAGAAGTCCCAGTCCGGGAGGCTGAGGCCGGTCAGCTCGTAGCCGTACACGCAGCCGGTGTCGAGACCGGTGGCGAGGGGATGCCGGAGGGGATGGGGGCGCGGGGTATGGCCGTAAATGACATGTTCCGGGCCGGTCCACTGGTTGGCCCAGGGCTTGCCGTTGGGGGCGTCGGAACGCTTCCGGGGAACGCCCTTGTTGTCGAGGACCTGGATCCAGGTGACCATGCCCGGGTCCTGCTCCTGCCAGGGAATGCCGGGGGCGAAGCCGCCGTGGGTGATGAGCAGGTTCCGCGAGGGGATCCGGATCACGTGCGGCCAGTTCTCGATCCATTGCCAGTCCGCTTCCTGCAGGGCGTTGAAGGTGGCCAGGTCCTTGCTCTTGAGCAGGTCCGGGTTGCCGGCCTTCCAGGCTTGCAGCAGGCGCTGCTCGTGGTTGCCGAGGACCGAGACAATCTTCCGCTCCCGGGCCAGCTCGAGGGTGGCCCGGCTGTCCGGGCCGCGGTTGATGAGGTCCCCGACCGCGATGATGCGGTCGTTTTCGCCCGGGGAAAAGGCCTCGATGAGGGTCTCCAGTTCCTCCACGCAGCCATGGACGTCCCCGATGACAAGGATCCGTCCCGGGCAGGGAGGCAGGGTGCTGATATGGAGATTGGCCATCTCCCGACTGATAGCGGGATTCACGGAACGGGGTCAAACCTTGGATTTTGGCATGGAGCCGAATCCGGGGATCGACTCCCTTCGCTTTGGATTGACCCCGGACTTACACCGACATACAGACCCACCATGGACATCGCCATCAGATCCGTGGACAAGGTTTCCGCCCTTTCCGGCGCCGAGTTTGTGCCGGGGGACCTGGCCTGGAGCTACCTCTACCGCTCTCCGGAGGGAATCCTGGAGCGGGTGGACATCCTCGATGGCGAACAGGAGCAGCTGGAGCTGGAGGGCCCGGTGGTCTGCCGCTGGAGCCACCGTATCAAGGACCGCGAGACCAGCGAGGCGGAGGAGAAGCGGGCGGCCCTGCAGTCGGCGGACGAGGTCTTCCTGAGCCTGTTCGAGGAAACCGGGGAGGAGGACCCGGCGGCAGCCGAATCGCGGGAACGCCTGAAGTTTTTCCTGGCCCTGCAGCTGCAGCGGAAGCGGATCCTGCGCCCGCTGGGGGGCCGGCGCTTCAAGCACATGCCGAGCGGGCGCGAGCTGACGGTCCCGGACCTGGAGATCACCCCGGAGCTGCTGGCCGGATTCCAGGGGGAAATCGGCCACATGGGCATGCCGAGGTGAATCAGGATTGTCTCTCACGGAGGCACGGAGGGACAGGACAGGATTCCTGTTTCGATTTGGAGGGGAAACACGGGAAGGGCAATCGCCATTCCCCTCACCAAGGACGGCCAAAGGCCGGACCCTATACCAGCCCCGACCGGAGGTCGGGGTCAATGGTGCGGAAAATGGCGCGAGGGCCATCGGCCCGGTCCCATATCCCATGCTTGGAATGGTGACATGTTGCCGGGCCGTTGGCCCTGCAATTTGTTTTCGGAATGCGTACCCAGCCCTGCGCCCCGCCCGTTGGGCGGTGCTGCGGACTGGGCTGGTATAGGGTCCGGCCTTTGGCCGTCATGGCGAGTCTTCGCCGTTTCCCCGGGTCACGCTGGCGCGTGACCCGCGGCTACCCTGTTCGATCCCTGCGGGATCGCTCTGGGAGGCGGGTGTCTGTATGGACCCTCCGAGGCCGCCGATCCTAAAACAGGCTGACCTCGACGCGGAAGGTGCCGGTCTCGCCGGCGCCGACCCAGTGCAGGCCCTTGCCGTGTTCGGCGGCGTTGGGCGGGCCCATCCAGGGCTCGACACAGTAGTAGGGAGCGTCCTCCGATTCCGACCAGGTGACCACCGAGTAGCCCCGCTGGGGGACCGGATCCTCCCCGATGATCAGGTGCAGGTCCTCCTCGCCGCCCTTGGGCCCGAAGGAGACCCGGTTGTGCCGGAGCTGCCAGTGGATTCGGTCCAGCAGGGCTGTATCGGAAAGGTCATGACAGGAATCGCGGCACTTCTGCATCACCAGCTTCCCGTCCGGCCCGTGGCAGGCGCACTTGCGGGCCTCCATGTTGAGCTGGTAGTCCCGGCGCCGGGCGTCCGGGTGCCAGGGCAGGTTGAAGTAGAAATGGTGCCCCGCCGACCAGGGAACGGGATCCGGGCCGTGGTTCTGTAGCGAAAGAGTGACGACAAAGGCCAGCTCCTGGAAGCGGTACTCGACGCTGAAGGTGTAGTCGAAGGGGTAGGCCGACCGGGCCGTCTCGCCGGGTTCGAGGTGTCCCAGGATATGGTCGTCGGAGCGGGAATCGACCGCGAAGACGCCGTCCCGGGCGAATCCGTGCCGCGGCATGGGGAGGCGGTCGCCGGTGGTGGCCCGCCAGTGGTTCTCCAGTCCGCGGTCGTAGCTGCGCCCGGCGAAGGGAAAGAGGATCGGGTTGCCGCCGCGGATGTTGGGAAAGGGTCGGCCTTGCGGATCGTCCGGCCAATAGAGGATCGGCCGCTCCCCGCGGACGGTGTGCAAATCCCAGCGCATCAGGCGGAATCCGGCCTGCGGGGCCATCTTGAAGCTGGAGGAGCCGACGGTGAAGGTCTCCACGGGAATGCCGTTGGGCCCGGTTTGTGAATCAGCCATGCCCACAGGTTAAACCATTATCCGGGCAGGGAAAGCGAGAAGCGAATTATCCGGGCATAAAAGAAGGCAGGCGGCCTACCCCTAAGCCGCCTGCCATTATTTTCTATTTCACTACTCCTTATATGTTACCCCAAAACTCCCTTTCGGGAAATTTAGTATGCCCTCACTAATCGCCATTTCGTCCCGGAGATCAAGTCCAAAACGCCAAATTTCTTCCAAAAACTGCCATTTTACATCACTGTAACAATAATTCCGCATTTTTCCGGGAAGATTTACAATTTAAGCATCCCTTTTTACCGCACCAAACTTCCCATCCCTCAATTCAACGATAAATCGTGCCCCTTCCGGGAGGGCATGGCCATCACTGACCAGATCATTTTTAGCGGTCCGGATGAGTGCATAACCGCGTTTCAGGGTGGCCTGGTGGCTGTTGTTGTGGAGGCGCAGGGTGAGCTGGCGGAGGTGCTCCCGGTGATGGAAAATCTGCTTCTCCGGGCGGAGGGAGAGGAAGCGGCTTTTGGCCAGGGCGAGGCGCTGTCCCGAATCCTTGAGACGGAGGAGGAGGACCTGGCCGAGCCGGCCCTGGAGGTCGTCGAGGCGGAGGGCGGCCTGCTCCAGCCGGTGCCGCGGGTGCTGGTGCCTGAGATGGGCAGTCAGGAGGGCCAGGCGGTTGCCCTTGCGCTCGAGGTGGCGGCTTACGCCGTCCAGCAGGCGTTCCCTGAGCCGGTCGGAGCGGTCGACGAAGGCCTGGCGGGCGCTGGTGATCCATTCCGCGGCGGCGGAGGGGGTCTCGGCGCGGAAGTCGGCGGCAAAGTCGCTGAGGGTGAAGTCGATCTCGTGTCCGACGGCGGAGATGACCGGGATATGCGAGGCGGCCACGGCACGGGCCACCCTTTCCTCGTTGAAGGGCCAGAGGTCCTCCAGGCTGCCGCCGCCGCGCCCGACCACCAGCAGGTCGCAGAGCTCATGCTGGTTGGCGGCGGCGATCCCGCGGACGATCTCCGGGGCCGCCTCATTCCCCTGGACGCGGGCCGGGATGACGATCAGCCGGCCGGACCAGCCGCGGCGGCGCAGGATGGAGACGAAGTCCCGCAGGGCGGCCCCGGTCTCGGAGGTGACGAAGCCGATGGTCCGGGCCAGCTTCGGCAGGGGACGCTTGCGGGAGGGATCGAACAGGCCCTCGGCGGTCAGCTTTTCCTTTAATTCCAGAAAGGCCTGCTGGAGGCGGCCCACGCCGTCCTCCTCGAGGGTGCGGAAGATGACCTGGTAGTTGCCGCGCGGCTCGTAAACGGTCAGGCGCCCGGTGCCGACCACCTGCAGCCCGTCGCGGAGGCGGACCTGGAGGCGCATGGCATCGCCGCGGAAACAGACCCCGGAAATGGAGGCCCCGCTGTCCTTGAGGGAAAAGTAGACGTGCCCGGATTGCTGGCGCCGGAGGTTGCTAATTTCCCCGCGCAGGCGGACCTGGGGGAAGCCGCCCTCGAGGAGTAGCTTGATCTCCCGGGTTAGCTCGCTGACGGTGAAGACGTCCTTACTGGAGGGGCCCGGATCGATCACGGCTGATGCGTTTGCGGATGTTGTCAAGGACCAGCTGCAGGACCAGGACCCCGCAGAGGGCGAGAAGGATGTAGCCAAGGCCGCCCGTCAGGATGGAGGTCCCGACCAGCATGATGGCGATCCCGATGGCCCCCTGGATGACCAGGGAGGCCCAGAGGTAGGTCACCCAGCGGGCGTGCCCGAGGGCCAGGGTGTAGTTCTGCAGGGCCCAGGGGAGGGGAGAGAGCCGCATGGCCAGGACGATGCGCCACTCGTTGTGCGGCTTCAACTTGGGAATGGCCAGGCCGCGGCGGTGGATGATCCGCTCGATGAAGGGATGCAGGATGCCGCGGGCGAGGATGTTGGTCAGGACAATGTTCAGGACCAGGGCCAGCAGAGAGAGGGCGATTCCCAGAAGCGGATGGGTCCGCCCGAGGATCGGCATCGCCGTCAGGTAGAAGACGGTCAGCGGCACCCCCAGGGCCGGGAGGATGACGAAGGCCACGAAGTAGAGCGGGGCGGGAATGGTCTGCAGAAAGGCCATCAGGCGCTCCCGCAGCTCGTTGACGGGCGGCAGGCTTTCCCGGTAGTGGTACCAGAGCCAGGCCAGCAGCCCGGCGGTGAGTAATCCCGTGACCAGCCCGGCGATGATCAGGTTTCGTTGCAAGCGCTTCTCCATGCGTGTCCAGAACGGTGCCGCCCGCCCGCCATCGGGGCAAGCTTTTGAGTTAGCGTTCCTTGGGGTTGCAAGATAGGGCACATTCAGTATCACCAGATCCTGTGAAACCGCTTTTGGCGCCCGAATTACCCCTGGAGGATGAGCCGCTCGACATCAGCGTGGTGGTGCCCGTCTACGACGAGGAGGCCAGCCTCGAAGAGCTGGTGCGGCGGCTCCAGCCGGTCCTGGAAGGGGTGGGGGAGGACTTCGAGGTCCTCTTTGTCGACGACGGGAGCAAGGACGGTTCATGGGGAATGATCCGCCGCCTGCACCGGGAGTTCCCCTTTGTCCGGGCCATCCGGCACCGGCGCAATTTCGGCAAGGCGGCCGCCCTGGCCAACGGCTTCTCCGCCGCCCGGGGACGCCTCATCGTCACCATGGACGCCGACCTCCAGGACCAGCCGGAGGAGATCCCCAAGTTCCTCGAAAAGATTGCCGCCGGGGCCGACATGGTCTCCGGCTGGAAGCAGCGCCGCCACGACCCCATCGACAAGACGCTCCCCTCCCGGGGCTTCAACTTCGTCGCCCGCTGCCTGACCGGCCTCAAGCTCCACGACATCAACTGCGGCTTCAAGGCCTACCGCTCCGAGGTGGCCAAGGGACTCAAGCTCTACGGGGAAATGCACCGCTTCATCCCCATCCTGGCCGACGCCGACGGCTACAAGGTGGACGAGGTGGTGGTCGAGCACTCCCCCCGCCAGCACGGCCAGTCCAAGTACGGCGCCACCCGCATGATCAAGGGCGCCCTGGACCTCCTGACCACCGTCGTCCTGACCCGCTACCTCCGCCGCCCCGCCCACTTCTTCGGCGGTTTGGGTTTGCTGGTCGGTGTAGTGGGTATGGGGATACTGGTGTATTTGTCGGTGGGGTGGTTTCTGGGATACAAAGGGATTGGGACAAGGCCATTGTTCTTTTTTGGAATACTGGGGACGCTCTTGTCGGCGCAGCTGATTTCGCTGGGCCTGATCGCGGAGCTGGTGCTGGCGAGGACGGTGCGGCTGGAGCCAAGGGCGGGGATAATCGAGAAACTGGATTCCCGATCCTGAAGTCAGGCAGGTTATGAGGATCCTGATCGAAGCCCACCATCCGGCGCATATCCACTTCTGGAAATATCCCATCCGCGAGATGCAGCGACTGGGACACCGGGTTCGGTTGATAGGGCGCGATCGAGATGTCATGAAACGACTGCTAGAGGTGTATGACTGGATTGAGGCTGTTATTCCCCCGCGCCGGCAGACCCGCAACCGCTTTCCCTTTTTGGAAATGCTCCAACGTCAGTACCTCGTGGCCCGTGAAATCCAGCGCTTTCGCCCCGACGTGGTGGCCAGCCTGATGGGGAGCTACACGCAATCGGCCAAGCTGTTTGGCGTCCGCAACGTCATCTTTACGGACTCGGAATTCCAGCATTTCAACCACCGGATCGCCCATCCGTTTGCCGATGCGATCTACACGCCTGAATGCTTCTGTAAGGAACTTGGTCACAAGCAAATTCGATATCAGGGGATTCATGAAATGATGTTCCTCAGGAAAGGCGTGTTCGACCCTGATCCCTCAGTCCTGAAGCGGTACGGCGATCTTGTGCCGGGAGAATTCATCATCCTTCGTATCTCCGCGTGGAACACGCTGCATGACATTGGTGCACGGGGAATTGGTGACGAGCTAGAGCGGTTTATCGACTCCGTTCAAGGAAAGTACCGGATTGTCGCCTCAGTCGAGGAAAGCGCGATCACTCGGGATCTGGGAATTGATCTCATTAATCCTCAACCGGAGGATTTTCACAGTCTTCTTTATTATGCTCGCCTTGTCCTTACGGAAGGCGCCTCCACAGCCAGCGAGGCAGGTTGCCTTGCTGTTCCAACGGTCTATGTAAATTCTACGGGGGATCGGGGCTACCTCAGGATGCTGCAAGCAAAGCACGATATCGTGCACTGCTACTCCGCCAGTCGCGAAGGACTTGTGGGTGCGGTTGATTGGCTGAATAGTATTGAGGGCATAAACTGGAATGCCAGGGAAACCTTCCAGTCGCAATTAAGCCGTGACTTGCCTGATGGATCTGGCTTTGTAGTGAATTCCTTGCTCGGAAATTCTCGAATTGGAATTTGAATGCGATATCCTCCAGTATGTATAGAAACCTACAGCAAAAAATTCTCCGAAGGCTAACACACAGAATTCGCCTTGCACGCTCTCTGTACATTGATGACTTCTACTTCATCCATATCAACAAAACCGGGGGGACGAGCATCGAGGAGGCTTTCAGGCTGCCAGCGGAGCATTTGACCGCAATGGAGAAGCGAAACCAAGTGGGGTTGGAGCGATGGAGAAATGCTTTCAAGTTTACTGTTGTAAGAAATCCGTGGGACAAGGTTGTATCGCATTACCACTACAGGGTTAAAACCAATCAAGGCAATTTGGCTGACAGCGGTATGAAGTTTGAGGACTGGGTAAAATCAGCTTATCGCGATAACAATCCCTCGCTTTTTGACAATCCTAAGTACTTTATGCCCTGCGTCGATTGGCTGACAGACTCTGATAATAAACTAATAGTGGATTATGTTGGAAGGTTCGAGCATCTGTCTCGTGACTTTGCCAATATTTGCGAAAAGATCGGACTTCAAGTCGAGCTCCCCCATCGGAAGGTGTCATCAAGAGATCACTACCGTGGATACTATAATTCAGAATGTAGGAACATAATTGGCGAGCACTTTATTCGGGACCTGGAACAATTTGAGTATACATTTTGATTCTCGGCGGACTTATAGCCTGCATTCAAGGCCGTCTAGGAGGTCGTCCAGTACCTGCTTTTCTTTTTCAAAGCACAATTCAAATGCAGCGACATTTGATTTTTCCTTAGCCGATTGAATTTCACTTGCGGAGAGACACGTCAGCCTTTCGGCCATCGATTCTACTGTGAATTTCTTTGAAACAAATCCACAGCCGTTCTGTTCTACTATCCTGGCCATGTCCGGGGACGGACCGATGGCTACTGCCAACCTCGCCTGGATAAACTCGAAAAGTTTGTTGGGGAGGCAGTACTTCAAATTGAAGGTCAAGGGTTCCACATAGAAGAAACCGATGTCATAATTGGAAATTGTGGGAATGATTTCCTTGAGGGGAACCGGATCGAGAATCCGTAAATTCGGAATGTTCCTTGCCTTCAATCTCAATTCCCGGATGACGAAGGAGTTGCCGGTTAAATACATATCCAAGTGGAACCTAGAATCGAGAAGGGAAAATACGTCCACCATTTTCTCCAATTGCCTATTCGGATTCGCCAATCCATGATGGACCATCCGAATTTTCTCCGCCGACAAGGTGCGAGTCGGCAATTGATGTAAGTTAGGGGTGCTTCGGAAGATCTTGGCATGAACGCCAAACTCCTCCTCGTACTTGCTTGCTATTCCCGGGGAAACCGTGATTAGGCCGGAGCACTTAGGCAGGTAATTCCTGCAAATTTGTGTCCTGTAGGGAGCCTGGAAATGGCGGAAGAACAGATTGTTCTCGCGCTGCTTGGGGTAGAACTCCCTGGCATCAAATATAACCTTGGCGGACTTCCTAATGGAGAAGGCAAACGGCAGGCAGTCCAAGTCCTCGACAAGGACCAGGTCGAAATTTTTTGCCAGTAGCTCCGCCTTTGCTGTGGCCAATCCCTGGGACAGGTTGATCACCCCCTCCTTCAGGGAGTCATTGGTAAGGAATTTCTGGATAATCGCTCCGGATACGTTGCGGATGTTGCGGATTATGAGGGGAGGCAGCCGCGGATGACTCGATCCCGTGCTGAAATATTCAACTCCCGGGACTTTTGAATTGGGCGGTGGACTGAGAACGGATACTTGATTCCCCCTCTCCAGGCAATATTCCACCATCCGCTTGGGCCTTGGGGCTTTGCTGGGATCACTCAGACAGATAATCAGTACCTTGCTCATCTTGTGTAATTGGAATCAGAGGCGCAGTTAGTTCCTGCAGCCAGTCTGCATTATTCTCCTGTGGATCGAGTCAATCGATATGGTACTAGTTTCTCAATGAGGACCAAAATACTTGGTTATGTTCGATTTGTTGAAGTGTTCGAATATGGATATGCTTCATGAAATACCTATTGTTCAAATATGGGATCAACCTGCCCCAGCCATCGCCCTTGTCAAAATTCATGACTCGGGCCAATCCTTGTATATGCGGGAAGTAACCTCATTCTCTGGACAATAATAGGATGTACCTGAACCTAATAGCAAACTTAACGACCTGGGAGAATGAGGTTGCAGCTGCGGCTCCTGCGATCCCATAGGAGGGGATCAGGATCAGGTTCCCGACCAGGTTAATGAACAACGCCACCGCGGCCGACACACTGTTAAATCCGGGTCGTCCCATGGCAGCAATCGAATTTGCCAGAATCTTGCCGGCAGAGGTTGTGATAATTCCAGGGATAAGTATGACTAGAGCCGTGTAGGCGGGAGTGAATGCACTTCCGAAAACCAGTGAAATCAGAGGTTTACCGAAGACGGCCAGAATACAGGAACCGACAATTGAGATTCCACAGGCTACTAAAGAGTAGCGGAGTATCAGGCTGCTTCCTTCCTGTGGAGAATTACTCAGTCGGACCAGGCGAGGGAATAGAACGTTGCTGATCGCCGCGGAAGGTATTCCCATTCTTTCGCTGATTTGGCTGGCAACGGCATAGACGCCTGTTGAGGACGTCCCGATGAAAAAATTGATTAGGAAGATATCCGTCCGCCTGCTCAGGATTCCAATGATATTGGCGGCTTGGGCGCGGTAACCATATTCGGCCAGGTGGAAAAATATCTCCCGGGTCCTCAAGAGATCCATGCCGGACTTTTTGCCCAGGCGGTAACGGATAAACACCATCAGCAGGATACTGAGTGCATAGTGGCTTGCGGTAAAGGCCACCGCGGAATTCAATATGTCCAGGCGATCGAACAACAGCAGGCAAAGCAGGTTCAGCAGCAGGACTATCGGCTGTATCAACTGCGTCAGGTTATAGGAATTGAAATCCTCCTCCGCGAGGAAGAGGGAGGAAAACTGATCATTTAACTGGACTGCTGGAAGAGCCGCTATACTCAGCACCAGGATTGGAAATTCTATCGATGGAAGAAGAATGGAATGGGCCAGGTACAGAACCGGCAGGAGAACTAGCAGGCTACCAGCCAATGTAACACCGGCCATACGCAAGCCAACCTGGAAAACCTCCCCTGAGCTATACACACCTTTGCCCACATAATATACAATGGCCGGACCGAATCCCATTCCGACAAGCAAGTTGAGCAGATTGGGCAGGATTATAACGATGGCGAACTTGCCGTTGCCTTCCGGCCCAAGGCTTCTGGCAATGATGACAACCACCAGTAATTGAAGAACAGTCGCGACTACTCTCCTTGAGAGGGATAAGCCGATATTTTTGTTAAGTGCCCCGTAATTTTGCTTCATCGACAATTCATCCATTACCGGATTCCCGCCGAGTTCCCTGCGCAGTTAAGTAAAGCTGTTCCAACACTTTCCGGGCCGTATTTCTTGCATGCATCCCGACGAATGACTTGCTTGTCGAAGTCGCTGAATTTCTCCATTATTTCAATCATGGCCGCCGCCAGTAAATTTGCCTCACCGATGGGGACTAGAAGACCATTCTTGGGAGTAATTATGTCATTGGGTCCCTCGCACCTGGTGGCAATTACAGGTAAACCCCTCGAGAGGGCTTCAATTACGACAACGCCAAAAGTTTCGTATTGGCTGGGCAAAACGAAGGAGTCCGCGGAGTCGAGCGTTTCCCTGACCTGAGTCCGGGGCAAAATTCCAGTTAAGGTTACCTTATCCTGAATGCCTAGTTGCTTTGCCAGGGAAAGAAGTTTCATTTTTTCCGGACCGTCGCCCACGATGACCAGACGAACATGTTCACGGCTTCTAGTTACACTTCGCAACGCCTTGAGGAGTAAAGCATGGTCCTTGATCGGCTTGAGGTATCCCACAGAAACAAAGGTGAAAGGCATTCCCGGCTCACGCCCATGAACTGGTTCGTGGTCATGGAACTCCGCAGACAGGGCATTGGGTACGGCGACCCATTCTCCCTGACCTGAAAACTGATCGGCCATCAATACTGCCTGCTGTTTGCTTACGGCAATTCGTGCGTTGGCTGAATTGAACACCTTCTTTGAGATATTTATTTGGCTTTTGTTGTAGATACCCCGGCGATAACCAGTGCTGTGCTCGGTGATCAGATATGGGATCCCGGATTTTCGGCTAAACCGGTAAGCAGCATACCCTGCATTCACCGCACAGTGAGCATGGACAAAATCCGGAGCGCCATGCCGTTCCACGAATAAATAGAGCATGCGTTCAGCAGCTTTCGCCCATTGAAGACAGGTTAAGTAAGGCAATTTTGGAAAGCATCCGACAAATTCATGGATAATCGTTCGAATTCCGTTCTCGTCACTATCTCTATTTATAAATTTCATTGGACTGCAAGGCAGCCTGTTCAGAGCGTGCATAATGGGAGCGATCACCGTAACTTCCGCCCCGGCCCGCTGCAGCGCAATGGCATGGTCCCTGTAGAAGACTCCGCGAGGATCGTTCTGGTCACGCGGATAAGTGGATGGAAGGACGATTACCCGCATCCCAATATCGGTATTAGAATTAGTTCCATCACTACTGAGTTCATACAGTTTGGTACCCGAGCTCCCGCAGGGCTGGGTTGACAAGCTTCCTGACTGAATTGAGGACTTCCATGGGGACCTGCTTTCTTCCCTTACCCACTGAGGTTGGGGATACGCGACCCACCACATTTGCATGATGGGCCAGGTTCCCGACATCGCCCATTATGTCGATCACTTCCGCCTTTTGATCGCGAAATGGTATTCCAAACTTTTTCGCTATTTTTGCGATGCAGGAATCCGAATCCTTTACCAGGTCTTCATAGCGAATCTCGAGGTATCGGTTTTCTGGAAGTTTACCCTTGAAATGCTTCCAATGGACATGGCTGAGTTTCCACCGCTTTGCGGCCTGCATCGGATCATCATACAGGCCGGAATTAAGATAGGAGGCAATAACGTCCAGCCCGTCCCGGACAAGATATATAAATGTTGCTCCCGGCATCATCGAATCCAGGTCGGACAGGTAGAAAGTATTGCCCGGGGTTTTGTCTCCGGCCCAACTGGAAGGAAGACCGACCTCCCTCCCGATCCATCCATAGAACCGCTGGACCAGAATCCCTATGTCTCTTTCCTCGGCGGGCCAGCTACCGGCCTCGCGGCAGAAGGAATGGGGATCGCCTAAACCCGGGATCTTGAATCCCGGACGATCAATCAGGGTGTGGACAACGCGGTTGACAAGGTCCGGCCACTCCTGGGATCTGGCGGTGATCCGGTAGGATGCGATGGTTGGCAGGACGTAGGACTCCGGTGGAATAAAGATGTCCAGGTCTTCCATCATGAGTCGGCGCAGGAGGGTATTGCCGGACCGACCGCAGCCGACGATAAAAAGGAAGGACACGTAGGGAGGTTTCGGTTTATTCCGGGGCGGAAAACCTGAGAAGAGCGACCGCGACCAGTGGGCAGCTTTACGGACGCCGTGATGAAGGGCCGGATAGGCAAGGAGAAGTGCCAGATCCCTGTTTCTAGTCACACCCACCCCGTCTTCCCTCATTGAATATTCCCCTCGGCGTCCACAGTGCCCGCCTGCATGGCCGGCACCCCCTTCATGAGTGCAAACGCTGGCACGTCCTTCGTCACCACCGCCCCCGCCGCGATAAAGGCGTACTCGCCGATAGTGACGCCACAGATGATGGTGGCGTTGGCCCCGATGGTGGCACCCTTTTTGATGACGGTCTGCTTGTATTCGTGCTTTCGTGATACAGCCGACCGTGGATTGATGACGTTGGTCAGGACGCAGGAGGGACCCAGGAAAACGTCGTCCTCGACGATGACCCCGGTGTAGAGGGAGACGTTGTTCTGCACCTTGACGCCGTTGCCAACCACCACTCCCGGTGCTACATAACAGTTTTGGCCGAAGCTGCATCCATTGCCAATACGAGTCTCCTTGCTGATGTGGCAGAAGTGCCAGACTTTCGTGCCCGCGCCTATCTCGGACCCGTCATCGACAATTGAACTGGGATGGATGTAGGGAGGATCTTCCATGGGTTCTTCCTTGCTCATGGGTTCAATTCTATAGCCTGTCCGCCAGCATCCGCGCTGGCTTGGGCGGCCTCGAGGATCTGCAGGACCCGCAGTCCCTCGGCGGCGTCGGTCTTGGGGGACTTCCGGTCACGGCAGCAATCCAGAAAGTGCCGGCATTCCTTCCGAAGGGGCTCAACCGGCTCCAGCGACTGGGGCTCCACCACTTTCGAGGCAAAGTAATCCCGCCTTAGGGTGAGCTTGTCGGGCCAGTCCTGGGTGTCGTCGAGGACGGCCATGGCGGCCTCGCCGATCAGGGACAGCCGGTGTTCCTTGAACGGGTGCAGCCAGCTGACCTGGATCTGTGCCCGTACGCCGTTCGAAAATTCAATGCTGCAGAGGCAGCAATCCGCGACGCCCTCGCGGAGGTAGGCCTCGGCCATACACCGGACGGAGACGGGTCGGGCCTCCGGCAGCAGGCTCAGGATGACCGAGATGTCGTGGGGGGCCAGGCTCCAGAAGGCGTTTTCCTCGGTTCGGACCTTGCCCAGGTTCATCCGGTTGGAGGTAATGCGGAAGACCTTGCCGAAGGCTCCCTCGGCGACCAGCTCCTGCAGCCGGCAAACTCCGGGATGATACTGCAGCAGGTGCCCGACCATGAGGATCCGGTCGTTGTCGCGGGCCATTTCCTGCAATTGCTCCCCCTCGCTGACCGTGAGGGCAAAGGGCTTCTCCACATAGACGTCCTTGCCCGCCAGCAGGGCCTGCCGGGTCAGTTTGTAATGCAGGACCGCCGGGGCCGCAATCGCCACCTGCCGGATGGCCGGGTTGTCCATGACCGCCTCCGGATCGGATTCCACGGTGACTTCGGGGTACTGTCCGGCCAGATGTTCCCGCAGCTCGTCGCTTGGTTCGCAAATGGTATGCAGGGCCCCCAGGGCGCTGAAATTCCGGGCCAGGTTCTTGCCCCAGTTTCCGCATCCGATGAGCGCCAGGCTCCTTTCGTGGCGTCCCTCAGGCATGCTTGCTCTCCCTGACCGCCTTGCAGATGCGGTCCTGTTGCTCATGGCTCATGTAGGGATGGAAGGGCAGGCTGAGGACCTCCCGGGCCGCCGCCTCCGAATGAGGGAAGCTGCCTTCTCTATAGCCCAACGGCTGGAATACCTTCTGCTGGTGCAGGCAGTTGCGGTAGTAAACCGCCGTGGGGATGCCCTGGTCGCGGAGATCCTTGGCCAGTTGACCCCGGTCATTTGGGCGTATCGTGTACTGGGCATAGATGTGGGTGTTACCGGCGGCAATGGCGGGGGTCCGGCAACAGTCCCCCAGTAGCTCGGAATAGCGTCGACCAAGTTCCTGCCGCAGCCCGATCTCCTCCTTGTAGGCCGGGAGCTTGGCCAGTAAAATGGCTGCCTGCAGGGTGTCGCAGCGCCCGTTGGTTCCCAAATGGTCATGGTCGCCCCGGACCAGTCCGCCGTGGTTGACGATGGCCCGCAAGCGGTCCGCCAGCCCCTTGTCCCGGGTAAAAATGGCGCCTCCATCGCCGTAGCAGCCCAAGGGCTTGGCCGGAAAGAAGCTGGTGCAGGAAACGGTGCCGGTGGTTCCGCTTTTGTGTCCCTTTCGTTCGGCTCCGAAACTTTGCGCGGCATCCTCGACTATGTGTATCGGCTTATTGGCGACAATTTCCTCTATTGCCTCATAATCCGCCATCTGGCCGAACAGGTTTACCGGTATGACGGCTTTGGTCTTGGGTGTAATGGCCGCCCGCACCGCCTCCGGATCGATGTTGTAGGTTTCCGCGTCGATATCCGCGAAAACAGGTGTGGCCCCGACCAGCCCGATTACTTCGGCTGTGCTGATCCAGGTGAAGGGGGTGGTGATGACCTCGTCGCCGGGCCCGATGCCGAGTGCCCTGAGCGCGATCTCCAGGGCCATGGTCCCGCTGGAGGTCAGGATGGAATGGGTCCCGCCGAGGAATTCGCCCAGCGCGGTTTCCAGCTCATGGACTTCCGGTCCGTTGATGAAGCGTCCATGTTCGAGGACGCCCGCCATAGCGGCTTCAATGGCCTCCTCGCTCCGCCTGTGAATGGCCTTAAGATCGATGAATTCCATTATGCTTTTATGATCCTGGCCTTGCCGGGTGTCACATCGACAAGGGCGTTGCGGGTGTCAATAATCAGGGGTACCGAGTCGACCAGCTTCTGGTAGGGCATCCCTTCATGGGCCGTGACGATGACCGCCGCGTCAAACTGCCCCAGGCTGACCGAGTCCCATGAAATGGATTTCATTCCCCGCCATTGCATGTGCGCCCGGGTCTTTGGCAGCACCGGAATGAAGGGATCGTAATAATAGGGATGGCCGCCGCGTTCATGGATCAGTTCCAGGATTCTTAGGGCCGGGGACTCCCGCATGTCGTCGACATTCTTCTTGTACGCCATGCCCATAATGAGAATCCGGCTCTCCTTGATGGGCTTGCCAAAATCGTTCAGGCCATCAGCCAGTTTGGCGACCACGTAGTCCGGCATGACCTGGTTAATTTCCCCGGCCAGCTCGATGAACCGGGTCGTCAGTCCTTCCTCCTTGGCCCGCCAGCTGAGGTAAAAAGGATCGATGGGAATGCAGTGTCCACCAAGCCCGGGTCCCGGGTAAAAGGGCATGTAGCCGAAGGGCTTGGTCTTGGCCGCTTCAATTACCTCCCAGATATCGATCCCCATTCGAGAGAAGATCACCTTCAACTCGTTGACCAGGGCAATATTCACACTGCGGAAGATGTTCTCCGTCAGCTTGGCTGCTTCCGCCACCTTGCAGGAAGAGACCGGGACCACCTGCTGGACCACCTGCCCGTACAACGCCACCGCCTTTTCCAGGCAGGCTTCCGTCAGCCCGCCAACCAGCTTGGGGATCCGGCCAATCTCGCTCAGGGGATTTCCCGGGTCTTCCCGCTCGGGGGAAAAAGCCAGGTGAAAGTCCGTTCCCGCCTGCATCCCGGAGGTGCTTTCCAGGATCGGCAGCAGGCACTCCTCGGTCGCCCCGGGGTAGGCCGTGGACTCCAGAACCACCAGGCAGCCAGCGGAAATGTGCGGCCCGATGGAGCGGGCCGTATTCTCGACATAGGACATGTCCGGCTGGCGGTGCTTGTCCAGCGGGGTGGGGACACAGATCACGACCGCCGAGACGTGGGAAACAGTGGTGAAGTCCGTTCCCGGCCGCAGGTTTCCGGACTCGACTGCCCTGCGAATGCGGTCAGCAGGAATATGCCGTATGTAGCTTTGCCCCGATTGAAGGGCATCCACCTTGGCCTCGTCCACATCCAAGGCCAGAACGGTGGCCCCCGCCTCCGCGAAGATCAGGGAAAGGGGGAGCCCTACGTATCCTTGTCCAATAACGGCAATGCTGCTCATCAATTTTCCAGTACGGTGATTCTGAATAATTTCGGTTTCCTAAAAATGTGTCAGTGCAAAAATCAGTCAGCCCCGGATATGGGCAATTTTTAGCAGTTCCACAACAATTGTGATCAAGGAAAGCCTCATTCGGATTCCTCATTTTGAAATACAGGTGCCCGCTCTTTTTCGGACAGATTGCGCCGGTCCTTCACCACCCCCAAGCGCACTCCCATTCGGCTCACTTCGACCACGGGATCTCCTTTATGGTATTGGTTGGCGGCCCAGCTGGTGCTGGCCATGTAATAGTCATCCTCGTCCGGCTGCGAACGAACCAACCTGATGGGCAGGCTGGATTCCTCCGGCAGGTAGGGCTGGGCCAGCCAGGTTACGTGCTCCATGTTGATGACGACGTAGGGGTGGCTGAAGGATGGACGGGCCTCGGCCAGATGCCTGAGAAGTCCCTCCGTCAACTCCTTGTAGACGGTCCCCCAGTAATCGGTCTCGTACTTTTGGGATCCCTGCTGAATCCCACCAGCCAGTTCGTTGTAATAGATGTACTGGTAGGGATGCAGGCGGATGCAGGTGACGGCGATCCAGAGGGCGTAACCTGCCATTCCTGTCACCGCGGTAATCCGTAAGGCTTTACGGGTCCGGCTCAGCAGGACCAGGATGTGGTCCAGTGCCATCCCCGCCACAACTGCAATCAACGGAACAAGGAAGAGCAGGTGGCGAATTCCGTTGTAGAGGGTGGAGTTACGGACGATGACGTAGGCCAATGGAAAAAGGATGGCAAACCAGAGCAGGAGCCTGGGCAGATCGGCGGGCTGGGGCAGCAATCGTTCGCGTTGGCTAATGGCCTTTATGCCAAATCCTGCCCCGGCAAACAGAAGTGCCAGGATACCGACCGGGATCTTCAGGAGGAACATCTTCAGGATGTAATACCATGGCAAATCCTGAGCCGGGACGAATTGCCCTTCAAAGAAAATCGGCATGGTCCAGTCGAACTGGGTCACGGCTCCCAGCGTTTCCCCGGTCCGGGCAAACGGGTTGGCGTGCATACTGGGCCAGTAGATGGCCAGGATGACCAGCCCCGCCATTACCACCACTGCGACGGGCAAGATCTGCCGGAGGAGGGGCTTCAGGGAATAGCGGACCTGTTCCTCCTTTTGCCGTGCGCCGGCCAGCCAGGCCAGAAGGATGAACAGTCCCAGGTAGCAGATGAGGACCAGTCCGCCGATCCGGCAAGCCAGGGTGATTCCGATGCTCAGCCCCGTGAACCCGATTGTCTTCCACCCCGGGGCCGGCCAATCCCGCAACCAACGGGCGATCCAGTAGATGGACCAAACAGAGCCGAAGGCGAAGGGGATGTCCTTCGGGTTGATGAACATGTGTCCGTAAAAACTGGGTGTAAGGAGCAGGACCAGTCCGGCCAGGAAGCCGGCCCGCGTAGTGCCGAGGAGGGTGGCCAGGCGTACAGCGCCAAGGACCGTGATAACCCCAAGGAGGAGGGAAAACGCATGGCCGGTCGTGACATCGGAGAAAGGCGAGATCCGCCGCAGCAGGGCGAGGTTGAGGTCGTAGAAGCCGGGATACTTGTCCTTACGGGAGGAGATTTCCCGGGCCTGGTCGAATTCCCCGCGGAAAAGGTGCTGGTAGTAAGCCAGCTTTTGCTCGCCGGCTTCCCTTCGGATCTGCTCATCCCAGCTGGAACCGTAATCGGCGACGGTGGTCAACCCCAGCAGGGCGGCTGTCAGTATAAGGATTATTGAAAGAACGGACCAGCGCCCCGGTTCAATCATTTTCATTTTCCTCCTCAAGCAGCCGTTGCAAGGCCAGGGTTTTGTCGTCGATAACTGCGGTACCGTCAATTACCGCAAGTGTCCGCCTGGCCAGGTCTGATGACTCGATGTTGTCCTGCCAAATGTCCCTCGCGACATCCTTCATGTCCCAGTTCCACAGGTAAAAACCAAAAAATACGGCCAGGTCCGGATCATCAACCGCATCAAACTTTATCCACTTTTTCTGCTCCTCCCATTCGCCGAATTGCCGGTAGGCCTCATCGCCGGTCATCCGCAGAAAGAGGTAACTTTTCAGGTAGAGCACGTTTGCAGTATGGCGCTTGGGCTGTACCTTCAGCGCAGTCCTGGCCAGCTCGGCGGCTTGCAGGTCATTGCCCAGGAGCGAATGGGCACCGGCGAGGAGAAGCCGGTCCTGCAGGTAGGTTTTTTCGTCACGTATTCCGGCGAAGCTGCTGAAGGTAAGGAGCCCGAACAGGAGTCCGATGGCCCCGGGCAGGATCAGGCTCCTCCAGTTCAGCCTGGCCGCACCCGGGAGCACTGGAATCCCTCCGGCGAATACAGCCAGTACAGGTGCCAGCGGCAGGCGAAACCGGGCACTGGCGTAATAGAGGATAAGCGAAACGCTGTAAGCAAGGATCAACCCGCTCAGGATGGCTGCTGCCTTCCAGTCCCGGCTCGCCAGATACACTGCCCCAAAAGATCCCAGGATAAGCAGGATCCCCCAGTTCATCGGGTTATATCTGAGCAGAGGAAACCGCTCCTTGTGGTATGAAAAGGTCAGGTTGTTGTATTGCTCGTACGAATTGAGAACTGCATACGCTTTAAAGGCGATGAGCCGCGCCCACCCAAGGGGATCCCCGGCGACCCTGTCCTTGAATTGATCCTTCCAGAAACGGTTGAAGCGGGAGATATCAAAAGGAACTGTTTCTCCAGTGGCAGATTCGTAAATCAGTTCGGATTCCCTGCGCGCTGCATTGAGGTAAGTTTCTCCCGTCAGTTCCATTGTGTGGCCATAGTAGAGCCCGTTGGCCCCTTCCCGGTTGGCCGCGTAAAGGTTGTAGGGACCCTGCCAGGGAAGGATGCGGAACTCCCCGGCATGCCGGTAATTGAGAATTCCTTGAAAAAGCAACATCAAGGATAAGCCCGCGAGAATAAGGCCCGAACTCAAGGTACGTTCCTTTATTGCCTGCTTCCTCAATAAAGGAAGGAGGATCAGGACCAGGGCCGCGGGCAGGAAATGCGGCCGGGCCAGACAGGCTAATCCTGCCAACAGGCCTCCCGCCAGACTGAGGGACCGGGACTGCCTGTCATTCCTCAAAAGACATTGCATGGCCCCCAGGAAAAGAACGATCGCCAGCGTCATGTCCATTACCTGCAAGGAGAAGAACAAGGACGCCGGGTTCAGGATATAGAGCAGGAACGCGATTAGACCCGACTTGTCCGATTCCCAAATCTGGAGAGTCAGGTGACGGACCTGGAAAGCGGCGAGGATGTGGAGTCCCAGGCCCGCAAATAAGGCGATTTGTGCCCATCCCTGTAGTCCCGCGAAGAAACTGAGGATCCAGGGGTACAGCATGGCCCGGTAAAATGGCTCCAAGGGAAGGGAATGCCTACTGATCAGATAGGCGAGTGTCAGGTTTTCCTTGGCATCGGCTTGGGGAAGCCTGGCCAGAGGATCCCCCATCCATTGAATGGCGAAGATGATGCAATATACTATGGCGGCGACCATAATCCACCGGTACGCTGTGTCAGGAATCTGTAGCTTGGATCGCATATTATGCCTCAAAGCGGTTTTTTGAATCCAGCATCAGTATGTGCAGGAAAAGCTGTTGTGAAAGGTGGTTGGACAGGTCATGGGGACTAGGCGGAATTCGGAAAGATTGGAAATGTGCACCTGACATAGCAAGAAATTGCTAAACAGCACCGCCCCATTACGTCCTTTCTTGCCAAGGTTTACAGGTTCCTTACTTCAGAGATCCAGTTATTGACCCAAGGAGACATCTCTCTAATGCCTGAACCGAAATCCACTAATAAGCCCCCGCTGCTCGCTCGCCTGGCCTTTTACTACCTGGTTATCTTCGGCTGTCTGGTAATTGGGTTCGGCATCTCCTATCTGCAACTGCCACCGTATGGGGCGATTGACAAGGGATTCAAGGAATTGGCCACCTTTTTCAAGGGTACCCCCGAGGAAGGTAAATCTGCTAGTGACCGCTTGCTACTGCATCGCCAGGAGCGTCGACAAAACCTTTTCGATCCCGGCTTCAATCTCCGCGACCCAAATTTTGTCGATCCAGGTTATTTGCTCATTTCGGAGTTTAACAAGGAGGTAGGACAGGTTATTGTACGCTTGGTCGCGGTTGATGGATTCGAGGAAATCTACCGGTGGTTGCCCCCCATTGAGGAAATTCTGAACCGAACATCGCGGGACACGAAAAACAATAACCTCGCCGGATACACCGCCCAAAATCCCGTCCTGCACAGCGATGGTAGCCTGGTATTCACCAGCGGTAACGGTCCATTGGTGAAGATATCCAAGGACAACGAAATTTTCTGGATTGTAGACGGTCATTTCCACCACTCCATTGAAGTCGATCATAACAGAAATTACGTCGTCCCCGTGGTGAATAAGCCTGCTTTCATGCAGTTCGATAAACCGTATCGTGACGACGCCTACAGTGTCATTTCAGCGGAGGGGAAGGTCCTGGATAACCGCTCGGTGGGGAAAATCATGCTGCAGGATGATCGGTTTTTCGGTTTATTTTTAGGCGCGGGGTTTTTCACGGAGGACAGACTTCACTTGAATGACGCCCAGCCCATTCTTGAGGACAATGGGATTGCCAAAAAAGGGGACATCGCCTTCAGCATGCGGCACCTGTCACTGGTCATGCTATACCGTCCTTCCACAAATAAAATTATCTGGGGGCGGATCGGGCCTTGGACCTACCAGCACGACATTAACATCCTGCCTGATGGGCGATATTCCATCTTCAGCAACAACGTCCTATGTGTGGAGACGATCGACAACGTCATTTCCCACAAATCCCACAGTGAGGTCTATATCTACGATGCCACCACGGATTCCGTCGTTTCCCCTTATGGTGATCAGATGGAGAAATCCCAGTGCATCTCCTCTACAGGGGGGCGTTCCCGTATCCTCCCTAACGGGGATGTCTTTCTGGAACAGTACGATTATTGCCGCATTCTTCGTCTGTCCGGTGACACCCTGCGCTGGGAATACACCAACAAGGTGACGGATGACACGGAAGGCATGGTCAACTGGTGCCGCTACCTCCTCCCTGACGAAGTCGATCTAGACTGGCTGGAAACAACAAAAAACTGAACCCTGCCAATGCCTGACCCGGATTTAAACCAGAAACAACCTTTGATCGCCCGCTTGGCATTTTATTATTTGGTCATCTTCAGCTGCTTGGTGATTGGCTTTGGCGTTTCCTACCTCCAATTGCCTCCTTATCATCAAATAGACAATGGCCTGAAGGAATTAGGGGCGTTTCTGAAAGGGAAGGCCGGTGAGAATAAATCCACCATGGAGCGCCTGACCCTGCACCGCCAGGAGCGTCGTGAAAAACTTTTTGAACCGGGATTTCATCTACGGGATCCAAATTTCGTTGATCCTGGCTATCTGCTCATCTCTGAGTTCAACAAGGGTGAAGACCAGGTAGTGGTGCGACTTGTTAGCGTTGATGGCTTTAAGGAGGTCTACAGGTGGGTCCCTCCAGTTGAAGAAATAATTGAGCGGACCTTTCAGGACGTAGGATGCAACAACAAAGCCGGGTATGAAGCCCAGCATCCTCTGTTGCACGATGATGGAAGTCTGGTTTTCACCAGTGGAGAAGGTCCCCTGGTCAAAATCGACCGCAACAACAACATTGTCTGGACTGTAACCGGCTACTTCCATCACTCCATCGAGCGGGATAGCAAGGGCAACTACGTGGTTCCAACCGTTAACAACCCTCCTTTCATGAGCTTTAATATTGATGGAACCCACTATCGTGATGATGCATATGCTGTTGTTTCACCTGATGGTGAATTACTGGAGATTCAATCAATCGGGAAACTTTTGGTCCAGGATGACCGGTTTGTTGGAGCGTTTCTGGGGGTTGGGAATTTTAACATGGACCGAATCCATTTGAATGATGCCCAGCCAATACTCGAGGATAATGGAACCGCACTCAAGGGGGATATTGTTTTCAGCATCCGACATCTCTCGCTTGTGATGCTTTATCGTCCTTCCATCGGGAAGATCATCTGGGGGCGGATTGGTCCATGGACCTACCAGCACGATGTCAATATTCTCCCGGACGGCCGATTTTCTATATTCAGCAACAATGTAATGACCCTTAGGGACGATAACGATGCCGTACCACACAAGCCATACAGTGAAGTCTACATCTATGATCCCACCACCGATTTGGTCGAATCCCCGTATCGCGAGGAGATGGAGAAGATCGGCTGTCTCACGGTCACTGCGGGTCGCTCTCGGATATTGCCCAACGGCGATGTATACCTTGAACAGTCGGATTTTTGCCATCTGGTCCGCATTTCCCGCGACTCGATTCGCTGGGAATATACGAACCAGTTGACTGCGGATACCCAGGGTTTGGTTAACTGGTGTCGCTACCTCCTTCCGGAAGAGGTTAATTTGGACTGGCTTAACGAATCCCAAAATTGAAGTTCTTATCCATTATTTCCTGCTCCCGGTAAAACAATTGGAAATGTCACAGGTTAAAAGTGCTATGCCCTAGACAAGCCAAGAATGACGCTTAGAAGTGGTTGCTTCATGGCGGATCAGGACCCAGCTAAAAAGTCTCCTTTGTTGGCCCGTTTGGCATTCTATTACCTGGTTATTTTTGGTTGCCTTGTAATAGGCTTTGGGATCGCTTACCTGAAACTTCCTCCCTTTCAAGCCATTGACAATGGATTCAACCAATTGACAACCTTTTTCAAAGGTACTCCAGAAGAGGAAAAGACTACGCTGGAGCGGCTGACTCTTCATCGTCAAGAATTCCGCCAGAACAAGTATGATCCGGGGTTCAATCTGCGGGATTCTGATTTTGTAGATCCAGGTTTCTTGCTTATATCTGAATTCAGCAAGGAGCACAACCAGACCATCATCAGGTTGGTCAAAGTGGACGGATTTGAAGAGCTATATTCTTGGATTCCGCCAGTTGAGGAAATTCTCGATCAGACCAGGAGGGATACCCTTTTCAATAATATGGCAGGTTTTTGTGCTCAGCACCCTCTTCTTCTCACCGATGGGAGCGTCGTCTTCACCAGTGGCCAGGGACCCTTGGTTAAGATTGACCGAGATAGTGAAGTGGTCTGGACTATCAACAGGC
The DNA here is from genome assembly GCA_913056355.1 of uncultured Opitutales bacterium. Lineage (GTDB taxonomy): Bacteria > Verrucomicrobiota > Verrucomicrobiia > Opitutales > Oceanipulchritudinaceae > Oceanipulchritudo. Next base: position 48,854 of record CAJXMX010000002.1, read on the forward strand.
ATTTTCATCACTCCATCGAAGTGGATCAGAGTGGTAACTTTGTCGTGCCGATTGTAAATGAGCCATCGTTTTCCGAAGAGTTGTCCCTCTTTCGCGATGATGCCATAGCCATTGTTTCTCCTGAGGGTGAAATTTTGGAAATTCGGTCCATTGGAGAGTTGCTTGTTAAGGATGACCGATTTGTCGGGGCCTTTTATGGGGTTGGTTATTTTTTTGCGGACAGGGTCCACTTGAACGATATTCAGCCCATCCTGGAGGATATCGGGACTGCGAAGAAAGGAGATCTTGCCCTGAGCTTGCGCAATCTGTCCCTGATTATGCTG
>CAJXMX010000003.1 GCA_913056355.1 uncultured Opitutales bacterium
CGACGAGCAGTACCGCAACGTCAACCCCTCCGACCTCGATCCACCGATCCGCCGCTATCGCGACCTGGTGGAGGACAACATGGAGTACAAGGTCGATTTCACCCTTCCTTTCGGGCTGGATACCAGGCTCAAGTGGGGCGCCCTGGCCTCAGACTCCTCCCGCGAATACAATGAAATCACCTACTCGGTCACGCCGCTGACCTGGCAGGGGCAGCCGGACCCGGCCCTCGTACAGGCCATCTACACGGATCCCTACATCGGCTTCGACTGGGACCTGGTGGAGGAGATCGACAGCAACGGGGACGGGACCGTCGACCGCTACAACCTGGGCCCGGCCCTGCAGGGACGCCACTTCATCGCCCGCGGCCGCGGGGGGAACATCTACGAGGGCGACGGTTCGGTCGAGGCGGCCTACCTGATGACCGATTTCTCCCTCTTCGAGGACTGGCGCGTCATCACCGGGGCCCGCTTCGAGAGCAACCGGATGGATGTCCTGCAGTATCTCGAGCAGCAGGGCGCGGCGAACATCGAGGGCGGCTTCAAGTCCGATGACCTGCTGCCGGCCCTGAGCCTGGTCTACCAGCTGACTGAAAAGCAGAACCTGCGCTTCGCCTACGGGCGGACCATTGCCACCCCGACCTTCAAGGAATTGTCCCCGGTGGTCATCGTGGACTCCTTCACCGGCGACAAGTTCCAAGGGAATCCCAACCTCAACCGGACCCTGATCGACAATGTCGACCTGCGCTGGGAATGGTTCATCGAGGGCATGGAGATGGTCGCCGTCTCCGCTTTCTACAAGAAGATGGAGGATCCCATCGAGGTCATCTTCTTCGGCGGTGAGGACACCAACGGGGACGGGATCCTCGACAACAACGACATCCAGCCCTTCACCCGCGGCAACATCGTTCCCCAGAATGTCGAGGAGGCCACCATCTACGGCCTGGAGTTCGAGTGGCGCTACAACCTCGGCCGGCTCACGGAGGCCCTGGAACGCTTCAGCATCGGCGGCAACATTTCCCTCATCGAGTCCGAGGTCTCCGTGCCGCAGGACGAGCAGGACTTCTTTGAGTCGGACCCGACCCGGCAGCTGGTCGGCCAGTCGCCCTTCCTGGTCAATTTCGATTTCGCCTACGACAACGACGATATCGGCACCTACCTCAATCTATCCTACAACTACACCGACGAGCGGCTCTCCGTGGTCAATCCCAGCAATACCGGGCTGGGCGACGTGTGGGAAACGGGAGTCGGCCGCCTGGACCTGACATGGACCCAGCGCCTGAACGGCAACATGAAGCTCAAGGTCGCCGTCAAGAACCTCCTCGATCCGGCCTTCGAGAAGTACTACGCCGTCAACGGCGGTCCCGACCGGATCTACGAAAGCTACACCGCCGGCATCTCGGCCAGTATTGGAATTACCTATACATTTGAATGATTGATTCTCTAACCGAAACACAAAACCCGATTATATCATGAAAAAACAGTTGTTCCTGACAGCACTCACCCTCGCGGGGGCCAGCCTGGCCTTCGCCCAGACTCCTCCCCGGCTCGGACCGCTGGTCGCCACCGACACCACCCTCGCGGCAGGTTCGGAGTGGTACATCGACGGCGTGACCTATGTCGAGCCGGGCGTGACCCTGACCATCGAGCCGGGCGTCACCATCTACGCCAATGATGATCCCGGCGCCAACGCCACGGCCCTGATCGTCACCTCCGGCGCCACCATCAATGCGGTCGGCACCCCGGATGCACCCATTGTCTTCACCTCCATTCTGGAAATGGAAACGCCCCTGGACCACAACGATGTCGGTCTCTGGGGCGGGGTTATCCTTCTCGGTGAAGCCCGCATCAATGCCGACTCCGGCGACCTCGACAACCCGGAAGGCCTGCCGAATGTCCTGACCAACCTCATCGAGGGCCTGGACCCGATCGGCCGTCACGGCCTCACCGTCGAGGCGGAAACCGCCTACCTGACCTATGGCGGCTCCAATGATACCGACAGCAGCGGGATGCTGAGCTATGTTTCCATCCGTCATACCGGCGACTCCATCACCGGCGACGAAGGGGACGAGATCCAGGGCCTGACCCTCGGCGGTGTCGGATCCGGAACCATGATCGAGAACCTCGAGGTCTTCGGCTCCGACGACGACGGCATCGAGATCTTTGGCGGCACGGTGAACCTGCGGAACATCGTCCTGGCCTACGCCACCGACGACACGCTGGACCTCGACCAGGGCTACCGCGGCATGGGCCAGAACATCGTGATCCTGCAGAGCAATTTCACGGATATCTTCGCCAATGCCAAGGACGCCGACAAGGGCGGTGAATGGGACGGTGCCGACAGCCCGGAAACCAATTACCCGCGCTCCCACGGGGTCTTCTCCAACATCACCTTCGTCGCTGAGGACGCCGGCGTGGGCACGGCCGTGAACCTCAAGGCCGGTGCCGTCTACCAGGTCTGGAATTCCGTTTACCTGGACTACGCCACCTGGCTCGACCTGCGCAACACCGCCAGCAACAACATCGTCCAGGATGCCGTCAGCAGCGGCGCCACCGATTTCGTGGGCAACATCTTCGAAAGCGCCAGCGCCACCTTCGCCGACATCATCACCGACAACTTCGACGGGGTTGACGCGGTCGGCATCTTCAGCGACGCCGCCAAGAAGAACCTGATCACCGCCGACGCCGGCATCATGGTGACCCGTGATCCTGACGGCAACAACATTGAAAAGGTCACCCTTTACGGCCCGGCGGAAGACAGCCCGGTCCTTGATTCGGCCAACGTGGTGGCCCTCCCCGACAACGGCTTCTTCAAGCCGGTCAGCTATGTTGGCGCCTTCGACGGCCAGTCCAACTGGGCGGCCTGGACCTTCGCGGCCCGGAACGGGTACATCTCCATACCCGGTTGGACCCAAAGCGAGACCTACGGCAGCATTTACACCATGACCGGCAACCTGGCCCCCGGCCAGTGGGTGTATTCCGGCACCCTGCAGAAGTGGATCCTCATCGCCGCCGACGACGAAAACGGCAGCTGGATCTACATCGTCAAGTAAGACCCTCTCTTCATAACACATCATTCGCAGGGCGGGCTCCCCTCGGGGACCCGTCCTGCTCTTTTCCCTCTCCCGGCAACGGCGCCCGGTGGCCCGTTGAATTGCGTTTGACCTTTTGCCGGGATACGTCTTCCTCTCCTTTTTTCACAATTTCGACCACAACCATGAGTAAGAAGAAACAGGAACCGCAGCTGCCCCCGAACCTGGATCCGGAGAGCGATCTTCCACCCGATGCCGACATCGAGGAGCGCTTTAACGATTTCTGGAAGAAGAACGGGGCCGGCATCTTTGGCGGGATCGCCATCGGGGCCGTGATTGTCATCGGGTTCCAGGTTGTCCAGTACATGGGACAAAAGAAGGAGACGGCCATTCGCGAGGAGTTTGCCGAAGCCGCCACACCCGAAGCCAAACTCCAGTTTGTCGAGGAGCACCCGGACCACCAGCTGGCCGGGCTGGCCCAGCTGCAGGTGGCGGATACCCGCTACGCGGATGGATCCTTCCAGGAGGCCGCCGACCTCTATGCCTCGGCCTCCAAGGTTTTCGAGGATCCGACCCTCGTTTCCCGCTGCCTCATGGGACAGGGAGTCAGCCTCCTGCAGGCCGGCAGCGTCGAGAATGGACGCGCCCTTCTCCAGGCCGTGGCCCATGACTCCAGCGCCCTCGACCAGACCCGTGGCGAGGCGGCTTATCACCTCGCGGTGTCCTACTGGGAAAGCGGCGAAAAGGACAAGGCCCTCGAGTTGACCGATACCATCCTCCAGCTCGACGGCGCCCAGTTCTGGGCCTTCCGGGCCAACGCCCTGCGCGAGCGCCTGGGCGCGGATTCGGTCGAAATTCCCAATTCCTGAACCCGGTCTCCGGTCGCGATTACCGGACTCTCCCCCGATGGCCAATCCCCAGCATGACAGCTATGATGCGGTCATCATCGGGGCGGGCCTGTCCGGCCTGTCCGCCGGCATCCGGCTCTCCCAGTTTTTCAAGCGGGTCCTTATCGTGGAGTCGCACAAGATTCCGGGCGGGCTCAATTCATACTACGAGCGGGGCAAGCCGCGCCAGCTGTTCAGTTCGGGCCTGCATACGGTGACCAACGCCCGGGTAACCAGCCGCAAGTGGGGTCTGGGCCTGATCGCCCGCAACCTCGGGATCCGGGCGGATGATTTCCAGATCCACCCGCCCCTGACCTCCTCCCGGATCACCACTCCCGCGGCCTCGGTCCGGTTCTCCAACGATCCCCGGATGCTGGCCGACGAGATCACCCGGGCCTTTCCGGATTCGGGAGAAGCCTTCCGCACCTTTGAGGAACGAATGGTCGAGCTGACCGCCGATCCCGCCGCCAGCCGGGCCGGTGCGCTGGAGTTTCTCCACTCACATTTCAAGAAACCGGAACTGGCCGACCTGCTGGCCCTCCCGGTCTTCACCTATGCCGGTTATTCCCGGGGGGATATCGACCTCCGGACCTTCGCCCTCCTCTATCGCTCCATTTTTCTCGATGGCTGCGGATCGCCGGTGGACATGAAGGCTTTTCTCGAGCTCCTCGTGAACCGGTTCCTGGAGAACGGCGGCGAGCTGTGTTACCGGGCCCCGGTGGATTCCATCCTTCATGAGGAAGGGAAGGTCCGGGGCATCCGCCTCCGGAGCGGAGAGGAGATCCAGAGTCCCTACGTCCTTTCCTCGGCCGGCCTGGCCGAGACCGGCAACCTGGCCGGGCTTTCCCTTGGCAAGCCGGGCACCGTTTCACTCTTCCAGGCGGCCTGCAGCTATGCGGAACCGCTCGCCAGCTACGGGGTCGGGGATGCCATCCACTTCCTGAGCCGGAAGGCGAAGCTGGACTGGACCTTCGACCGCGAGGAGGAGCTCTTCGGGATCCTGACTTTTTCCGCCCAGGACCAGTACGCCTTCGAGTCCGGCAAGCACCAGTTCAAGGCCTCCTGTTTCGATCGCATGGAATTCTGGAAGGACCTCGACAAGCACGCCTACAGGGCCCGCAAGGAGGAACGCTCCAGCCGCCTGATGGGCCTCGCCGCGGAGGTTTATCCCGGCCTGGCCAAGGCGGAGCCGCTCCTGGTGGACAGCTTTACCCCGAGGACCATCACGCGCTACACCTCCCATATCAACGGGACCCTCTACGGGGGCGAGGAGAAGGCCTTCGACGGCCGCACGCCCGTCCGCAACCTCCTCATCATCGGCAACGACCAGGGCGGGATCGGCATCATGGGCGCGCTGACCAGCGGTATCCTGGTGGCCAACTACAGCGTCCTGGTGGGCTAGGGCGGCGGATTGTTCTCCTCCTCCAGTTCCGCCGGTTCCCCGCGCTCCCGGATCCATGCCTCCAGTTCCTCCAGGCGCGTGTCCAGGCGGTTGCGCAGGACAAAGTAGAAGATCATGGCCGGAATGCCGATGGTCAGCCCGGTGGCGGTGGTGATCAGGGCCTCCCCGATGTCCCCGGCCAGCAGTTCCGGCTTCCCCATGCCCCCGGTGGCGATGGTCTGGAAGGCGCCGATCATGCCGCTGACCGTTCCCAGCAGTCCGACCATGGGGGCAATGGTGGCGATAACGTTCATGTACTGGATCCACCGCAGGGTGTTGGTCTCCACGCTCTCCCCCTGTTCCCGCATGCGATCCGCGGCGGCACCGGTGCGGCTGCCTCCCGGCAATTCCTCAACCGATTCCTCCAGCTGCCGGATCAGCGGATAGCGGATCAGCCGGGATGGACGGAATCCAAACTGGCCGCGCGAGGTCTGGATCCAGACATACAGGATCAGGGCCAGGAGGACCATCGACAGGATGCCCAGCGGATACATGGCCCAGCCGCCTTGTTTGAGGAGTTCGAATAGGGTGATTTCAGCGAGTGGCAGTTCCATGGCCGTGTTTCCTTTCCGCAGGAATTGAATCCCGGAGTTGTTGCAATTCCGTCACCAGGGGTCCCTTGACCACCGGCACCTGGAGCGATGGCAGGAGGGCCCAGAATTCGGCCTCCTCGAAATTCTTCATCCGCAGGGCCACCATGCCGGCCAGCCAGCACAGGCGCGGATCGGCCTCCATGGGGTCGATGCGGGCGATCATTTCCCGCACCACGGAGCGACATTCCCCAAGCAGGCCCAGTCCCCACAGGCTCCAGGCATGGAGGATCCGGATCTCCATGCTGATGGCGGGCTCCTGCAGTTCCATCATCCGTGACGTCCACCGGTGAAGCTGCGCCCATTGTCCCGCTTTCGCCAGTCCTGCCAGGGCTTCCTCAAGCGCGGCCGCAGCTTGTGGGGATAGTCTGGGCAACAGGGGAAGGGCACTTTCCAGGGACGTCAGGATTCTATCGGGAATTCCTCCAGGAGCCTTTGGCTGTATCCATTCGATGGCTGCCAATGGGATGCCGATTTGCTGGGACCCCTCCGAGCCGGTTGTTTCCAGGCTGAGGCTCTCCGGGGAGATCCGGATCACGGTTCCCCCGAAGGCCATGCCGTTGCGGGTCAGGCCCTCCCATTCGGTGCCGCGCACCACCAGCGGGTGCAGGAGCAAACACAGGACCACAAGCCCGGGACTACGCATGTCCGGTTTCCTCCGCGTCCCGTGCCCGCTGTTCCTCCAGCAGGGCCCGGGCCAGGTCTTGCTGGCTTTCCGCCAGGCCGGCCATTTCGTTGTACAGGGTCTCCGCTGTTTCGGATACGATCCCTTTCAACGCCGGATAGAGGGTCAGGATCCGCCGGCAGCCGACCAGGGCCCGTTCCGGGTGGGCATTACGGAAGTCCGCCCGCGCCCGCAGGAGGAGGCCCCGGGCGGCCTGGTCCGGGGTCAGGCCGGGCTTGCCCAGAAGCCGGTCCGTCGCCTCCAGGCAGTCCGGGTAGGCTCCCTGGTGCAGGCTGTACTCCGCCATCAGGAGGCAGGCCGGGGTATGGACCGGTGCATCCCCCCATTCCCGGATCACGCGGGAAAGCAGCCCGCGGGCTTCTCCGGTTTGCCCGGCCTCCCAGCGTTCCTCGGCCAGCATGGCCAGGGCTTCCGGCTGGCGCTCCGACTCCGGGAACTTCTCCAGGCAGGACTCCAGGAGCGCGGCCGCTTCGGGAAAGTCGTAGGCATGGGCAATGGCCGCCACCGCGAAAAATCCTCCTTCCTCCAGGAGATCCACGGGCGCCAGTTGGAGAATACGGATTTGCCGGGCATCGGCCGAGTCGGATCTTCCCGCCTGCCGCAGGCGACGGGAGGCCTCCAGCTGGAAGGTGACATAGGGGATCCAATCTCCCGCCTGCAGGGCCGTGTGGATGCGCTCCTCGATCCATGAATCGTAGTCCGTTTCTGCAACGGGGAGGCATTGCCGGTAGTCGGCCCAGCGGTCCCGGAGCAGCTCGAAGAGGATTCCGGCGGAGCTGTTGGAGGTGCCTTCCTGCAGGCCTTCAACCAGGGAGCGCACAAGGGCCCCGGGGAGGACCATGCGGCCGTGTTGGCGCTGGTACCGCAGGCAATCCTCCAGGGCCGGTTCCGGAATTGGATTCGAGGAGGACCGGCATTCGAGGATCCAGTCCAGGGCATGCTTCTGCAGCGCCTCCCAGTCGCCGCTGGTCCGGTAGATTCCGGAAAGTTCCCCGTGGGCGAGGGAGGCCAACGGCGGGCCTGCCTGTGGGACGATTTTCTGCAGCAGGTCGACTGCCTCACCCAGGCGGCCCTGCATCCGGAAGGCGGTGGCTGCCAGATGATCCACAATCAGGCCGTTTATTCCTTCCGGAAAAGCCTCGTGGTAGGCCCGCCAGTCCCGTTCCAGGGCCACCCAATCCATCCCGGACAGGCGCAGCTTGAGAATGTCGGTCCAGGCTCGCTCCCGGAGAATCCCGCTGGCCACGGGATGCTGGATAACCCTTTGGAAGTCCTCCGCAGCCTCCCTGTGCTGCCTTAAAGCCTGGCGGCACCGGGCCTTCTCAAGGAGTATATAGGGAGCCCAGTTGGCGGGGGAGTCCCCGGCCAGTTGCTGCAGGACTGCCAGTGCCTCCCCGGCCCGGCCGCATTCCAGCAGCCAGCCGGCTCCGGTCAGCTCCCATGACCGGCGGCGGGGGTGTTCCGGGAAGAGGTCGCGCACGCGTTCCAGAAGCGCGGTTGCCCGGTCCAGATCGTGCCTTGCGGCAGCGGTCCGGGCCTGCAGGAACAGGATATCCGGAAGGGCCGGATCGTCCGGGAACTGGGTGGCAAAGCGTTCCGCCAGCTCTTCCGCCCGGAACCAGCGCCGCAGGTTGCGGCAGGCCTCGATGGCCCCTGCGTAGGCGGCCGACCGCAAGGCCGCCGGTCGCTCCCGGTCACCCTGCAGCAGGGCCGTGGCCAGGACAAGGGCGGATTTGTTGCGGCCCGAGGAGAGAAGGATCAGCAGGCGCAGCCGGTACAGCTGTCCAAGGTCGGGCAGGTTCTCCAATCCGGATCCGGCCGTGGACTGGAGCCGTCCCAGCTGCCCGGACCAGTGCCGGTTCCAGATGGTCCCGCGAATTCCTGCCCGGGCACGATCCGGCCTCCGCAGGGAGGCCAGTTCACCGGCCAGCTTTTCCGGTCGGTCAAACCAGGTGGAGGCCAGCAGGGCTTCCTCGCCCTTGCCGTCCTGCATCAGTTGCCTGGCCAGGGCAGGTCCCAGCAAGGCCCGCCATGCCTGGAGCACCGGTGATGTGCCGCCCTCCGGGCACAGGTTCTCCAGCCCGGCCAGGTGATCCCCGAGCCGCAGGCCCACGAGGGCCAGGGCGGCCCGGGCCAGGGCGTGGCCGCTGGAAGGCAATCGGTTCTCTTCAAGGACCTTCTCCAGATGCCCCTTGGCCTCGGTGAAGCGCTCCTGCCGGACCAGGTGGTCGGCCCACATCCAGTGGACCAGGGCGCATTCCGGAAGGTCCGGATGGTCTGCCAGGAAGCGCTCCCAGTGCTCCTGAGCGGCAGCATCATTGCCGCTGCCAATGTAGGCTTGGGCCAGCTGGAAGCGGATGAAGGCTGAGAAGGGCCCCTTTCCCGGGCTTCCCTCCAGCCATTCCTCGAGCAGGGGAATACCGCTCTCCGTGTCGCCGGTCTGCAGCAGCGTCAGGCCCCGTAACCGGAGGTAGGGTTCCCGGAATTCCGGATCCTGCACGGCCGGCTCCAGGCCGTACCAGGATTCGAACTCCTCCATCAGGGCAGCGGCCTCGGCGGCCCGCCCCCGGGACAGGGCCCGGCAGGCGGCGGCCCATTGATCCCGGAGGGGGAGGACGCCCTCGGCGGGGTGGAGGAGGGTAAGGGCCAAGGCCGGCAGGAGCAGTCTTAACGTGGATCCGGTCACGCCTTGATGCTCAGCCAAAACCCGCAACCCGGACAAGCTGCCTCTCCGGTCATTTTTAGGTGCTCAGCCGTACCTGCTGGAAAAAGGCGGAATACTATTTTCTCACGGAGGCACAGAGGCACAGAGACCAAATTGTCTCCACTTCTCCGTGCCACCGTGGCTCCGTGAGAGATATCGAAACAGGTATCAGGCCTTCTGGATGGCCGGGGAATAACAGGTGGTCCGCCCGCCGACGGTGATGAATTCCAGCGGCTGGCCGCTGACCGGGCAGGTTCCACCCCGTTTCCAGCGGTGGTTGAAGAGCCATGAGTCGGGTGGATTTCCCCAGTCCGTCCCGATGACCCGGAGGGCGTCCGCGCAGACCTCCTTGACCTTGCCGAAGAGCTGTCCCCGCTTGTAGGCGCTGAGCTCAAGCGGCCGGCTGGCCGGATGAATGCGGGCCCGCCAGAGAATTTCATCGGCCATCCAGTTGCCGACCCCGGGGAAGGATTCCTGGTCCAACAGGAGCGCTTTCAGCGGCTGGCGGGGGTGACGGGAGAGGATTTCGCGAAAGCGCTTCCGGTCGAAAGCCGACTCCTGCGGCTGGGGAGGCAGGCCGGCCCACCAAACGGGGGGACTGGCTGAGCGGTCGTGGAGCACCTTCCCGAACATGCGCGGATCCGTGAACACCAGGGCCAGCTTGTCGGTCACCAGGACCAGGTGCTCATGACGAGATGGCACGATCTCGGGATGGGCCGTCTGCAGGCGGCCGGACATGCCCAGGTGGATGCCCAGCCAGCTGTCATTGGAAAAGCGGAAGCACATTTGCTTCCCGTGGGCCAGGGAGTCGACCAGCCGGCTTCCCTTAAGCGCCTTCCCGATGGCCGTGGAGTCGGCCTCCCGGAATATCCGGGCCTTCGGGTGGAGCAGGACCTTCTCAATGGTCTGCCCCAGCCCCGGGGACCATTGCTTCCGGTAGAATTCGACCTCGGCTAGCTCCGGCATGGCTCCACGCGGCTAGAAGGACCAGAGGATGGGAACCAGGATGACGGTCCCCACGAAATAGAGCGTATTCAGCGGCAGGCCGATGCGGGCGAAGTCGGCGAAGCGATAACCGCCGACCGAGTAGACGTAAGTGTTGGTCTGGTAGCCGATGGGGGTCGAGAAGCTGGCCGAGCTGGCCACGCAGACGGCAATGATGAAGGGCCGGGGATCGATCCCGAGGGCAATCCCGAGATGGATGGCAATGGGGGCCATCAGGACCACGGTGGCGTTGTTGGAGAGGATTTCCGTCATCACCGTGGAGGTCAGGTAGAGGCAGGCCAGGATCAGGAGGAGGTTCCAGTTGCCCGGCAGGTTGAGATTGTCCAGACCGGCCAGGAGGGAGGCCAGATGGTTGGAAAGCCCCGTCGTGCCCATGGCACTGCCCAGTCCCAGCATGCCGTAGATGAGGATCAGGATGCTCCAGTCGATCGAGGCGTAGGCCTCTTTCGGCCGCAGGACCCCGGTCAGGAGGATAATCGCCACCCCGATAATGGCGGCCGCGGTGATGGGCAGGATATTCAGGGAGACCGAACCGACCACGCCGATCATGGTTCCCATGACGATGGGAGCCTGCTTGCGGAAATCCTTGGGCGAGGTGTGGGGACGGTCCAGGAGCAGGATATCGTCTCCCCGGCGAATCTGTTCCCGGGCCTGGTCGGTTCCCATCATGAGGATGGTGTCCCCTTCCTCAAGGGGCAGGGTATCGATTCGCTCGCGCATGTTCATGCCCCGACGGTGAATGGCCAGGATGATCATCCGGAACCGCTGGCGGAAATTCAGTTCATGAATGGTTTTTCCAATAATGGTGGAGCGCGGGCCGATGACCCCCTCCACGATGGCCCCTTCATGGGCCGAGATGGTCTCCAGTCCCTCCCGCTCCTCCACGGCCAGGCGCAGCCCCTCCACCGAGCGGGCCTGGACAAAGCCGCTGGGCCGGCAGGCCAGGACCAGCCGGTCCCCGGCCATCAGGGTGCAATCCGCCAGTTTTTCCTCAACGGCCACCCCGTTGCGGATGATTTCCAGGAGCCGGACCCCCTTGACCTTCTGCAAGTCGCTGTTGCGGAAGGTCTTGTCGATCAACGCGCTGTTGGGCCGAATAAAGGCCTCGGTGAAGAACTCCTTGCGCTCCTCGTCACTCAGGATGGAGGTCAGGGTCTCCCGCACCGGCAATTGCCGGTTGGCGAAGAGAACCAGGTAAAGGATGCTCAGCCCCATCAGGGGAACCCCCACCTTGCTCAGTTCAAACATGCTTAGGGGGGGGTATCCGCCGGCCTCGATGATCCCGCTGGCCAGGATGTTGGTGCTGGTGCCGACGAGGGTGCAGACGCCGCCGAAAATGGAGGCATAGCTGAGCGGAATCAGCAGCTTGGAGGCGGGGGTCTTGAGCTTCTTGGCCAGGGTCAGGACCACCGGCATGAAGATGACCACCACCGGGGTGTTGTTGATGAATGCCGAAATAAGGGCCACCAGGATAACCATGACGACCAGGAGCCCGCGGTAGCCCAGCTTGGTCAATCCGTCCAGGATCCGGGCCAGGTTGTCGATCAGGCCGCATTTCTCGAGGGCCGCGCTGAGGATAAAGAGGGCCCCGATGGCCAGCGGGGCGGGATTGGAAAAGACCGACAGCAGCTCCTCCAGCGAGGGCAGGGTCTCAGAGAAAGGAAGAAAGGTGGCCAGAATCAGGATGCCGAAGACCAGGATCGCGGTCATGTCGGTCGGGATGCGTTCCCAGACGAAGCTGACCAGCGCGGCCAGCAGCACGAACAAAACAAAAATTTCCTCCCAGCTGAGCATGAATGCTAATCGATGATGGTCATTTTCCTTCCCGAGCAAGGTAAAAATTCAGGCCCGACAATGGAGGGGCAATGTGGTTGACAGCGATTATGGGGCTCCATGGTATGCAGGCATAACCTTTTCAAAGATACGTTGCCCGTGAAATTTGGAAACAACTCTTCCCGGTTCCTGAAGCCGTCCCTTGTCATCGCCTTCCTGGCGGCCACTTCCTGTGCCTGGGCCCAGTCGCCCACCTACCGGCCGCCTCCGCCCCCGACCAAGGGGACCGCCCTCGAACTGCGCCTGCGCTACCTCATGGCCCCCGATATCGGATTCGGGGGATTTGGCACCATCCCCATGCGGAATGTCTACGAGACGAGCGAGAACATCTTTCTCGGAACCCAGCGCTATATCGAATACGACGATGGTTTTCTGTCCCAGGACTACAAGAAGGCCTCGCTGGTGGCCGGTGAAGCTCCCAACCAGGAGCGTGTTCCCTCCGACAACCGGGATGCCACCTCCTACTTTGCCTACAACGACGAGAGCCAGGTCAATCCCGATGATCCGACCTCCCTCATCTTTCACCGTTACGCCTCGGTCGGGGATCCCGATATCCAGATGGAAGGCAGCAGCAGTGGTTCCATGGGCTGGGAGTTGAATTATACCAAGGTCATCAACCGCCGGCGTAACCTGGGCTTCCTGGTCGGTTTCAGTTTCAACGGATTTGATTCCCGGTTCAACGATTCCATCGCCGCCGACCTTTATGTTGAGTCGTTCCAGCACGACATGTATCAAGGGGTTGACGTCCCGGATCTCCCGGATCCGATTGAAAACGACGACGGGACGGTAACCCAGGACCCTTACATCGGGGACCAGGTCCACCCGGACGAGGGGACCACCGACCTCCTGGAATGGGCTGCCAGCCAGGAATCCGATGAGCTCATTGCCGACGGGGCCACCGTGGACGCCCAGGCCGACCTCCGCTCCAGCGTCTACAATTTCCGGGCCGGGCCCACCTACAACCTGGCCCTCGGCAATACCTTCGGGTTCAACCTTGGGGCCGGGGTCAGTGCCGTTTATTTCAATGGCCGCTTCTCCGCCTACGAGATCCTTATGGGAACCGGGGCGGAAATCGATCCCAGCCGCTCCCTGACCACCACCGAGGAGAGCGAGTGGCAGCTGGGCGGCTATGTCGATGCCAGCGCCTATGTCAACGTGACGGAGCGGGTCAGCTTTTTCAGCGGCTTCCAGGTGCAGAGCGGCAGCACCTACACGCAACAGAATGAAGAGCGCCAGGCCAGTGTGGACTTCAACTCGCAAGTCTATGTCCACGCCGGAATGGGGATTAAATTCTGATTGTTCCCCTTTCCCACATTTCAATACCAACCACCGGAACCTCAATGATTGAGCGCAAATCCTCCTATGACCGCGAAGACCTGATCAAATGCGGCCACGGCCAGCTGTTTGAACCGGGGCACGCCCTGTTGCCCCTGCCGGACATGCTGATGTTCGACCGGATCTCCCACATCACCGCGGATGGCGGCGCCCATGGGAAAGGGGAAGTGGTCGCCGAACTGGATGTCGATCCGGAGTTGTGGTTCTTCGCCTGCCATTTCAAGGGGGATCCCGTCATGCCCGGTTGCCTCGGACTGGACGCATTGTGGCAGTTGGTCGGCTTTTTCATCACCTGGTCCGGCCACCTCGGCAAGGGGCGTGCGCTCGGGGTCGGGGAAGTCAAATTTACCGGGCAGATCCTGCCCACCCACAAGAAGGTCACTTACCGGATCAACATTCACCGCCTTATGACCAGCCGTCTCAAGCTGGCCATCGCCGACGGGGAAGTCCTCGTGGACGGGAAGTCGATCTACACCGCTTCCAACTTGAAGGTCGGCCTCTTCACAGAAACGACCAATTTCTAGAGGCCCGAAACCCGAAACCCGAAACCAGCAACCATTTATCATGCAAAAACGTCGAGTAGTCGTCACCGGTATGGGCATTGTCTCCTGCATCGGGGAAGGGATTCCGGCCGTTACGGATTCCCTTCGCAAACTGAGCAGCGGGATCCGTTTCAACCCCCGTTACGCCGAGCTGGGGCTGCGCAGCCAGATTTCCGGCAGTATCCAGAATATCGAGGACCTGATCGCCAAGGTCGATCGCAAGCTGACCCGCTTCATGGGGGATGCGGCCCTCTTCGCCTATCTTTCCATGCAACAGGCCATTGAGGACAGCGGCCTTGAACCGGCCCTGGTCTCGCATCCGCGCACGGGCCTCATTGCCGGCTCCGGCGGCGGTTCGCCGGTCAACCAGGTGGAGGGCATGGAAATATTGCGGGACCGCGGCATCCGGCGCGTCGGCGCCTTCCGGGTTCCCCGGATCATGTCGAGCACCGTCTCGGCCAACCTGTGCACGGCCTTTGCCATTCTCGGACTCAATTACTCCATCACTTCCGCCTGCGCCACCAGCGCCCACGGTATCGGGGCTGCCGCAGAACAGATCGCCTGGGGCAACCAGGACGTCATGTTCGCCGGTGGCGGGGAAGAAGAGAGCGCCGAACTGACCCTTTTCTTCGACGCCATGGGGGCCCTGTCCTCCAAGTACAATGACACCCCGCAAACGGCCAGCCGTCCCTTTGACGCCACCCGTGACGGCTTTGTCGCCGCCGGGGGCGGAGCCATGCTGGTCCTCGAGGAGTATGAGCACGCCAAAGCCCGCGGGGCGAAGATCTACGCGGAAATCATCGGCTACGGGGCCAACAGCGACGGGGCTGACATGGTCGCCCCGAGCGGTGAAGGCGCCGTCCGCTGCATGCAGATGGCCTTGAAGGATGTGGACCGTCCGGTGGACTACATTAACGCCCATGGCACCAGCACCCCGGCCGGCGACATGACCGAGCTCAAGGCGGTCCGCAATGTCTTCGGGGAGCAGATTCCGGCCATCAGCTCAACCAAGAGCCTGACCGGACACAGCCTTGGGGCCACCGGTGCCCAGGAAGCCATCTACAGCCTGATCATGATGCAGGAGGGCTTCATTTCCGGCAGTGCCAACATCCAGACCCTCGATCCGGAGGCGGAAGGATTTCCCATTGTCCGCGAGACCCGGGAGGCCAGGCTGGATGTGGTCCTCAGCAACAGTTTCGGCTTCGGCGGCACCAACGCCTCGCTGGTCTTCGGCCGGGTTTAACCGGCAGGCGGGACGCCTGCCGCACTGACAGGGTCCGGCTTTGACAGCCTCGGCATGAGGAGGAAGTAGAGGGCGGCCAGGCCGCCGTAGGTGGTGATGATGCCGACCGTCTCGTGCATGGTCAGGTAAGCGCTGTCCGGCAGATGCGGGGCCAGCAGGATAATGACCACGATCCGCAGGCTGTTGAAGAAAAGCCCCAGGACGAGTGCCACAATGAGCCAGAGCAGGCGGTCAAACCACGAGAGCCGGCGGAAGAAGACAATGATGGTGGCCATCAGCAGGCAGGAGCTGACCATCCCGAAGCCGTTGCACTCGGGCGCGACGTGGAACGGTTGGCCGTTGTTGAGGAGCATCAACTTGGGTCCTTCCTGCGCGGAATAGATGCCCAGCTCGACCTGCTGGCCGAGCATCTGCAGGCCGGCCGCGGCCCACTTCCCGGCCAGGGTCCGCAAGGGCCAGTCGAGGAGCGGCATGATCACCGCGATGCCGGCGAAAAGGGTGAAGGCGACCAGGCTGGACCAGACCAGCCGTTTCTGCTCGTGGCCGAAGAGGTAGAGCAGGAGGGAGGCCAGGCACAGGCTCAGGGAAGCCAGGATGATGAGATTCAGCCGGGTGAAGATGGCCAGGACCAGGAGGGCATAGGAAACGACCAGCAACAGCTGCACCGTGTCGGTAAAGCGGAACACCGGCTTCAGGGAAATGTGCTTTTCGTAGACCAGCAGACCGACGGTGATGACCAGCACGATGAAGGCGTTGAGCAGCTGCTCGTGGGCGAAGGTCTGGCGGGTCAGCCAGTCCAGCACCGGCAGGAAGACCAGCCCCGAGATGACGAAAATCAGGATGGGCAGGACCCGTTCGGAATCGAGTTTTGCAGCCAGTTTCATCGACAGGTTGCTACCGTCCCCAGCGCGGCTGGGGGGCCACCGGAGGGGGGACGCTGATCTTGACGTCGCGGACCGCGGGATGCCTGCGAAGGGTCTGGAACTGTTCCTTGTTGAGCTGCCATTCGAGGGAGCTGGCCAGGTCGGCCAGGACCATCTGTCCGTTGTCGAGGAGGATGCCGACCCGGACGGGCGTCTGGCCCATGCGCTGTTCCAGCTCGGTGCGAAGCAGCTGGACAAAGTCCCCCGACTGGCCGTTGGGGCTGATGACGAAGGTAATTCCCTGGACCAGGTCGGAGATGGCCGTTTCCAGGGGCCGCAGGCTGTTCATGGCCAGCTGCACCTCGTCGTCCTGGCGGCGCATGACCTGTCCCTCGAGGAGGACCAGTTTCCCTTCCTCGATGGCGGGTCCGAATTCCGCATAGCAGTTGGCGAAGGCGTTGACGGTATAGGTGTCGCTGGAGGTGGCGATGGTAACAATGGCCCAGGGCCGGTTGTCCTTGCGGGAAATCTTCCGGCCCACGCCGGTGATGACGCCGCAGAGGCGGAAGAGCTCCCGGTTTTCCATCAGCCGCCAGTCGTCTCCCTTGAAGGTGTCCACTGCCTGGGCCAGGTGCCGGAAGGGATTCATCGGGTGGCCGCTGACATAGAACCCGAGCAGCTCGCGCTCGCACTTCAGCTTCTCGTTCAACGGCATGACCGGGCCTTTCTTCGTCGGGGCGGCCTGCTTCCTGTCCGCGGCCGGCTCGGCCATCTCGAACATGTCGAACATGTTGGCCTGTCCGACCTCCTCGTCCTTTCTCAGGGCCTGTATCTCGCCCAGGGTGGCGTCCAGTTCCGCCAGGATGGCCCCCCGGTCTTCCCCGAGGGTGTCAAAGGCGCCCGCCTTAACCAGGTTTTCCAGGACCCGCTTGTTGGCGGTTCCGGAATCCAGGCGGCGGGCGAAGTCGCCGAAATCCTTGAACGGGCCGCCTTCCGTGCGGGCCTCCAGGATGGCATGGGAAGGACCGCCCCCGACTCCCTTGATGGCCCCCAGGCCAAAGCGGATGCAGGCCGTGTCATTTTCCATGACCGGGGCGAACGACTCCAGGGAGGCGTTCACGTCGGGACCGAGAACCTGGATGTCCATGGAGGCGGTTTCCTCGATGAAGTGGGCCACCTTGTCGGCGTTGCCCAGCTCGCAGCCCAAAACCGCCGCCATGAACTCGACCGGGTAGTTGGCCTTGAGGTAGGCGGTGCGGTAGGAGAGCATGGCGTAGGCGGCCGAGTGGGACTTGTTGAAGCCGTACTCGGCGAACTTGGCCAGGATTTCCCAGATGGCCTCGGCGTCGCGTTTGTCGATGCCGTTGGTCTCCCTGGCCTTCTCGACGAAAATCTTTTCCTGCTTGGCCATGATCTCGGGAATCTTTTTCCCCATGGCCCGGCGCAGGAGGTCGGCGTCCCCGAGGGTGTAACCGGCGATGATCCGGGCCGATTCCATGACCTGTTCCTGGTAGACCAGGACGCCGTAGGTCTCCTGGACCAGCTCCTTGAGCAGGGGGTGGGGGATCTGGACCTTGGCCGGATCCTTCTTCCCCTCGATGAACTGCGGGATGAACTTCATCGGCCCGGGACGGTAGAGGGCGATCAAGGCGATGATTTCCTCGAACTTGGACAGGCCGATCTGCCGGCAAAGGGACTGCATGCCCTCGGATTCCAGCTGGAAGACCCCGATGGTATGGCCGGCGTTGAGCAGGTCGTAGGTCTTCTTATCGTCCAGCGGGACCTTCTCGATGTCGAAATCCTCCATTCCGGGCCGGCGGCGGATGTGGTCCTGGGCGTCGGCGATGACGGTCAGGGTCTTGAGGCCGAGAAAGTCGCACTTGAGCATGCCCAGGTCCTCGACCGGGCCCTTGGCGTACTGGGTGGTCAGGTCGCCTTCCTGCAGGGTGACCGGAACCAGGTTGGTCAGGGGCTGGTCCCCGATGATGATCCCGCAGGCATGCTTGCCGGTGTTGCGGACCATGCCCTCGATGACATGGCCCTGCTTGATGATTTCCGAAACCACCTGATCCGACTTCATTTCCGCCTGCAGCTCGAGGGATCGCTCGATAGCCTTGTCGAGGGAAATGTTGAGGTCGTCCGGGACCATCTTAGCCAGTTGGTTAGCCCGGGCGTACTCGACATCCATGACCCGGGCCAGGTCGCGGACCACCATCTTGGCCCCGAACTTGCCGTAGGTAATGATGTTCGCCACCCGGTCTTCGCCGTACTTGTGGCGCACGTAGTTGACCACCTCATCCCGGCGGCGCATGCAGAAATCGACGTCAAAGTCCGGCGGGGAGACGCGCTCGAGGGAGAGCATCCGCTCGAAAAGGAGGCCGAAGCGGAGCGGATCGATGTCGGTGATGCGGAGGGAATAGGCGATCAGGCTGCCGGCGCCGGAACCGCGTCCCGGACCGACCGGGATGCCCTGGCTGCGCGCCCAGTGGATAAAGTCCCAGGTGATGAGAAAGTAGTCGACGAAGCCGGTGCCGGTGATGATGGCCAACTCGTAGTCCAGCTTGTCGCAGACTTCCCGGTCGAAGACGTCGCTGCCGGGCTCGAAATCCCCCTGGCCGATGGCATCCGGGCGGAGGAAATCCGGGTGATCCCGGCGGATGGCATCGTAGTCGATGCCGTACCGCTCCTTGAGCCCCTCCTTGCAGAGCTGGAAAAGGAACAGGCCGTTGCGGCGGTAGGCGGCCCGGGTTTCCTCGTCGAGGCTGACCGGCTCCTGTTCCTCCCGCAGCAGGACCTTGTTCTTCTCCTGCACGTAGATGTCGAGGATGACATTGAAGCGGTCCGGATCCTCCGCTACAGTGACCTCCTGCGGCTTTTCAAAGACCGGGTAATGGTCGACTCCGAACTCGATTTTCAGATCCACCATTTCCGCCACCTTGAGGGTGTTGTCCATGGATTCCGGCAGTTCCCCGAAGAAGACCTCCATCTCGCTGCGGCTCTTGAGGTAGAACTCATGGTTGGGGTAGCGCATGCGGTTCTCGTCGCTGATCCGCCGCCCGGTCTGGATACAGAGCAGGGCGTCGTGCGGCTGCCAGTCCTCCTTGTAGACATAGTGGACGTCGTTGGCGCAGACAATGGGGAGGTCGAACTCCCTGGCCAGCTTGACCAGCATGGGCAGGATTCGCTTCTGGGCCGGCATCCCGTGGTTCTGCAGCTCGATAAAGTAATTCTCCTTGCCGAAGATGTCGATGAACTGGCCGGTCGCCTGCCGCGCCCCCTCGAAATCGTTGTAGATCAGGTGCTGGGAGGCCACGCCGTTGATGCAGCCGCTCAGGGCGATGATCCCCTCGGCATGGGCGGCCAGTTTCTCCATGTCGGTCCGCGGACGGTAGTACATGCCGTTCACATGGGCGTCCGAGATCAGCTTGACCAGGTTCTGGTAGCCCTTGAAGTTCTTGGCTATCAGGGTCTTGTGGTGGATCAGGTTGGAGGGGAAGTTTTCCGGTCCCAACTCGTCCTCGGGGATGTCGTCGATATCGTCCGAGCGCTGGCGGTCCCGCTTGGGCCGCTCCGCCTGCCTGTGGTCGTGGACCAGGTAGATTTCGCAGCCGATGAGGGGCTTGATCCCGGCCTTCTGGCAGGCCCGGTAGAAATTGACCGCCCCGAAGAGGTTGCCGTGGTCGGTCATGGCCAGGGCCGGCATGTTCAGCTCCTGGCAGCGCTGCATGTAGCGGTCGATCCGGGCGCAGCCGTCCAGCAGGGAATAGTCGGTGTGACAATGCAGGTGGACGAAGGGCTTTTCTGGATCGGATGGCATGTTGGAATCTTTAGGCTGAACGGGTTCCCGGTAAAGTGTGTTCCCCTCTTTTTGTTCACATCTTCTTCCCCTTCGTTCAATCTCGGTGGAATCACGATGGAGAATCGGTTGGTGAAATGGCGTAAAGGCCTTTATCTGCTCTTCTGTTTAATGTCCCTGATCCCGACAGTCCAGGCCCGTGAGACCGTCGTCCTGCTGCATGGACTGGCCCGGAGTTCCGGCTCCATGGACCGGATCGGGCAGCGCCTTGAAGAGGCCGGATACCGGGTGGTCAACCTCAGCTACCCATCCACCGACTTCCCGGTCGAGGAATTGGCGGTCATGGTCCATGAGCAGGTTCTCCGGGAAACGCCGGAGGCGGAGAGGATCCACTTCGTCACCCATTCCATGGGCGGCATCCTGGTCCGCTACATACAGGCCAACTGGCCCCTGCAGAACCTGGGCCGGGTGGTCATGCTGAGCCCGCCCAACCAGGGCAGCGAGGTGGTCGACAAACTGGGCGGCTTCGGGCTATACCAGAAAATCAACGGCCCGGCCGGGCGACAACTGGGGACCGATCCGGCGACCAGCATTCCCCTCCAGCTGGGGGCGGTCGATTTCGAGCTGGGCATCATCACCGGCGACCGCAGCATCAACTGGATCCTCTCCAGCCTGATACCGGGAAAGGACGACGGGAAGGTCTCCATTGAGCGGGCCCGCATCCAGGGCATGACGGCCTTCAAGGTGGTCCACGCCACGCACCCTTTGATCATGTACAAGAAGTCTGTAATTGCCGATATCCTGTCCTTCCTTAAAAGTGGAACCTTCAACGATTGAAAAACGATGCGAAATATCCCTGTACTTCTCCTAGCCATGTCCGCCCCCATCCTTTCCGCCAATGGTCCCGACTGGGAAAATCCGGCCGTCTTCCGGGTCGGCACCGAGGCTCCCCGGGCCACGCTTTTCCCTTACGAGTCACCTGAGACCGCCGAGGCGGCCGACATTCGCCAGTCGTCCCTGGTGCGCTCCCTCAACGGTGAGTGGAAATTTCACTACACGGGGCATCCGGACGCGCGGCCGGCCGGCTTCGAGGCGGCCGGGTTCGACGACTCCTCCTGGGAGACCATTCCGGTGCCTTCCAACTGGCAGATCGAGGGATACGGCATTCCCCTCTACACCAACGTCACCTACCCCTTCAAGGTCGACCCGCCCCGGGTCATGGGAACGCCTCCGGAAAATTACACCAACTACCCGGAGGATCAGCGCAATCCGGTCGGATCGTACCGCCGTACCTTCGAGATTCCGGCCGGCTGGGAAGGACGGGAGGTTTTCCTCACTTTCGACGGCATCGACTCCGCGGCCTATGTCTGGCTCAACGGGCAGCTTCTGGGCTACACCCAGGACAGCCGGACCCCGGCTGAGTTCCGCATTACCCCCCACCTCGTCGAGGGGGAAAATCTCCTCGCGGTCGAGGTCTACCAGAACAGCGACGGTTCCTACCTGGAGGACCAGGACATGTGGCGGCTGTCCGGCATCTTCCGCGATGTGACCCTGTGGGCCACCAGCCCGCTCCAGCTCCGCGACGTCTTCGTCAAGCCGGCCTACCGTTATGAGGAAGGAACCGTCGGCGTCCTGGAGATCGAGGCCGACCTGCGCAACCTCTCCGAAAAGGAATCGGAATACGGGTTCTCGGTCGCGCTCTACGGGCCGGACGGGGAGGAGATCCTTTCCGAGTTCCGCGACGGCCACCTGGACGGGGCGTCCAGCGGCCTTGAGCATTGCCTCTATGAACTGGAGCATGTCGAGCCCTGGTCGGCCGAGGAGCCCAACCTCTATTCCCTGGTCCTCCTTGTGGCCGGCGACGGGGAAACCGCGCCGCAGTACTATTCGACCCGGATCGGGTTCCGGACCGTGGAGCTGAAGGACGGCCAGGTCCTGGTCAACGGCCAACCGGTCTACTTCAAGGGGGTGAACCGGCACGACCACGATCCCGACCACGGCCATACCATCAGCGTCGAGTCCATGCGGGAGGACCTCCTGGTCATGAAACGGCTCAATATCAATGCCGTGCGGACCTGCCATTACCCGGACAACCCGGCTTTCTACGCCCTTTGCGACGAGCTGGGCTTCTATGTCATCGACGAGGCCAACATCGAGGCCCACGGACTGGGCTGGGCGACCAACCCACTGGCCGACGATCCGGCCTGGCTGCCCTCGATGCAGGCCCGGATCACGGCCATGGTCGAGCGGGACAAGAATCATCCCTGCGTGATCTTCTGGTCCATGGGCAACGAATCGGGGCACGGGCCGAATTTCGAGAAAATGGCGGAATGGATCCATGCGCGCGATCCCGGCCGCCTGGTCCATTATGACCGGGCTGTGAAGCGCCCTTATGTCGACTTGTACTCGAGCATGTATTCCACCCCGGATGAGCTGCGCCGGTACATCGCCGAGGAAGAATTGAAGCCGCTGGACCAGCAGCGTCCGGTCGTGCTCTGCGAGTATGAGCATGCCATGGGCAACAGCTCGGGCAACTTCGCCGAGTACTGGGATCTCTTCCGTTCCGAGCGCCTCCTGCAGGGCGGCTTCATCTGGGATTTCAAGGACCAGGGCATCCGCAAGACCTGGCCGACGGAGTCCGGCCCGGTCACCGGATTTGCCTATGGCGGGGATTTTGGGGACCAGCCCAACGATGGCAGCTTCTGCCTCAACGGCCTGGTCCGGCCGGACCGGACCTGGTCCCCGCAGGCATGGGAAGTCCGCAAGCAGATGCAGGATGTCTGGACCACGATGAGGGGCCTGGAGCACGGCGTCGTCCAACTGGAGGTGTTCAACGAGCGCTTCTTTACCTCGCTCGACGATATCCGGGGAGACTGGACCCTGACCCGGGATGGCGTCGCAGTGGCCAAGGGGAACCTGGAAGCGCTGTCCGTGGCCCCGCAGGAAACGGTGAAGACGGAGATCAGGCTCGGGGACGACGTGCTGGAGCCGGGCCACGTCTACCACCTGCGGATCGGGTATTCGCTGGCTGACTACACCGCTTGGGCCGCACCCGGATTTGAAGTCTCCTGGGACCAGTTTGAACTGCCCTTCGTTGCTTCCGGGGACGGGCCCCCGCCGCTTCCGGAGGGCTCGCTGGAGTACGTTCAGGAAGGAGGAGCTTTCACCGTCACAGGCCAGGGTTTCACCGTGCGCTTCAACCGGTTTGGCCAGCTGGAGAGCTATGTCCTGGAGGGCCGCGAAATGCTCGCCGGGCCGCTGACCATGGATTTCTGGCGCGCCCCGACCAACAACGACCGGGGACGCAAGCTGCAGGAAAAGGCCGCCTTCTGGCGGACCGCGGCGGGCATGGCGGTCGTGACCAAGGCGGAAACCCATCGTCTGGACAATTTTGTTGTTGTGAATTTTCACTACAAAATCGGTTCCAACGGAACGACCGCCAGGGTGGAGTATTCTGTCTGGCCGAACGGTACCGTTGAGGTGGACATGGAGTTTGATCCCTTTGCCGGAGACGGCCCCGAGCTGCCCCGGGTCGGCATGGTCGTGGAACTGCCCGTGGATTACGATACCTGGACCTGGTTTGGGAAGGGACCATACGAGAATTACGTGGACCGCAACACGGGCTCCTGGGTCGCCGAGCACCGTGGCCGCGTTGACGAGTTGTTTTTCCGCTACATCGATCCGCAGGAATCCGGCAACCGGACCGGCGTCCGCTGGGCCAGGTTTGATGCGGATGACATGGCCGGCCTGACTTTTGAGGCCGTTGGCCGGCCGCTGGAGGTCTCCGCCAAGCCGTACACCGACGCGGCCATCGAGGAGGCGGATCATCCGCATGAGCTGCCGACGGAGAAGCGGGTCATCGTCAATATCGATTACGGCCAGACCGGACTTGGCGGCATCAACAGTTGGGGGGCGGCACCACTGGACAAGTACATCCTCAAGACCGGCCGGTCCTACCACCACCAGTTCCTGATTGTGCCGCCCGCCGGCTAGAAGGCCATGTTCAAGCCGACGGAGATGGAATAGGTCCCGTTGAGATCGACATCGTACTGGACATCCTCGACGGAGCCGGTTCCCGGATTGTCCAGGCCCTGGATCTGGAGCGAGCTGAAGAGGCTGGTCCGCTCGTTGATGGAATAGTAGAGCGCGCTTTCAATGTAGTATCCCGGCAGCCACTGGCCCTGCGTCTGGTCGTCATACTCGGTGTAGCTGCTGTTCAGGAGGGTGTTGTTGAGCGATTCCCAGACCGAGACGTTGTAGCTGAAATAGGTATAGGAAACCCCAATGCCGCCTTGCAGGTGGAGCCGGTCGTTCATCGCGTAGTTGACGGTGGGACCTATCCTGAGGTTGGCCAGGATCCCGTCCATGTTGACCCGCGAGGTGACGTCCGAGGCGATCAGGACGGGATCCCCCTGCCAGACATCCTGATAGACCAGGCTTTCCTGGCTGAGATCCATGACGAGGTTGTCCTGCAGGCTGATCATGGGACCGTCGGCGCTTCCGTAGTAGGTCTCCCCTGAGACATAACTGATACTCGGGTTGGTGAATGTGATCTGGGCGGTCTGGATGTACATCTCCCCGTTGATGGTCTGGGTGGTATTGAAATCCATGTCGTTGAGGGCCACGCCGGTCACGATCCCCCAGCGGAGCTTGCTTTTCCGGCTTCCCCACTCGTACTGGTAGGCGATTTCCCAACCCAGCTTGCTGTCGGGTGACTCGTTGAAGATCTCATCGGTGGCGGTCGACCGGTAGCGGCTCAGGGTGAAGGATTCGACGAGCCCGGAGAGGTTCACTTGAGCGTTGTCCATCTCGAACTGGAAGTCCGAGGTCAGCGTGCTGCTGTCATCCAGAAGGTTGATGTAGCCATCATTGAAATAATACTCGAGGAGGTCACCGTCATCGCTCTCATCGGTCGGATAACCGATTTCCCCAAGGTTGGAGAACGACGCCTCAATGCCAAACAAGGCCTTGGCCTGCACGATCAACCGGGAATGGGAATTGATCAGGGCCGATTGGTAGAATGCCGGGTCGCTTTTCGGTTCCTGGCCGGTGGCGGCCATGGGAAGAACCAGGGACAGCAGGCAGGTTATGGGTGCTAAGTGCAGTTTCATGGCGGCGATCAGGGATTTGCAATAACACGGTAAATGCGGAAATTGACCTCGGACGGCGGATGGTCGGTGGTTGGCGGACCCCGGTCGGTCCAGAAGAGCCGGCTTCCCTGGGTGTAGATGTAGGCGGGGTGGGCCACGCGCCATCCACCGTTGTCATCCAGGTATTGTATCTGGAGACTGGATACGGAGGAGGTGTCGATCTCCAGCATCATGCCTCCGTCATCACGCTCCACCAGTTGATAAACGGTCACCGAGCTGCCGCTGTAGGTGTCGCTGTTCAGGATGTCCCCGGCGCTCAGGTAGATGCGGAGGCTGTCCGGGTACTGGTCAAGGTCCAGGCGCTGCACCGGAAACTGCTCCACGCCGGAGTTGCGGAAGTCCACATTGAAGCTGAAGGCTTCGTCTATAGCGTGGCGGGTCTGGTCGGACTCGTCGGTGAACTCCGGTTCGAGGACTGGAAGGTCCAGTGGCCAGAGGATGTAGCTGCGGTAGGTGGCGATATCCGCGTGATGATCGAGGAACTTCTCACCCTCCTCGAGGGTGTCCCCCTCCTGCAGGACGATCCGTTCGGTTCCCGTCGGGTAGCGCAGCCGGAACGGCGTGTACACATAGTACTCGAACTCCTCGTAGGTCTCCGGTACCGCGGGGGTGGTCTTCAGGCTGTCGTTGCCCGGCGAGGCAGGATAATCCGGATCATAGCTGGTCAGGTCGAAACTGATCTTGTAGGAGCGGTATCCGGTCAAGTCCCCATCGACGGATTCCGGCGGCAGGAAATCCCATCCAAGCTCATGCAGTCCCGTGATCCTGTTCAGGGGGGGCTGTCCGTTGGTCCAGTTATCTTCCCGTAACTGAATTTCCCGGAAGAGGTCCGTGACATCAATATCGGGCATCTCCTTGACCAGGATGTCAATCGAGGTGGCCGTCCCGAATTCGGCGGTTGTGGATTCGGTGTCCAGGTTCCCGATGGAGAGCCGGATTGTATCGTCATCCTCGATGTCGTCGGCGGGAGCCTGTCCCGGGATGAGGGCGCTTTCCTGGTCGTCGTTGAGTCCGATATGGACCGTTGCGGTGGTGTAACCGGCGTAGATGGTCACCTCATGGGTCCGGTCGTCTTCCTGCCACGTGTCGGAAGAGGTTTGCAGCAGGTAGTCCCAGTCCTGCTCATCCGCATCCAGGTCGTTGTCGTAGGATGTCGCGGTCGTACCGCTACTTTCCAGGGTGAGGTCGAAAGTGATGTCGTGTTCGCTGGCCGCGCTCAGGTACACGGGAAAGGACAACTGGCCGTCGCTTTCCTTGATGATGCGTTCCGTTACTGGAATATAGCGCGGTTCCTCGGAATCGGTATCGTAGGCATCGTAGTCCGGATTGATCCGCCCGAAGCTGACTTTCACCGGATCGTTGTCCTCGATCTCAATGGAGAAGCTGGTGAACCCGGAAAACTCAATGACCGTTCCCGAGTCCACCGTGACCGGCGTGCCGAGCGTGATGTTGATCGTTTCCGTGGACTCGACCAGGTCGTCGTTCCAGGTGTAGATGGGAATGGTGACACTGTCGTCTCCACTTTCAAACAGCAGCGTATCGTTGTCCTCGAGGTAATCAGGATCGATATAGTAATCCGTGGTGTTCAGGGTGTCGTCCTCGTCCTCCCCCCGGGTGGCCGTTCCCGAGATCTGGAGGGGGATCTCCAGGTCCTCGGGAAGCGATCCGGAGATGGTCACCACCAGTCCAATGTAGGTGCCTTCCTCAACGCTGCGGGTGTTCTCCTCGTAATCCTCGTTGAATCCCGCGGTGACCGGATCGTTGTCGGTGACCGTGACCACGCATTCCGTGTCCCCGAGGGGATAACTGTCCCCGCTGTCCAGGCCGACTGCGCTCAGGATGCGGAAGATGAAGACTTCCTCCGATTCCTCGATCAGGTCGTCGAGCATCTGCAGGGTCACATAAGTCGAGGAGCTGTCCTCGGAAATTGTCGCCGTTCCGGTCAATTCCTCGTCTTCATCAAGGTCAAAGTCGCCTTCATCGACACTGACCAGCTCGAACTGGTAGGCGATGTTCAGGTCCTCCTCCATGGTGTCGCCCGCGGTCAGGTTGAAGTACAGCAGGTCTCCTTCCTCGGCATCCATTTCCGTGGTGGTCACTTCGACCAGGCCGGTGGGTGCATCGCCGTCGAGGATGCTGAGGGTGTAGGTCATGGTCCCGACCGGACGGGCCACGGTAACCTCATCGGTCAGCACCTT
Source organism: uncultured Opitutales bacterium (assembly GCA_913056355.1). GTDB lineage: Bacteria > Verrucomicrobiota > Verrucomicrobiia > Opitutales > Oceanipulchritudinaceae > Oceanipulchritudo. The sequence goes on from CAJXMX010000003.1 coordinate 27,302, forward strand.
GAGCAGGACGGTTTCCGTGTCTTCGTCAAGGTCATCCGAGGCGATGCTGACGGAGATGGTGAACTCCCGGGTTCCGGGGTCGAAGATCAGCACGCCCTGTCCGGTTTCCGGATCCCATGTGTAGCCAAGGTCCTCGTCGTCATTCTCCTCGATCCAGAAGTCATTGTCTTCGTCGTCGTCGCTCAGCATGATGGAGGCTGTCGAGGCGGGATCCACCTCGAAGGGGACGCGGACATCGAGGTAGGATTTCTCCGAGAGAACAAGGGTCACATCGACACTCGTTCCCTCCCGGGTGGTGTTTTCGATGTTCTCAAAGTAGAGAAGGGGATAAGCTCCGGCCCCGAGGGTGGCCAGGCCCATGGCGGCCAGGATGGAAAGGCGTTGCAGTTGACGAAGTCTCATGGGTCGGAGGTCAAAAGGTTACCCGGGTCCAGGTGTCGTGGGAAATTGAGTACAGCCAGGCGTTTCCCCCGGTCGGGTATGCCAGGTACATGAATTCGCCTCTGGCGAAGTCGTACAGGTAGGGGAAGAGCTCCGTGGTGGTGTAGAGCCAGCTGTCGGAGATGGCCGGGCAGACCAGCCACATGGAATCGCGGTTTCCGGAGACGGGAGCGAAGCTCCAGCCCAGGCGGACCAGGTAGTCCCAAGTGGAGAGACGGTCGGAGTAGGTCCAGTCCTGCATCCACCGCATCAGGTACCAGCCCTGGCCGGTGTCTAAGTCGGCATACCAGGGAAACGGGATCTCCGAGGTGGCGGTGTCGGCGATATCCGGAATCTGGTCCCCATCTGCGTCCCCGGGGCTGTAGGCCGAGATGATATACAGGTTTTCCCACAATGCCGTCGGATCGGTTCCTTCCGGAATATAGCCCTCAAGGTCTTCTGCTTCAAGGTCATCGGACCGGCTGATGGTCCCGATATAGTGACCATCCTGGTGGTAATTCAGGGTGCTGGTCCCGAAGATCCAGTACAGGTCCGTGTCCTCGTCGACGACCGGAAAGTCAAGCTGCCCGAGGTTTATGTTCACGCCGTACAATCCATAGGTCGTGTCCAGCGCGCGGACCTCGTCCACTCCATTGAAATTATAGTGGATTTCCCCCTCGAGGGTACGGATCGCATTATTTGGATACCAGTCCATCCACCCGGAAGCGCCGTCGAACATGCCTCCGGTGGAAACAGTCGGATAGGTTGCGATCCGCCTGGTCTTCCGGACAAAGCCAATCGTACCGGTGGAGAAGTAGGTGTCCGAATCGGGCATCTCTATGATCAGGTAGCCCAACTCCGGCACGGAGTAGGCGCTGTCCGTGGCGGAGGTATAGATGGCCTGGGTCAGGTACTCGTAAGTCGTTTCATCATCCTCATCCACCAGTTCACGATAGCGGATCTGGAAGTTGCGCAGAATGAGCAGGGCGTCCTCCGGTTCGGAGCTATCCCCTTGCTGGACCGGAAAGTGGTAAAGGGCCTTGAAGGATGGAAAGTCAGCAAGGTCCGTGATTTGCCGGAAGGCCTGGATCTGGAATTCCAGGGTGCGTGCGTCCTCGGCCCGGATTTCCGGAAGACCGGCCATGGCCAGAGCGAAGAGGATGAAGGATGCGTGACGAAACCATTTGAGGAGGTACGGAACTGGATTGCTCATGCGGAGGTGCTGTAACCATTGGTTTTGAGCCTCGCATTAGGAACCTCCAAAATGACAACCGAATGTCGCCGGGAATGACAGAATTGTCATAATCGCGATGGAATGAATCATGACAAAACTGACATCTTTGGTTACTTGTCAAAAGGGGGTCCCGCCCCCCATACTTGGCGGTTATGAAAGTGCTGGTGGTGGAGGACGAGAAGAAGATCGCCGACTTCATGATCAAGGGTCTGGAGGCGCGGGGATTCGCCGTGGATGCCTGTGACAACGGTGACGACGCCCTGATCCTGGCCCTGACCCGTCCCTACGACACGATCATCCTGGATATCATGCTTCCCGGGAAGGACGGGATCTCCATTCTCAAGTCCATGCGCCTGAAGGGCGTCAATACCCCGGTGATCGCCGTTTCGGCGAGGAGCGAGCTGGACGACCGGATCACCGGACTCGATGCGGGAGCCGACGATTACCTGGCCAAGCCCTTCTTTGTCGATGAGCTGATCGCCCGTCTGCACGCCATTAACCGCCGCACAACCGGGGCGCAGCTCAACCTGCGCCGGGTGGGGGAACTGTCCCTGAACCTGGCCACCCGCGAAGTCCTGGTGGGGGAGGTCCGTATCGACCTTTCCCCGCGGGAGTTCAACCTGCTCGAGTTCCTCATGCGTTCGCCCGGACGGGTCTACACCCGGACCCAGATCATGGAGTATGTCTGGCAGTACGATTTCGATCCCAACACCAACATTGTCGATGTCTGCATCAAGCGCATCCGCAAGAAACTTGCGGAGGCCAGTCCGGTCAACTTCGTGGAAACCATCCGGGGTGTCGGATACCGGATGATTCGGGAGCCCTCATGAAACTCGGCACGGTCTGGCACTCCTTCCGCTTCAGGATCGTCATCCTGACCACCCTCGGGCTCTGGGCCCTGCTCTCGGTCTGGATGTACGGGGTCTATCGGTTGGTCCTGACCAGCCGGCTCAATGAAGTCGACGCCCAACTGAGCGCAGCCGGTTACCAGATGATTCCGGTCATGCTTTTCCACCAGCGGGAACGGGGCATCCAGTCCGGGGAATTCCAGCCCGAACTCTGGCAGCGTCTCCTCCTTGCCTATGACCGCTCGGGCCAGCGGATCGACCTCAACGCGGACCTGCCGGAAACCGACCTGGATGTACTGGGCCGCCTGATACCGGAATCCGCCCCGGGAATGGAGGAACATGGGGGACCGCCTCCCGGAGACCCCAACGATCCGGGCAGCCGGACCCAGGGCCCCGGCGTTGATCGGTTCCCGGAAATGCGGGTGCCGCCATTCCTCCAGCTCGATCCTGCTCCGGTGCGTCCGCGTATGGAACAATTCGATACGGAGCTCGAGCCGGTCACCGTCGAGCTCTCCAACGGCCGCTGGCGCTGTGTGGCCTTCAGCGGGGCAGGGGTGCGGTTTGTCTTGGGCGAAGCCCTGGATCCGGTCTACCGGCAAAGCAAGGATGTTCTCAAGCTGATGGCCTGGCTTAATCCGGCCCTGTTGGTGCTGATCCTTATGGTTACCTGGCTGGTGGTGACCCGGGCCCTGCGGCCGATCCGGGAAATGACCGAGCTGGCCGGCGGTATCGATGCCGACCGCCTGGACGTGAGGCTCAAGCCGGAAATGGTCCCTTCGGAGTTCCAGCGGCTGGTCGATGTCTTCAATTCCATGCTGGGCCGGCTGGAGCGCAATTTCTACCAGGCCCGGCGGTTCAGTGCCGACGCCGCCCATGAGTTGAAAACGCCCCTGACCATTCTCCAGGGCCAACTGGAGCAGGAGATCGCCCAGGAGGAAACAGGATCCAGCCGCCAGCAGTCCCTCAGTTCGCTCCTCGACGAGGTGGCCCGGCTCAAACACATCACGGAGGGTCTGCTATTGCTGGCCCTTGGCGACAGCGGACGCGTCCGCACCTACCAGCAGGACCTGGACCTGCGCCAGCTGGTGGAGGAAATTGCCAATGACTACGAAGACAGCGGGCTGTCCTGGGAAATTAATCCGCAGCCGGCCAATCCGGTTCCCTTCCGCGGCGACAAGGTTCTCCTCATGAAGGCAGTCCAGAACCTGGTCTCCAACGCCACCAAGTACAACCGGCCGGAGGGGCGGGTGCGGATCGAATTCCAGGAAGAAGGCCGCCAGTTGCGCTTTCGTATCGGCAATACCGGGCCGGCCATTTCCCCGGAAATCCAGCCCCACGTCTTTGACCGTTTTGTGCGTGGGGATTCCTCCCGCAACCGCAAGGTGGACGGCACCGGGCTGGGCCTGAGCATTGTCCAGGAGCTGGTCCGGATCCACGGGGGGACGGTGGCCCTCCTGTCCAGCCAGGACGACTGGACCGAGTTCGAGGTGGTCCTGCCCCGGGAATGAGATCCGGCCTTAGGGATTGTCTTTCCCCCGCTGTCTTGTTTTCTGGTGTGAAACCCTAAAGACACCATGAATACATCCCGCCGCTCCTTTCTTACCGGAATCAGTCTCCTGGCCGCCAATGCCGCCCTCAGCGTCCCCAAGATGAAATGGGTCCTCGGCGACCAGAAGCTGCGCGTGGTGCTGGTCGGGACCGGCATCCGCGGGACCAGCTTCTGGGGCAAAAGGCTGGTTGAGAATTATCCCGAGCTGATCCAGTTCGTCGGCCTTTGCGACATCAATCCCGGCCGCCTGGAGTACGCCCTTGAATACATGGGCGTCGACTGCCCGACCTACACCAATTTCGACCGCATGCTGGATGAGACCATGCCGGACCTGATCATCGTCACCACCGTCGATGCCACGCATCATACCTACATCATCAAGGGCTTGGGCCGGAACATCGATGTCCTGACCGAGAAGCCCCTGACCATCGACGAGGAGAAGTGCCAGCAGATCATCGACGCCGAGCGCCGCTCCCGGGCCAACCTGATTGTCGGCTTCAACTACCGCTGGAGCCCCTACATGACCAGGATCAAGGAGTTGTTGATGGAGGAGACCATCGGGAAAATCACCTCGGTCGACTTCAACTGGTACCTCAACACCTACCACGGCGCCTCCTACTTCCGCCGCTGGCATGGGCTGCGCCAAGCCGGCGGAACCCTCTGGATCCACAAGGCCACCCACCACTTCGACCTGGTCAACTGGTGGCTCGATTCCGACCCCGCGGAAGTGTACGCCTATGGGGACCTCGAGCTCTACGGGGAGAACAATCCATTCCGCGGGGACAACTGTCGCTCCTGCCCCCACCAGGGCGACTGCAAGTTCTATTGGGACATCACCCGGGACCAGCGCCTCATGGACCTCTATGTCAAGAATGAGCACCACGACGGCTACATCCGGGACAACTGCCTCTTTCGCCGGGAGATCAACATTTACGACAAGATGTCGGCCCAGATCAGGTACGCCAACAACGTCGTGGTGAATTATTCCCTGACCACCTATTCCCCATTCGAGGGTTGGCGCATCGCCTTCAACGGGACCGATGGCCGCATCGAGGCCTGGCAGGACATTCCCTACTTCCAGGAAATGGAGGTCGACCAGGCGGAACTGCACGCCGCCGAGATGGACCAGTCCGGTACTGAGGAATTCGATACAAAGCACATCGTCGTCCACAAGCTGTGGAATGACTTCGAGGCCCTTCCGGTCAGCTACGAGCGGGCCGGCCACGGGGGAGGAGACCAGCGCCTGCACGACCAGATCTTCCGGCACCCGGACCAGAAGGATCCCTTCGACCGGGCGGCCGGCATCCGCGACGGGGCCATGTCCATCCTCATCGGCGTGGCCGCCCGCAACAGCATCGAAACCGGCGACCCGGTCCGCATCGCCTCACTCACCAACCTCGAGCCCCGGGCCCGGCGCCTGTCCTGACGCCGGACAAGGGATTCTTTCACCTGTTCCCAGCCCCATGACCGATTCCCCAAAATACGACGCACTCCGGCAAGTCCTGCAGCAATGGCTGGACGGCATTAATTCCGGCGATGTCGACGGCGTCACCTCCCTCTACAAGGAGGATGCCGTGCTCCTGCCCACCTTCTCCAGCAGACGCCTGACCCGGCCCGCCGAGCGGCGGGCTTATTTTGAGCGGGTCAGCAGCAAGCTGAAGCTGTCCGTCGAACTGCACCAGCGGACCCTCGTCATGCAGCAGTTCTCGGATTCCATCCATGGCCTGAGCGGGATCTACCTCTGGCGCTTCGAGGAGGATGAGGAAATGCTCAGCTTTGAAGCACGGTTCACCTACACGGTGGACCTCAGCCGGCCCGACCCGATCCTGCACCACCACAGCTCCCAGATCCCCCGCACGGTCTGATCGGGGACGTATCTTTCCAACATCCCCCGGACCGTCTGATAGAATTACCGGCGGTGGACCTTTGACGTGGTACGGGTAAACGCTATTTTGATCTCATGAAAACCCTCTTCACGATTCTCCTGACCCTTGTTTTCGCCACCTCCCTTACGGCCCGGATCGGGACCCGCTTCCCCTCCGAGCGGAAAGTGGTCACGGATCCGGTCACCGGGGTGGACCTGGTCTTCCTGACCAGCAAGCCGGCCGGTGATTCCAAGATCTATCCGACCCATGCCCAGTGGACCGCCGACGGAAAGTGGGTCATTTTCCGTTCCAACCGCGTTCCCGGCGAGGCCATGGCGGTCAATGAGGAGTCCGGCGACATTGTCCAGGTAACGGAGGGCGGCTACACCGGGCAGCTGTGTATCGCCCAGAAGTCAATGAAGCTCTACATCATGCGGGATCCCAACCGGGAAATCGGGGCCGGCCGGGATGTGCCGTATGGCGACATGGAGGTGGTTGCCATCGACCTGGCAAAGCTCTTCGCCGACAGCGCCGCCGGAACGCTTCAGGACAAGTCCCACTACGAGACTGTTTGCGGTGCGGTCCCCGCCGGGATGGGAGCCCGGGGCGACATGGATCTTGATGCCAATGAAGACCTGGTGTACTTCCGCCTGGGAAGCGAATATGCGGCCCGGCACCTGCCCGGGGACGTCGAGGTGGTCGAGGATTACGGGCCCCGGAACATGGGAGCCGGACCCGGCGGAATCGCCAGGATGGACCTGGAGTCCGGCGAAGTCAGCCTGGTCACGGTGGTCGGTTTCCAGGTCGGGCACGTCCAGTCCAGCCGCTATGTGCCCGGCCAGGTCGTCTTTTGCTGGGAAACCGGCGGCAAGTCGCCCCAGCGTACGTGGATAGTCAACGGAGACGGCACCGGCCTGCGTCCCCTCTACAAGGAATCCTCCTTCGAATGGGTGACCCACGAGGCCGTCACCGGGCCCAACGAGGTGACCTTCGCCATCCTCGGCCACCGCCGTCCGGGACAAGTCGATGAATGGGGTGAGTGCGGCTCCCGCGACAAGCCCACCGGGCTGGCCATCATCAATACCGAGACCGGCCTCATGAAAATCGAGGGACAAACCGACGAGGGCAGTGGCTTCTGGCACGTTCACGCCTCCTCGGACGGGCGATTTGCCTGCGGGGACGACTTTTCCCGCAGCCTGTACCTGATCGACCGGCGAACCGGCGAAAAGATGATGCTGACCACCGGGCACAAACCGACCGCGCGGGACCATGTCCATCCCACCTTCAGCGAGGACGGGACCCGGATCCAGTTCCAGTCGGCCATGCTTTCCGAGGACGACCGCAGCATGAATATTTGTGTCGTCCATGTCCCCCGGGAATGGTTGGATCGGTAGCTGGATTTTCATTACACGTCTTCTTTGGCCCGCAAGGGCTCCCTCTCCCATGCCAGTAAATCCTCTCATCAAGGCACTCGTGCGAACCAAGTTCCGGTTCACCAGCCGGCAAACGGCGGACCGGCAGGCCGAGCGCTGGCTGCGCTACTACCTTGGTCTGGCCGGAAAGCTGGATGCCTCCGGCGGATCCCGCCCGGTCCGGGTGCCGGCCATGCAGGGGGTGGACGAGGACATGCGGGACTGGTCCTTCTTCATGCTTCTTGAGCACAACACCATCGTCAACCACGCCATCAGCCGGGTGGTGGAGCGCCTGGCCAGGGGTTGGGATCCCGTCCAGCCCGGAGACATCGATCCCAAAACGGGCGTCATGCCCTCGGCCAATCCCGGGCCGGAACAGGTGGAGGCTTTCCGCGATTCGGTACGGAGTCACCTGAAAATGGTTGCCTCGTTGGGACAATTGCGCGGCACAAAAACCCGGGAACATCCGGTCTTCGGGACATTTGACGCCCATGCCTGGAACTGTATGTTTGGATTTCACCTTCAGGTTCACGCCCGGCAGGCGAAGTACATCGTGCAACACTCAGTTAATACCGGATAGACCCATGGAATCGGCATCAGAAGCGACTGGAAACGGGAATGGCCTCCTCTACTTCGCCTATGGTTCCAATATGGGCCAACGGCGGATGCTGGCCCGCATCCCCAGAGCAAGTTTCCAGGGAATCGCCACTCTCCCGTACCACGAACTGCGCTTTCACAAGATCAGCCTGATCGACGGGTCGGGCAAGTGCGACGCCTACCGGACGGGTCTTGAGGAGGACCGGGTCTTCGGGGTCCTGTACCGGATCCGGACGGACGACCTCCCCGCCCTGGACCGTTTCGAGGGGCAGGGCCTCGGTTACGACCGGGAGGAAGTAAGTGTTCTTCTGGAATCAGGCGAGCAGGTCCGGGCCTTATCCTATTTCGCAACCCGGATCAATCCGGCCCTGCAACCCATGGACTGGTACCATGAACACGTCCTCCACGGGGCCCGGGAAGCCGGCCTCCCGGAGGATTACCTGGCCCGGATCGAGACCGTGGTGCCGACTCCTGATTATGACCTTTCGCGACGCGAGCACGAACTCTCGATTTACCAGTCGAACAATGAATAGCCTGCCGGTCAGGAATCGGGTTCGTTTCCCATGAGGCTGCAATTGTACCAGGTCGATGCCTTTGCGGAGAAGCTCTTCACCGGCAACCCGGCCGCCGTATGCCCGCTTGAGGAATGGCTGCCCGAGGCGGTCATGCAGTCCATCGCCCTGGAAAACAATCTCTCGGAAACGGCCTTCGTCGTTCGGGAGGCGAGCGGCTGGCGGATTCGCTGGTTCACCCCCGGGAGCGAGGTCGACCTCTGCGGCCACGCCACGCTGGCCACCGCCTGGGTGCTCTTTGACCTCGGCCTGGTCGATGGCAGCGAGCTGTTCCTCCAGTCCCGCAGCGGGAAACTGAAGGTGTCGCGTGACGACGGCCTGCTGACCCTGGACTTTCCAGCCCTTCAGGTGTCGCCATGCCTGTTGCCGGATTCGCTGGTGGCTGCCCTGGGCCGCAGGCCAGCGGAATTGTATCGGGCCATGGACTACATGGCGGTGTTCGACACCGAGGAGGAAATCCTTTCCCTCGAGCCGGATTTCAACGCATTGGGCCGTATCGACCTGCGCGGCCTGATCGTCACCGCTCCCGGGAAGGAAGCCGACTTCGTGAGCCGCTTCTTTGCCCCGCGGGTGGGCGTCAACGAGGATCCCGTGACCGGTTCCGCCCATTGCATGCTGACCCCGTTCTGGGCCGCCCGCCTCGGCCGCAACCGTCTCCAGGCCCGGCAACTGTCCCGCCGGGGCGGCTCCCTGGTCTGCGAACTGCGCGGCGACCGAGTCCTGATCAGCGGGCGTTGTGTTCCCTACCTAAAGGGCACCATCGACATCTGAGCGCCTGGGATCGGCCTTCCGGGGCATCCGCAGCCGCCAGTATCCGGCCAGGATGCTGCCGATGACGGAATGGATAACCGCGGAGATCGCGCAGGGAATGGCCGTCAGCGGATTGGCGAAATGCGAGCGGGCCAGAACCGTGGCCAGCCCGGAATTCTGCATGCCCACCTCGATGGAAACCGTCCGGCAGATGATGGGGCCATACCCGAGCATCCGGGCGAAACCGTAGCCGCTGGCGAAGGCCGCGCTGTGCAGCAAGACCACCGCCCCGAGCAGCTTGAGTCCGGATTCCCGCACGTCTTCGGCGTTGGCCCCGATGATGCTGGCGCAGATCAGGGCGATGACGAAGACGGCCACCAGCGGCCCGACCGGAAGGACCACCTTGACCGCCTTGGGAAAGAGGTGGTGCAGGCTGATCCCGAGCACCAGCGGAAGGAGGACGATCTTGACCATGCTGGCGAAGAGCTGCCAGCCGTTGACCGGCACGTACTGCCCGGCCAGCCAGGAGGTCAGCAGGGGAGTCAGGACAATGGCCACTGCCGTGGAGCACATGGTCATCAGCACCGAGAGGGCCACGTTGGCCCGGGCCAGGTAGGCCACGACATTGGAGGCCGTTCCTCCCGGGCAGCAGGCGACCAGGATCAGGCCCACCTTGTAGGCCACCGGCAGGTCCAGCAGGTGGGCGATGCTCCAGGCACAGGCCGGCATCAGGAGGAACTGGGCCAGCAGGCCGGTCCCCACCGATCGGGGCATGGTCAGGACCCGCTTGAAGTCGTCCAGGCTCAGGGTGATGCCCATTCCCAGCATGATGATGCCCAGTCCCCAGACAATGAAAGGCCGGTCGAACCAGGTAAACAACTCCGGTTGAAACAGCGCCGCCAGGCAGCACAGGAGCACCCACACGGGAAACAGGTTGGTGATGATGCTCAGGATTCGCTGCATGGCCGGGAAATGGTCGGGGGCTAAACGGTTTACAAACTCTTTGCCGCCGCCTGGCAATCCCGCAATCGTGCCGGCCTGAAGACAGAAAAAGCCGGCAGGCCTCTCGCGGAGCCTGCCGGCCGTATTCAGGACTTGCCGGATCTACCGTTTCAAACAACCCCTTGCCAGTTCCCCTCTAGACCTCCAGATACTCCAACCAGCGTCCACGCTGTTCCCCTCGCTCCAGACAGAGACCAACAAGGTGGCCAATTTGTGGGGTGCATGGACGCGGCATCACTAACTCCTCTGGGAACGTGGCATTGCTTTTCACGGCAGATACCGGCTTTTCACTACATTAGGATCTATGGTGACGGGGCGGGTGGGGCCTCATGAAGATCACCAGAGCCTCCTCAAGCTCGGCTTCATTGAGTTCCCCATCCCCGTCCAGATCCGCGGTTGAAATCATATCCAGAGCCACCTGCCCGTGGTCCGGCTCGGGCGGTTCTTCCATTTCCTCATCCCCGGGACGAGGCGGACGGTTATCATACAGGAAGGCCATGGCCGTGGCTAGTTCCTCGGCCTTCAGGGCGCCGTCCAGGTCGGCGTCAAAGTCGGCCACCAGTTGGGCCGCCATTTCTTCCGGAGGGGGAGGCGGGGGCGGGCGGTCCCCCCGTTGACATTCATTCTCGGCAGCCCCGACCGTCAGGCTTCCCAATCCCAGCAGGGCGATCACATACAGTTGGTTTTTCATAGTTACTCTGTTTTCTTGCATCCCTTCATTGGGATTGTACGGGAGGGAGTATGACCGTTCCTGATGAACCCTTCATGTCAGTTTAATGACAAATTGTTCATTTTCATGTCGACGTCCGGAGATGCCTCCTGTTGCCATTCTGGAATGGACGCCGAATCCCAGTTGGACCCCATGCGGGACTTTCTCATCTCCGTGGGCGAGGCGGTGTGCGATGTTGCCCAGGCCATGCTGCGGCGGGAGGATGTCGAGCAGCGCACCCGGATCCGGTTCCATCATGACTCGGACGTGATCTACGCCATCGATGTCGAGGCCGAGGAAGTGATCGTCCGGATGCTGGAGGAGAATGCCGCCCGCTTCGGGGGCATCGTCCTGGTGGCTGAGGGAATCGGGAAGACCGGCGAGACGGTTTACCCCCGGGGCTCGTCCCCGGAACAGGCTCAATGGCGGGTGCTGCTCGATCCGATCGACGGGACCCGCGGCCTGATGTACGACAAGCGCTCGGCCTTCTTCCTGGCCGGGGCGGCTCCGAACCGGGGAATCGGAACCCGGCTGCGCGACATTGAGGTCTCCGTCATGGTGGAGATCAGCACCAGCCGCATGCATGTCAGCGATGTCCTCTCCGCCGTCCGTGGGGGCGGGGCGCAGGCCTACCGCCGCAACCTCCTGGACAATTCCCGCGAGCCCTTCCGTCCGCAGCCCTCCCGGCACACCACCATCCGGGGCGGCTTTGCCCAGATCAGCCGCTTTTTCCCATCCGGCAAGGAACTGATGGCCCGCATCGAGGAGGAATTGATCGCCCGCCTATTTCCGGATGCCCCGGACGGGGAGGTGCTGACTTTCGAGGACCAGTACATTGCCTCCGGCGGGCAGCTGTATGAACTGCTGACCGGCAAGGACCGCTTCATCGCCGACATCCGCCCGGCGGTCTTCCAGCAGCTCCACGGGAGTGTGCGCCCAACCCTGACCTGCCATCCCTACGACCTCGCGGCCCACCTGATCGGCGAGGAGTGCGGCCTGATCCTGACCGGCCTCGACGGAAAACCCCTGGATGGTCCCATGGACACCCTGACCCCGATGGGCTGGGTCGGCTACGCCAACCGGGAAATCCACAGCGAGGTGGGTCCCGTATTCATGGAACTGCTACAAATCCACGGGCTGGCCTGAGCCCGTCTACTCGTACCGCAAAGCCTCGACCGGACGCAGCCGGGCTGCCCGCCATGCCGGATAGAATCCGAAGAAGATCCCGATCGCCGAGCAGATCCCGATGGCCACCGCGATCCAGAACCAGGGAATGATCATCGGGACGTTCATCAGGGCGGCAACGTAGTTCCCGGCTACCCAGCCAAGGACGATGCCCCCCAGACCGCCCAGCAGGGAAAGCGCAATGGCCTCCAGCAGGAATTGCAGGAGGATATCCTTCTTCCGGGCCCCGATCGATTTCCGCAACCCGATTTCCCGGGTCCGCTCGGTCACGCTGACCAGCATGATGTTCATGATCCCGACCCCCGCGCATCCCAGGGCGATGGCGCTGATCAGGAGGCCGCCTGTCCCGATAATGCGGGCAATCTTGGCAAAGGCTTCCTGCAGGGAATCGTTGGAGTAGATCTCAAAGTTGTTCTCTTCTTCCGGCTGCAGTCCCCGGACCTGGCGGAAGTGCCCGATCGCGGTATCCTGGGCAAAGGGCATCTCAATCGCCGAGTTGGCCAGGACCGAGATGTCCATGGACCGCCAGCGGCCCCAGTTGTTGGCCACAAAGCGGGTCACCGGAATCAGGACCAGGTTGTCCATGCTTTGCCCGAAGAGGTCGCCCCGCTTTTCCAGAACCCCGACCACGGTGTAGCGCTGATCGTCGGCCACCACCGATTTTCCGATCGGATCCTGGTTCAGGAAAATCTTCTGCACCACCTCGTCCCCCAGGACAATGACCGGCCGGTTGAACTCCAGGTCCGAGTGGGTCAGGTTCCGTCCGTAGGCGATATCGAACTTGTTGGTCAGGAGGAAATTCTCATTGGTGCCCACAACCCGCACATTCGGGGCCGTGCTTTGGTCCTCGAAACGGACCCGCTCGCCTCCATCCGTCGCGGAGACGGTCACCACCAGGCCCTCCTCGTTCATCCGCTCGGCAAAATCCATGGCCTGGTCCGGGGAAATGTTGGGGCGGTTGTGCCAGCGGCGCCGGCCCCCCTCGAACTGGATGGCCGGATACTTCGAGATTTCAAAGACATTGGCCGCGAAGACGCTCAATCCCTCGTCGATGCTCTGCCGGATGGCGGAGAGCGCCGTCATCACCCCGACCACCGAGAAGACCCCGATGGTGATCCCGAGGATGGTCAGGCCGGAGCGCAGCTTGTTGGCACCCAGCGCCCGGGCCGACAGGTTGAAAAGATCGACGTACTGCAGTTTCATTCGTGTCGCAGGGCGTTGGCCGGATCCAGGCGGGCGGCCTGCCAGGCCGGGGCCAGTCCGGAAAGGACACCGGTCAGGATGGACAGGAGGCAGGCCAGGATGACCAGGTCGGTGGAGAAGGTGAAGGGAAAGCTCGGGAAGGCATGGGAGACGACGGCTTTCATCCCATAGGCGATGCCCAGGCCGATGACCCCGCCCAGGAGGCAGATGGAAACCGCCTCGATGAGGAACTGCAGGAGAATGGCCTGCCGCCGAGCCCCGATGGCCCGCCGGGTTCCGATCTCCCGCGTGCGTTCCTTCACACTGACAAAGGTGATGTTCATGATGCCGATGGCCCCGACAAAAAGGGCCAGTCCGGTGACGAAGAATCCCGCCAGGGCCAGGCCCGACTTGACCGGACCCAGTTGTTCCTCGAGGGCTGCTGAACGGTTGATCTCAAAGTCATTCTCCTCTTCCGGAAGGAGGCCCCGGATACGCCGGTAGAGCCCGGTCAACTCGTCCATGGCGAGTGTGGAATCGGCCCCTTCGCGTACCTGGACCCGGATGCTGTTGCCCCGGTCCCAGCGGGTGATCTTCAGCAGCGCCGACAGGGGCATGATGACCTGCTTGTCGAAACTCTGCAGGCCAAGGAAGCTTCCCTGCCGCTCCAGGACTCCGACCACATGGAACTTCAGGCCGCGGATGCGGATGTCCTCGCCTACGGCCTGCTCCTTGCCTTCCGGGAACAGTGTCTCCGCAACGTCGTATCCGATAATGGCTACATTCTGCCGGCTGATGTCCTCGGAATGGGTGAAGAAGCGGCCGTAGAGCAGGTCGGCGGTATTCATCAGGGTGAAGTCCGCGCTGGTCCCGTTGATGTAGATTCCCGGAGCGCTGCGGTCGCCGCGGATAATGTTGGCTCCGTAGCCCTTTGAAGGGACGGCCAGGCGCAGGAGGCTGTCGGGATTGCGGTTGATCCAGTCGTTGATCTGTGTCGAACCGTCGAGGTCGATATCCTTCCGGTTACGGTACTTGTACCACTCGTCCCCGACATCTTTCCAGGGCCACTTCTCGATGTACATGATGTCCTGGCCCAGCATGTCCAGGCTGTTGGTGAATCCCTTGTCGATGCCCTTGATGGCGGTCCCCATCAGGGTCACCGCGACGATGCCGATAATGACCCCGAGGGCGGTCAGGAGGGAGCGCACCTTGTGGCTGCGCAGCTGTTCCAGGGCGATCCGGAACGCTTCGGTCCATTCACTGACTCGCTGGGCAAGGCTCATCTCGGTCGGGCCAGGGCCGGTTGGGGAATTGCGGTGTCGGATTCGATCAGGCCGTCCCGCAGCCGCACGCTGCGCCGGGCATGATTGGCGATATCGTCCTCGTGGGTGACCACCAGGAGCGTCTGCCCCTGTTCGTAGAGGTCCTCGAAAAGGGCCATGATTTCCTGTCCGGTGCGGGAGTCGAGGTTGCCCGTCGGCTCGTCGGCTAGCAGCACGTCCGGTTCGTGGCAAAGGGCGCGGGCGATTGCGATCCGCTGCTGTTCGCCGCCCGAGAGCACGTCGGGATAGCTCGTAGCGCGCCCGGCGAGGCCGACGGCGTCGAGCAGCGATTCGATGCGTGCGTCGGCACGTTTCGTATCGACGCCGTTGAGTTCGAGCACGAGCCTCAGGTTGTCCGCCACCGGCAAGGTCGGCACGAGATTGAAGGCCTGGTAGACGAAGCCGATGTGGCCCCGTCGCATCGCCGTGCGCTGCCGGTCATCCATATGTGTCGTGGCGACGCCGCCGACA
>CAJXMX010000004.1 GCA_913056355.1 uncultured Opitutales bacterium
GCCGCAACGGCACCGCCGAGCCGCTCTATGGTATCGATTCCCTCGGCGATGCTCTGAACACCACCATCGACACGCCGGGCAACGTCATGGAGGCCATCATCAACGTCAGCGGCGCCTTGAAGAAGACCGCCATCCTGGAGCCCTTCAACCTGGCCGCCAGCGACATCGACTTCACCGGCGGCGGCACGGTCGCCTCGGACGACATTCTCTTCGGTGGCCTGGGCAACGACGCCATCCACGGCGGGCCGGGCGATGATGCCATCTCCGGCACCGAGGCCCTGGCAATTTACTACACCGTGGCCCTCAACGGGGACCTCGTCACTCCGGTCAATCCCGGCGACATTCTCAGCTACAACAATCCGCGCGCCGGCGAGTTCGCCGCCTACGACGAGTACAATCCGCTGCGCAAGGTCTATGTGGATGAAAACGGAATCTTCACCGATTCAGGAGCGGAATTCATTCTCAACTTTGATGATTTCGACGGTGACGGAAACGACGTCCTCTTCGGCGATCTCGGCAACGACTGGATCGTCGGCGGCGAGGGCCGGGACCACCTCTACGGGGGCTGGGGCGACGACCTGATGAATGCGGATGACGTCCTCGGCACCAACGGCGGTGAAAACGACGAGCCGGATACAGGCTCCAATTACGAGGACATCGCCTTTGGCGGGGCCGGTCGCGACATCCTGATCGCCAACACCGGTGGGGACCGCCTGGTTGACTGGGCCGGCGAGTTCAACAGCTACCTGGTTCCCTTCGCGCCCTTCGGACTGGGTACCGTCAGCCGCTCCCTGCAGCCGCAGTTGGCCGACTTCCTTTACGATCTCTCCGAGAGCGACGGGGCCGATCCCACGCGCGTCACCAAGACCGGTGCCGATGCGGACCGCAACGGCGAGCCGGAAGGCGAACTGGGCCTGGTCCGGCAGCAGGATCCCTGGTGGCAGGACCAGACCGGTGCCCCGGATGATCCGCAACCCGGCAACGTCCCCGGAGGCAAGCGCGATGTCATCCAGGCGGCCAGCTTCAACAGTGGCGACACCAACGGTTTCTTCATCGACAGCGGCGTCTGGACGGCCAATGCCGGCAAATACCTCGTCGCGCCGCTGATCAAGGGTGGGGACGCCCTCAGCGTCTATCATGTCGATGACTATATCCCGGCCTACTTCGAGATGAACGCCACCATCCGTCCGGAAAAGCCGGTGGCCGGCTTCAAGTCCAATGCCTATATCGTCTTTGATTACCAGAACGAACTGGATTTCAAGTTTGCCGGAATCAACGTTTCCACCAACAAGCTGGAAATCGGCCATCGTGATGTCGACGGATGGCATGTCGATGTGCAGGGAGTCTACAAGGGTTCCCTCAAGGCCGATACCGCCTACAATGTTTTCCTCTCCCTCAACGGGACCACGGTCACCCTGATCGTCAACAACCAGACTGTCCTCGACCACGTTTATGCCCCCCGGGTTGATGAGTACGGCATTCTGCACGGCTTCAACGACGGGCTGGTCGGTCTCGGCGCCAACAATGCCTTCGCTTCCATCGACAACCTGATGGTCCAGAAGCTGGCCCCGGAAGTTACCTTCACGAATCTGGAAGACTTCTCCGACGCGGAAACGAATCTTCTCCTGGCCCCCGAATCCGGCGCCTGGGCCCTCAACGGGGCCGCTTACCTGGGATCCGCCGATCCCGATGTGGCCGTCACTCTCCTCAGCCCGCAGGTCGAGGCCGATTCCGTCATCCGCCTGACCGGTACGTTCGAGACTACCGGTGAAGCGGGTTACGTCTTCGACTATTACGGCCCGACTGACTACAAGTACGTCAGCGTTTCCGCCGGTTCGGGCGAGATCACCCTCGGGCACCGGACCTCCAGGGGTTGGTATACGGATGCCACCTTCCAGGACGATTCCATCAGCCAGGGCGGTGTGGAGGACTTCAGGCTGACCCTCAAGGGCCGCACCGTCAGCGTCGAGTGGAAAGGACAGCCGGTCATCGGTTATGCCTACAACGCACTCGTCTCCGACGGGGCCACCGGCCTGCTCAGTGTCTACGGCGACAGTTCCTTCGACTCGATCCTTTACGAGACCAGCGACGGGAACCCGATCCTGCCCACCCTTCGTCCCCTCGATGACTCCGGCCCCTCCTACCTGAGCATCTTTGACGTGAGCGAGCTTTAGGCTGGCTTCTCCCCGCATACTGCCAGCTCAGTCGCCTGATAGTGTCTATCAGGTCAGCTTCAATATTTTGCCGGCTCCTTCCGTCCCTTGACGAACGACATTTGTCGAATTATAACGACATCCATAGAACATGAAGGAAGAAGCGAAGCGAGGGAAGGCGATTGAGCGCGAGCTGACGGATGCCGAATGGGAAGTCATGGGGATCATCTGGGACCGCGGATCCTGTACCGCGGGGGACGTCCGGGAGGCGCTGGCGGAGCGGCGCGGCTGGGCCTACAGCACGGTCAAGACGACGATGGACCGGATGGTCCGGAAGGGAATCCTGAGGTTGCAGCGGATTCGCAACCTGCAGGTCTTTTCGGCCCGGATAAGCCGTTCCGAGGTGGCGGGCACGGAAGTCCGGCGGCTGTTGCACCGGGCCTTTGACGGTGCGGTGGCCCCGATGGTGAACCACCTGGTCGCGAATGAGAAATTAACCCCGGAGGACCTTGAAGCACTCCGGCAGCTGATTGAGCGAACGGCAGCGGACAATCCCTAGGGACACTGCCATGCCTGTACACCCCAAAACCAAACCGGCTCGATGAAAGTAATCCTCTTCACGACATTCAATGACTGGTCGGAGCGAGTTGTCTCCCTGGGCTGGTCGCACTTTCTGCAGTTGGTGATCCTGGTGATCATCCTGCTCCTGATTGATGCCACCCTCGGCAAGCGCGTGGGCCCGCGCTGGCGGAGTGCCCTGTGGTTGATTTTCCTGGTCAAATTATTCCTCCCGCCGGGTCTTTCCCTCCCGACCAGCCCGGTTTACTGGTGGCCTGCGGAGACCGCCGCTGACCAGCCCCCGGCGGTGTCTCAGAATATCTCCCTGACCGGGCAGACGAACGGGGAGCATTGGAACACCGGCGATGATGCTTTAGCGGGTACCGCCGCCGCAGGGGCAGATTCCGGAGAAAGTGGAATTACCCCGGTCGTCAGTTGGCAGTCGGTCCTGGTCGGATGCTGGATAACCGGGGCGACGGTCCTTGGAATCCTGACCATCCTCCGCCATCGGCGGCTGGTCAATTCCCTGGAGCTGTCGAGGCCTGCTGATTCCCGCCTGCGGGCAATCCATGCAGGAGCCTGCCGGGACGCAGGCCTGGGATCGCCGGTAGACCTGCGGTTGACCCGGAACAAGCAAGGTCCCATGGTCGCCGGCATTTTCCGGCCCGTCATTTACCTGCCGGAATCCCTGGCCCGTCAGTATTGTGAGGAGAAGCTGTACGCGGTATTGCTCCATGAGGCCTTCCATGTGAAACGGGGAGACTTGTGGGTGGCCCTGGTCCAGGAAGTGGCCCGGGTTCTCTTTTTCCATCATCCCGCTGTCTGGTGGGTCAACGCCCGCTTGACTGCTCTCCGCGAAGAGGCCGTGGACCAGGCCGTCTTGTCCAATCCACGGGTGGGGCGACAGGCCTACAGCATGTCCCTGGTTGAAGCGGCTGCCCAGAGCCTCTCCCCTCGTCAGCATTTTGCCATCGGTGTCGTCGAAACAAAAACACAACTCAAACACCGGATAGAAATGATCCTGCATCAATCCCGTCCCCGCCGCGTCAATCTCGGATACCGGGGCACCCTGTCCATACTGCTCATCGGCCTGGTACTGGTCCCGATGATGCCCGCCATCGCGGTGGTCGCCAAGACCACCGCTCCATCCAGCGAATTCCGGGAAATCGACCCGGCTCCGCTGAAGGAGCGCATCGATGCCACCGTTTCCGGCATCATGGATACCTTCAACCAGCGTGACCTCGATGGTTTTGTGAATTACTTCGACGACAAGCCCTTTGTCCTGGCCGAGGGATCGCCGCTCATCTCGGGCCGGGAAGGGGTGACGGAAATGTATCTCCAGTCGCGCAGTTCGATCTACGAGCCGATGCAACTGGCCGATCGCGGCTTCTACCGGATCGGGGACTGGATCGTCGAGACCGGCCTGTCCGGATTCAACTTCCGGCTCAGTCCCTCCGCTCCGGTCATGACGGATCCACGACAATTCATCACCTTGTGGGAAGAGCAGGCTGACGGATCCCTGAGGGTCAAGCTGCTCTCCTGGAACAAGCTGGCCGACACGGGGAAATTGAATTCCCCGGGCCAAGCTGAAGGATTCGAGACAACCGGCAAGGAGGCTTCCTACTCGACCCAGGGAGACTTCGGTGAGGTGCTGGAAGCGGAGGAACTCTTTCATCGGGCCTTTCCCGAACGCGACTTCGCCACCGCAGCCAGCTATTACGCGGATGGGGCCACCCTGGTCCTTCCGGAAAGGCTCCCCTTGCACGGTCGGGAGACCATTCTGGCCCACCTCAAGGCCCAACTGCCCCAGGAAATCGCCGTCCGGGTGGAAAGGCAGCCGGTCCATGTCGAGGGAAACGGTCGTCACGTCCTGGTCATCAACCTCTTCCGCTGGACCTTTCAGCCCCCGAATGCCGCCCCTCCGGTAACCTTCACTGGCAAGGGCGTCCACATATGGGAACGCGGGGGGGACGGGTCGTGGAAGATCCTCTTTGACCTGCCCAATGGTACCGGTCCGGCCGGATGACGCGGGGGCCTGACCGTTCGATTGCCCAAGCCTTTGTTCGACACCATATGGCACGGTGCGCCGGCATGCCTGGTGCAGTCGGCGCGCCGCCTGCTCTTTCCGCTCACGGGGTGATGGATAGACCGGAAAGCTATTCCGCCTCCGGGTCCCCGTAGAAGATGCCGCGGCCTCCCGTGCCCACGTAGACCCGGCCGAATACATTCTGGTCCGCGGCGATGGCCTTGAGGAGGTGGAACTGCAGGGCGTCGCTGTTGATGCGGACCCATGTAGTGCCCTGGTCGATACTGCGGAAGACGCCGTACTGGCCCGCCACCTCGCCTCCGAGGTAGAGGGTGGGGTAGTGGAAGGCCCGGAGCGGCTTGCCGAAGGCGATGCGGGTACCGGTCACTTCGCCCGGGGCGATGGCGGTCCACGTGCCGCCCCCGTCGGTGGAGCGCAGCAGTCCCGAGGGGCAGATCCGCCACAGGTGGCCGGGTTGCCCCTGCACCGCGCGCAGGTCCCCTTTGCCGGGCAGGGTTTCGCCGACAACTTCAAACTGCTTCCCGTCGTCCGTGCTGCGGTAAACTGTCCCGCTATCCGGATCCAGGGCGTAGAAGCGGTCCGGCAGGTAACGGTCGGAGCGGACCAGCACCCTTTCCGGAAGCCCCGCGCAGGTTTCCCAGGTCCGGCCGCGGTCCCGGGTCACGATCGATCCGGATTCCCGCGGGGTCCAGATCCAGGTGGCGCCGCTGGAGGATACCGCCACCTTGCCTTCCCCGGTCGAGCTCCCGGGGGCCTCGAAAACGGTCCAGCTGCGGCCGTTGTCTTCCGACCAGGCGCCGTTTTTCCCGGAGATGCGGACCACGATCTGCGGGTCCAGTTCTGCGTAATCCAGTCCGGTGGTATGCCCGAAGTGCGGCTGGAAGGAGCCGGCCTGCGGGCTGGTATCCAGATTTTCATGACGAAAGCCGCCGGTGTCCCACATGGAGCTGAGCAGCGGCGCGCCCGAGGCCGGGGAGCACAGCTCGTTGATCACCGTCTCCTCGATGCCCCGGGCCCGGACGGTCCAGTGGGTGGGCCGCTCCTCGTCGGCAGCCGTCAGGTCGTCGGTTCCCCAGATGCCCATCCCCGTGATGTAGAGCGCATGGTCGGAATCAAAGGGGTCGATCCCGACGTCCCCGATCCAGTGTCCCAGTTCCACCTCCGGCTTGCCGAACTTGATGAACTGCACCTCTCCCTCGTCGTGCTCGGCGGTCGGCCCGAGCCGGGTCCAGGACTCCCCGCCATCGGTGCTCCTGAAGAGCTCGTCATGGTACTTCCAGCGACAGATGGTGCTCACCAGAAGGGTGCCCGGGCGGAGCTTGTCGATCCCCAGGCCGGCGTAGCCAAACCGGTCGTCGCGGGCCGGAACCAGCGGGGTGATGTTGGTCCACGCCTCCGTCGACGGATTGTACTTCCAGACGGCCCCGTAGATGATGTCGTTCGGCCCCGCTCCGCTGGAGTAGGTGATATAGAGGTTCCCGTCCGGGCTGAAGCCCGTCTGGTGCGGAACCAGTCCCTTGGGCTGGCCCTCGACCTGGCTCCAGCTGGTTCCGTTGTCGTCGCTGCGCCAGAGGGCCCCGTCCGGACTGGAAACGACCACCCACACCGCATCGCTCTCCGGGGAGAATTCAATGTCGATCAAACCCACCCCCCCGGTGTCCACCGGGATGGGAAAGGATTCCACCTGGCTCCAGCTGGCTCCGTGGTCAACGCTCCGCCACAACCCGTCGTGCCGGGTGCCCAGGTACAGCTCCTCCGGCCGGGCCGGGTTCACCGCCAGACGCTCCCCGTTGGACCGGCCCGGCTCGTTGGCACCGAACTTGAAGGGCATCGGCGTCCGCTTCCAGGTCGCCCCGCGGTCCTCGCTGCGCAGGATGGCCCCGTTGCCCGACCAATCGTTGGTGTAGGAGCCCGCCGCCAGGTAGACCCGGTCCGGATCCGCGGGGTCCAGGGCCAAACTCTCGATCCCGGTCAGCGTCCAGTCCTCTTCCGAAAGGTCGTCGTTGAGGGGAATCCAGCGTCCGCCCGCTCCATCCCAGCGGTAGGCCCCCCCGACGTCCGTCCGGGCATAGACCAGGCCGGGCTCGGCGGGATGGAAAACAATCCCGGTGACAAATCCGCCGCCGGTGATGGTCACGTTCTTCCAGGCATAGGGGATCGCCTCCACCGGGTCCGCTTCCGCCTGCCCGGAGGCTGGCGCCCCGGCCGTCAGGATGATTGCCGCCGCCAGTGCCGTCAGGGCCGTGCAGACCCGTTTCACGATCGCATGTTGCCTCTTCATGGGGCCATTCCTAATCAAACCGGCTCCCGGAACGCAACCCCGGCTTCGCCGATGTTCCCACTTGTTCCTCCCGTGGCGGTGATTTTTGTTTGACTTTAAAGGGATCACGAAGCTTTGATTTAACCTTAAATTTTGAACGGGGGAAGGACCTGTCGAGAGGATCCGGACCCCGGCTCCCGAGACCCAACCCCACCCAGAACCAGACGCCCATGAAATTCACCGATGGCCAGTGGTTGCACCGACCCGGAATCACCGCACATTATCCAGCGGAAGCCTATGACATCAGCGCGGAAAAGGACCGTCTGGTCATCCACGCGCCGACGCGGCCGATCAAGCACCGCGGGGACACCCTGCAGGGACCGCTGCTGACGATCACGCTGAGTTCCCCGCTGGAGGGGGTGATGCGGGTCCGGATCGAGCATTTCACGGGCGGGGCGCAGGCGGGGCCGGAGATTCCCCTGCAGGTGACGGGCGATGCCGGAGTCCGCATCGAGCGGGACGAGGAGTCGACCCGGATCCACTCCGGGGAGTTGTCGGCCCGGGTCTCGCAGAAGAACGGCTGGGAGCTGAGCTTCGAGTCCGGGGGCGAGCTGCTGACCAAAAGCGCCTGGCGGGGCATGGGCTACATCCAGCACGAGGACGGGGGCACCTATGTCCATGAGCAGCTTTCCATCAGGGTCGGGGAATCCGTCTACGGGCTGGGCGAGCGTTTTACGGCATTCGTGAAGAACGGCCAGGTCATCGAGAACGACAACAAGGACGGGGGGACGGGTTGCGAGCAGGCCTACAAGAGCGTGCCCTTCTACATGACCAACCGGGGCTACGGGGTCCTGGTCAACGAGACCGGTCCGGTTTCCTTTGAGATCGCCTCTGAGAAGGTATCCCGGGTGCAGTTCAGCATTCCCGGGGAAAGCCTGGAATATTTTGTCATCGCCGGCCCCACGCCGAAGGACGTGCTGCGCCGCCTGACGGCGCTGACCGGACGTCCGGCGCTGCCCCCGGCCTGGTCCTTCGGCCTGTGGCTCTCGACCTCCTTCACCACCAACTACGACGAGGCGACCTGCACGAAGTTCATCGAGGGGATGGAGGAGCGGGACCTGCCGGTGCACGTGTTCCATTTCGACTGCTTCTGGATGCGGGAGTTCGACTGGTGCAATTTCGAATGGGATCCGCGGGTCTTCCCGGACCCGGGCGCCATGCTCAAGCGGTTCCACGAACGCGGCCTGAAGATCTGCGTCTGGATCAATCCCTACATCGGGCAGCGCTCGCGGCTCTTCGCCGAGGGGGTGGAAAAGGGCTACTTCATCAAGCGGACCGACGGCGGGGTCTGGCAGACGGACCTCTGGCAGCCGGGCATGGCCATTGTGGACTTCACCAATCCGGAGGCCAGGGAATGGTATGCCTCGCACCTGCGCGGTCTCCTGGAGATGGGCGTGGACGCGCTTAAAACCGACTTTGGCGAACGCATTCCCACCGAAGGGGTGGTCTACCATGACGGCTCCGACCCGGTGAAGATGCACAACTTCTACAGCATTCTCTACAACGAGTGTGTCTTCGACCTGGTCCGCGAAATCCGCGGCGAGGGCGAGGCGGTGCTCTTTGCCCGCTCCTCCTACGCTTCCGGACAGCGCTTCCCGACCCACTGGGGAGGCGACTGCTGGTCCAATTTCGAATCCATGGCCGAGAGCCTCCGCGGCGGCCTCTCCCTCAGCCTGTGCGGCTTCGGCTTCTGGAGTCACGACATCGGCGGCTTCGAGGGACCCTCCCCGGCCAGCACCTACAAGCGCTGGGCGGCCTTCGGCCTGCTCTCCTCCCACAGCCGTTTGCACGGCAGCACCAGTTACCGCGTGCCCTGGGTCTATGATGAGGAAGCCAGCGACGTGCTGCGCCTCTTCACCAAGCTCAAGTGCCGCCTGATGCCCTACCTGTGGGCGGCCGCGGTCACGGCCCATCGGGAAGGGATCCCGACAATGCGGGCCATGATGCTGGAGTTCCCCGGCGATCCGGCCTGCGACAATCTGGACCGGCAGTACCTGCTGGGCGGTTCGCTGCTGGTGGCCCCGGTTTTCTCGGAGGACGGATCGGTCGATTACTATCTGCCGGCCGGTCGCTGGACCCATCTCCTGACCGGCGAGGTCCGGGAAGGAGGCCGCTGGTACCGGGAGACTTATGAATGCCTTTCGCTGCCCCTGTTTGTCCGGCCCGGCACCGTCCTGCCGATGGGGGGTTGCGATGACCGTCCCGACTACGAATACAGCAAGGAACTGACCCTCCGTCTATATGAACTGGAGGATGGACAAAGCGCCTCCTGCCAGCTGCACGACCTGCAGGGCCGGCCATCGGCCACTGTCACGGCCACCCGCAAGTCCGGCAAGGTGGTCCTCGATATCGAGGGGAACCTCAAGGGGGCCACCGTGGAAATCGTCGGCGGGCCCAGCGCGCAGTTGCCAGACGGCGCCAAACAGTTTGAATTGAACCTCTAATCCGGGCGCCTTACCTGACGGCGCACAAGACACGACTCACCTTGGCTCCCCCACCGGCAGACTCCTCATCCATCCACCTCCATCTGGAGGCTCGCGTCGCCGGTGTCGATGCCGCAGCCCTGGAGCGGGCCAACGCGGCCCTGGCCCGGTTGTCCCTGGAGGAGAAAGTGACCTTGCTGGCCGGCAACGGCACGATGTGTATCGCCGCCCATCCGCAGGTCGGCCAGGAAGAGGAATTCTGGTTCAGTGACGGCCCCCATACCGTGCGCCACGAGCTGGACCGCCATAATTTCAATTCCGCCCACCGGGACGACGATCATTGCACGGTCCTGCCGACCCTGTCCGCCCTGTCCGCAACATGGGATGTGAACCTGGCCCGACGCTTCGGGGAAGTCCTCGGGAGCGAGGCCCGCGACCGGGGCAAGGACGTGCTTCTCGGCCCCGGGGTCAACCTCCAGCGCACACCGCTCAACGGCCGCAACTACGAGTACATGGGCGAGGACCCCTGCCTGGCCGGAAAAATGGCCGCCGCCTACGTGCGGGGGCTGCAGTCGATGGATGTGGCCGCCTGCGTCAAGCACTGGGCCGGTAACGAGCAGGAGCTGGAGCGCAGTTCCGTCGACATCCACATGGACGAACGCGTCCTGCGCGAGCTCTATGCGGCTCCCTTCGAGGAGGCCGTCATTGAGGCCGGGGTCCTGACCGTGATGAACGGTTACAACCGGTTTCGCGGGGAGTACTGCAGCCACAATGCCGCCCTCAATAACGATCTTCTCAAGGGAGAGTGGGGCTTTCCGGGTTTCGTTGTCAGCGACTGGGGAGGCCTGCACGACACCCTGCTGGGAGCCTTGGGCGGCCTCGACGTGGAGATGCATGCCGGCGAGGCCATCCGCTATTTCAAGCAGCCCCTGGTTGAAGCCGTCCGGGACGGACGGGTGCCCGAGTCCGTCATCGACGACAAGGCGCGCCGGGTTCTCTATGTCATGGCCAGGATCGGCAAGCTGGGCGGACGCAGCCGGGCCGGGGGCGCCCGCAACACCCCGGAACACCAGGCTTTCGCCCGCGAGGTGGCGGCCAAGTCGATGGTGTTGCTCCGCAATGAGGACGGGGTCCTGCCGCTGGACCGGAACCGTGTCCGGCGCCTCCTGCTGATTGGTGCCAATGCCAATGCCCGGCATGCCGCCGGCGGCTGGAGTGCGGAAGGCAAGCCTCCCTACGAGACCACCCCCCTGGAAGGGCTCACGAGCTACCTTGGTGAGTCGGTCGAAATCGAATATGTCCCGGGTCCCTTTGCCGAGATCCATGAGGGCCTTGAGGAATCTGTCATCGAGACCATCAACACCGGCGACCTCGAACACGGAGCGGCCCAGAAGGGCTGGGAGGCGGAATACTTCAGCGGTCAGGAGCTCGAGGGAGACCCCGTTGCCCGCGGATTCTTCCACCACCTGGACATCAGCTGGCAGAACTTCATCCCGGCTGCGAACCTCCGCAAGGGGGATTTCTCCGTCCGCTGGTCGGTGGAGATAACGGCCCCGGAAAGCGGGACCTACAGCTTTTCACTGACTCATGACAGCCGCGCCCGCCTGACGGTGGACGGGGACTGCATCCTTGATGGCTGGGAGGCGGGCGAAGTCCGCACGAACACCGTGACGGCTGACCTTGAGGCCGGCAGGCGCCACCGGATTTGCGTGGAGTACGTTCCCGGGCCGCGCACGGCGCGCATGGCTTTCGGCTGGCTTCTGCCCTCGATGCATCCCGTCCGGCCCGCGGAGCTGGTTGATCGCAGCCGGGGCGCGGATACCGTCATCTTCATGACCGGCAACATGGTCGGCCACGGCCGCGCCCACGAGAGCGAGGGCGGGGACCGGCCCTCAATGGCCCTTCCGAAAGGGCACGATGCCGCCATCGCCGCCGTCCTGGAAGCCCGCCCGGACACGGTGATCATCGTCCAAAGCGGTTCGCCGGTGGAGATGCCGTGGTCGGGAAGGGCGCGGACGCTGCTGCATTATTGGTTTTCCGGGATGGAGGGCGGAAACGCCCTGCCGCAAGTCCTGTTCGGTGAAGTCAATCCGGGCGGCAAGCTGCCGTTCAGCATTCCCCACCGGCTGGAGGACACGCCCGCCCACGCGCTTGGCAATTATGGCCCGGACCGGGTGGAATACAAGGAGGGCGTCCTTGTCGGATACCGCTGGCACGACGCCCGCGGCGTGGAGCCGCTCTTCCCCTTCGGCTACGGATTGAGCTACACCCGCTTTGCCATCCAGCCGCCAATCCTTTCCGCCACGGAGATTTCCATCGGCAGCAGCCTCACGGTCCGGACCCGGGTAACCAATACCGGCCGGCGGTCGGGGACCGAAGTCGTCCAACTTTACCTGGGCGCGGAGAATCCAGCCCTCCCGCGTCCTCCGCGGGAGCTGAAGGCATTCCGCAGGGTGCAGCTCAAGCCCGGCCAGACGGAGGAGATCGAGTTTGCCCTTTGTCCCCGTGATTTCGCAGTCTGGGATACGGCGGCCGGAAAATGGCGCGTCGATGCCGGCCGCTACCATGTCCAGGTCGGCAGCTCCTCGAGATGCCTGACCGATCCCGCCCACCTCCGCCTCCGCCACCTTTAGCCATTTCATCAACCATATCACTTCCGATCCTTAACCCCTCAACCCATGGAACCTCAAACTCCCCATCTTACCCCTGATCAAGTCAGCAAAGCCTCCGACCGGGTTCCCATTCCGCAGAAGGTCACTTACGGCCTTGGGACCTTCCTCGATATGTGGGGGCAGTGGCTCTACAACTCGCTGGCCTTCCAGGTTTTCAACATTTTCCTGCACCTCAATCCCGGGCTGGTCAGCACGGTGCTGATGATCAACCGGCTCTGGGATGCGGTCACCGATCCGCTCTTCGGCTGGCTTTCCGACAATACCCGGACGCGCTGGGGCCGGCGTCGCCCCTATATCCTCATCGCCGGGGTCCTGGCCGGGGTCTGCATGCCGGTCCTTTACGCGGTGGGGGTCGGCTGGTCGCCGCACCATTACTTCTTCTACATGATCTTCAGTTCGGCCTTCTACATCTGCATCACCTCCGCCTTCATGATGCCGTGGAACAGCCTTGGACTGGAGATGACTCCCAGCTACAACGAGCGCACGGTGGTCATGGGGGTCCGCAACGCCATCCAGAAGGCTCCCGAGCTGGCCATGTTCTTCGCCGGCCAGTTCACCACTTTGGCGGTCTGGGACGGGGCCAATTTCGAGAACCTTTCGGACCGGCTCTGGATGCTGCTGACCAGCAGCGACGCCTGGGCCCACGGCAAGGGGGAAAACATTCTCCTCGGCGCACAGGTCTACGCCACGGTGCTGGGCCTGATCATGGCCGGTTTCGCCATCATCATGTTCCTGGTCCTGCGCGAGCGCTACTACAAGAACGTCATTTCCCGCCACCAGGAACGGGTCAAGATTATCGAGACCATCTTCAAGGCGCTCAGCTGCAAGCCGTTCCGGTACCTGCTGGTCATGGTCCTGGCCTACGGTCTGGGAACCAGCATGGTCGGTGCCCTCGGTTACTACAACACGATCTACTATGTCTGTGGTGGTGATGTCGGCCTGGGCGCGGCCTGGAACTTCAAGATGGGCATCTCGGGCATGCTCTTCGGCTTTTGCGGCATCCCCTTCTACGGCCTGATTTCCGGTTGGGTCGGCAAGCGCCACGCCATGGGTCTGGTCCTGATCATGGCCATCTTCGCCTTCATCGGGGACTGGTGGTTCTACAATCCGGATATCCCCTGGCTGCAGATTTTCGCCTCGGGCTTCGTCGCCTTCACCGGGGCCGGATTCTGGATGCTCTTCAATTCCCTCCTGGCCGACGTCATTGATTATGACGAACTGGAGACCGGCAAGCGCCGCGAAGGTTCGTTCGCGGCCTGCCAGTCCTGGATCCTGAAATTCGGCCTCGCCCTCGGTGCCGGGGCCTCCGGCTGGATCCTGGCCGCCACCGGCTTCGACGCCGACCTTGGCGGGGACCAGAGCGCGCACGCCATCTTCTACATCCGCTTCATGCTTTCCGCCATCCCGGTGATCTTCCTGGTCGGGGCCCTCTTCGCCCTCTACAAGTTCCCCCTGACCAAGGAGGCCATGGCCGAGCTGCGGCTGAAGCTGGAAGACATGCGCGGGGAGGTCTAGGCGGGCCTGACCGGCCTCTATTATTCCTCCGCTTCGAAGCCGCTTAGGGCTCCGTCGACAGGAACTGTCCGGTCTGCCAGCTTGCCTCTGTCCCGTTCCACCAGTAGCTGACGGGGAGGATCGCGCCGTGGACCGGGGTCAGGAAGGCGTCGGCATTGAAGTGGAAAATCCATTCCCCTGGTTGCGGAAAATCGTGCCCGGCGGGACCGGGTTCGACGGGCTGCATCCACCCGCTGAAGGGGGAGTGGTAATGCGTGTTGTCGGCGTTGTAGAGGCTGCCGAAAAAGCGGTTGCTCCCGGACTCGCCGGGATGCAGCTGGTAGCGCGGAAGCTCCACCCCGTAGTAGTCCAGTTCATCGCCCAGGGATTCGCGCAGGGCGGCCTCCTCCTCGGCCGAGGGCCGGCTTTCCTCGTAGTAAAGCTCCTCGATGATGTCCCCGATGATATCGGTTTCCGTGGGCCGGAAAATCCATGTGTTGGCTTCCACCCGCTCGGCGGTATGCCACTGCAGGACCGCCACCATGTCGCTTTCCTTGTCGCAGGATTCGTCCATGTCATGGGCGAAGGTGGACTGGATCCGGATATCCGAGGTGGGCGGGCGTTCCTCGATCTCGTTGTCCTCGTTGAGGTATCCGATGTCGTAATCGCTCCAGCCCCCGATCTCGATTCCCAGGGAACGGTCTGAGGAAAAGATCAGGCAGGGATAGATCCAGCTGGGAACCGTCTCCCGAGGCATCAGGAAGTCGCCGGCCATGAAGGTGTCGGCTCCGATCATGACCATTTCGGAATTGAAGACTTCCCGGAAATCCTCCGCGGTACGCAGGCCGAACCGGCAGTCCACGATGTCGATGTAACGCGCGCTGCCCTTGATAGTCATTTCCCGGTCGCCCAGGCCGACAAACCAGGTCCGGTCGAAGATGTAGTTCTGTCCGCGCACGATGTCCGCCGCATCCTCGCTCGCGGAGGCGGCGACCAGACGGCAATCCCGGACCACCACGTTGGCGCAGGCGGAAAACTTCAGGGCCTCCTCGACCTCGTGGGCATAGAGGTCCAGCCGCTCAATGAGGACATTCTGCACATTGAAAAAGCTGAGGGTATGCTGGTCCCCCTCGAGGGACCCCAGGGGTTGCTCCGGCCCGGTCGACTGGAACAGGATACCGTCCGGCTCCACCCGCCAAAGGCCGTCGTCCCGGTCGCTGATGACCAGGCGCTGCACCCCGTCCTGCATGTAGGTGACAAAGGGATGGTCCGTCATGGTCCCGATGGTTTCCGGATTCAGGACAAGGTCATATTGCTGGTGCGATTCCAGCCAGCGGGCCTCCTCCGTGAGATCGGCTGAAAGGCTCAATCCGCCGGTCAGGGACAGGAGCAGGTATGGCAGTTGGCAAGGTTTCATAACCGGCCCGGGTTGGGTTTCAACGGGAGAGAGATTCTAAAGGATACACCCGGATTCAAAGGGAATCAACCGGCGGCCGGCTTTCCTCCCCCGCGACCGACAATTCCCCCGCCCGGTTGCGTGGATTACCGGCTGGGATAAACTGTCGCATGTCGCAATTTCCAGACGAACAATCGGAAAATGGTTCATTCGAACGCCAGGAGGACGCCTTTCGCGAATCCATCGGGGAGCCGGAGCCGGGACGTTATCATCTCTACGTCTGCAAGGCCTGTCCCTGGGCCCACCGGACCTGGATTGTCCTCCGCCTGATGGGTTTGGAGAAAGCCGTCAGCGTCAACTTCCTCGATCCCATCCGCGATGAGCGGGGCTGGGCCTTCCGGGAAGGGGAGGGCCATGGCCCGGATGAGGTGGAGGGATTCCGGTTCCTCTCGGAGGCCTACCGCAGGACCGATCCTGATTTTGATGGCCGGGTCACGGTGCCGGTGCTCTGGGACAAGCGGGAAAAGCGCATCGTCAATAATTCCGAGGACGACATTTGCCGCATGCTGGCCGTCAATTTCCGATCCCTGGCGGAGCATCCCATCGATCTCTTTCCCGCGGAGTTGGACCTGGAGCAGGATGCGCTCAGCCGGAAGATTTACGAGACGGTCAACAACGGCGTCTACAAGGCCGGTTTCGCCACTTCCCAGGAGGCTTACGCGGCCGCCTTCCGGGAATTGTTCGGGACCCTCGACAATCTCGAGATGCGCCTGGCCGAATCGGGCCCGTGGCTCTTCGGGGAGAATCTTGTCGAGACCGACTGGCGCCTTTTCTGCACCCTGATCCGCTTTGATGCCGTGTACCACGGTCACTTCAAGTGCAACCTGCGGAAGATCTCCGAGTACCCGGCCCTGCAGGATTACCTCCAGCGCCTGTACTTCCTCCCGGGCATCGCGGAAACCGTCAACTTCGACCACATCAAGCGGCATTACTACGTGACGCATGATGATATCAATCCCACCCGGATCTATCCCGAAGGGCCCGACCTTTCCTGGGCGGGAAGGGGCTGATCCCGGCCTGCTGCTTCCCTCTGCAAAAGGCTGGTACTAGTTTTTTTCCGGTGAAATTTCCACGACCAGGTGCTCGCTTCCGGAGATGTAGGCATTTTTCACTACATATCGGGCGGTTCCGGAGCGGGACCTGAATTCCAGGGTCTGGCTGCTTCGCGGATTCAGGGTGATTGTCTCCGGCCAGCCCTTCAGTCCGCTGTCGGCCAGTGCGAGGTCGAAGGATAGATCGCTGTTGTTCCGGATCTCCGCGTAGGCAATGCCTTTTTCATCATGATGATAAATGCCGCCAACCGCCACGGAAGCCTCGTAGAGGGCGCGGACCCACTTTTCCCGGCCGGCCAGATGGCGGGTGGACCAGGCCACCGAACGTCCGGCCTCAAGGGCCTCGCGAACCCCTTGCAAGGACCGCTCCTCGACGAAGAGCAGGGTCATGCTCCGGTGCACCCCGTGTTCCATGTCGTATCGGTTGGCGATGATATTGTGGATATCTGAAGTGCCGAGGACCGCCAGGTCGTGTTCCAGGGCCCAGTCCAGGGCTTTTCGGTGGAGATCCAGGTCGTTGATGACCTCAATCCCATGGAGCTTCCCTTCCTTGTGGATTTCTTCCACGAAAGGGATCCAATCGTAGGATCCTTCAATGCTCCCGACCTTCCAGCCGGGATGGTTCCAGGTAATGAAAGCGTCCTGCGCGGCGGCGCGGTCAATGGCTTCCTTGTCCAGTTCCGGATTTTTCCTTTCCCGCACCTTTACGAATTCCGAGGCATCCTTGACGAAAATGGCGTTGAAATGGCCGGGTGGCGTGTACCGGGTAATCTCACTGCCCTTGATCAGGAGAATGTCCTTTTCGGCGGCCATTTCGCCCGCGATCTCATAGGGGCGGTTCGGGTTGAAGGGAATGTCCTCGAGGTGGGGCTGGTATTCAATGTGGTCCGTGATGGCGATGACATCCAGGCCCTCCTGCCAGGCCTCCTGGACCCGGATGGTGGGCCAGACCAGGCCGTCGGAAAACACGGTGTGCATGTGCAGGTCGGCCTTCAATGTCTGGTAGCCATCGATGTCCGGGACATGAAGCAGGGTGCGCTCGCTTGGGCGGCGGTACTCCGCAAGGGAGGTCATGCCATCGTCATGGAGCGAGTGGCCCCGAACCGGGGCCATCCCGAACAGAAGGGCGGTGGATAAAAGGACTATCTGGTGTCTTGGGATCATAATAATGCTTAGTGTTGGCTTATCCTCTGGCCAGGGAATAAGCTATTCTGGAGTCAACGGTCTGGTGTGGGGCAGGAGCCGAATGCGCGCGGATGTGATTTAGCCCTTGGCCTTGACGTTCCAGAGCAGGCTCAGGAGCAGTATGGCCATGACGGCACAGACCACGGAGACCAGGAGCGCCGCGTTCCATCCGTAGTGCTGGGCCGTGAAGCCGAGGCCGAAGCCCTGCAGGACCCGTCCCACGTATCCAAAAAATCCTACAAATCCGGCGGCGGTTCCCACGGCCTTCTTGGAGGTCAGGTCCAGCGACATGACCCCCGAAAACATGACCGGGACATAGACCAGGAACCCGATCACCGCAAAGAGCATCATTTCCAGCCAGTACATGTCTGCCGGGACCAGCTTGAGGGCGTAGAACACGAAGGGGAGGGGCAGCAACGCGACCACGCTGACCCTGGCCCGGTAGCCACCCAGTTTGTCAGAAAGCCAGCCCATGGTCAACATGCCGAGGGCTCCGGAAAACTCGATGACGAGGGTGCTCATGCCCCCGGCCATGATGGTCGCCCCCTTCATCTCCTTGAGGTAAGTCGGTCCCCAGTCCAGCATGGCATAGCGGGAGACATAGACGAAGATGTTGGCCAGGGCCAGGATCCAGAGCATCTTGTTGGGGAGGATGTACTTGAACATCATCTCCCGCAGGCCGAGCTCGGTCTCGTGTTCCTCCTCCTCTCCAGGGGGCCAGTCGTTCTTGTATTCCTCGACCGATGGCAAGCCGACGGACTGCGGGGTGTCCCGCATCCTGAAGAAGAGGTAGATTGCGCCGAGGCTGCAAAGGGCTCCGGGTACATAGAAAGCCGACGGCCAGCCCCACATCTGGGCGCTCTTGGCCGCCAGGAGGCCGGCCATGCCGCCGCCCAGGTTGTGGGACATGTTCCAGAGACCGAATATCGAGCCGCGCTCCCGGAAGCTGTACCAGTGCGACAAGCCGCGGCAACAGGGTCCGTATCCCATCCCCTGGATAAAGCCGTTCAGGGACCAGAGGAGGAAATGGAGCCAGTAGGTCTCGGTCGACCCGAAGATGAAATTCACCATGGAGGTGGCCAGAAGGCCGGTCGCCACGTACTTCCGGGCATCACACTGGTCGGCCAGGAAGCCCATGACAAACTTGCCCGTGCCGTAGGAAATGGCGGTTCCCGCCATGATCAGTCCCAGCATGGACTTGTCGTACATCAGGGCGTCTCCCATTTCCTTGGCCACCGGGGAAAGGTTGTTCCGGACCATGTAGAACATGGCATAGGCCAGGAATGCCGACTCAAAGACGCGCCACCGGTTGCGCCTGTAAACCTTGTCTATCTGATCGGCGGGGATCCGGGGGATGGGAGGAGCGGGCTTGTACCAGTTGATTATTTTTCCGAGCATTTTCCGGTGGGTCAGGGTTGGACGGGGTGCGGTGCGCTTGTCGTTATTCCTTCAGCGTGGCCATGGCTTTCCAGATCAGCCCGGCATTGTTGGTGATCAGGCCATCCACACCCGCTTCAAGGAATTGCTGCGCCGGTTCCAGCTCATTGACGGTGTAGACCACGATCTTGATCCCTTTCCCATGAGCGTATTCCAACGCCTCCTCATTCACCTGCTGGTTCCAGACCACCAGGCGGGCCCCCGTCTCCAGGGCCCGGTCAATCCACTCCGGGCTCAGTTCCCGATCCTCCTTTTCCAGCTTTTCACCTTCCCAGTACTTTTGGGGCCCCAAGGCCCACAGGACCTGGTCCGGCTGCAGGGCATGGACCTCTTTCAGGTAATCCCAGTCGAAGGACTGCAGGACCACCTGGTTGATCAGCTTCCTGTCCTTTAAAAATTCCACAATGTGCGCCGGCGCTCCCCCTTTCCGCTCAATCAGGCACATCCCCCCGTCGGCCTGGATCAGGTTCAGGGCCTCCTCCAGGGTCGGCAGCTTCGTTCCCGCATAACGGGGATCATACCAGCTTCCGGCATCCAGGTGGCTGACCTCAAGGGCCGACTTGTCCTCCAGGCGTACCTCCTCCTGACCCCACTGGGCCACCGAATCGGTTGTCCGGTCCAGGGTCGCGTCGTGGATCACGACGGCCACCCCGTCCCGCGTCACATGGTAGTCCAGCTCCACCATGTCCGCCCCCATCAGCTTGCCCAGCGCAAAGGCCGGCAGGGTGTTTTCCGGGGCGATGGCCGGATAACCCCGGTGCGCAATGACCAGCGGTCGGTCCTTCTCCATCACCCGCTCCGCCGGCGTCGTCGCCGCCATTGCTTGGGTCAGGCTCATGACTCCAATCAGAAGCATTATCCACTTCGCGGAAAGCCTTTTTCTTCGCTCCAGGTTCTCTCTCTTCGGCATGGTGCTCTTTCTCGATTTGAATGGGTTGCCCCTGTCCGGTGAATTCCTTTTTTCACTGGAGGATTACTCTTGTAACACGGGGTTGACAAATGATTTCGGGGCTCCGGCTCCTTTTGTCAAGATATCTCAGGAACCGTCACCAGATTGCCACAAGGCCTCCCGGAAAATGGATTGCCACGCTCCTGAAACATTTGCATGGCTAAGTATCCAATTGTTCTTGAGAGCAGATTTACGGTATGCAGCCCTTCGATTTGATTAAAGACCAGGACCTGGCCCGGATACGGGTGGTGATGACGGATATCGACGACACCCTGACACGGGACGGACGCCTGCCGGCGAGAAGCCTGGAGTGCATCGAGCAGCTTTCCGCGGCGGGAATCCTGGTCATTCCGGTGACGGGGCGTCCGGCCGGCTGGTGCGACCTGATTGCCCGGATGTGGGATGTGGCGGCCGTGGTCGGGGAAAACGGGGCCCTGTATTTTTCCTACGACCGGGCAAACCGGAAAATGCGGAGCTGGTACCGGAAGGACGAGGGGGCGCGCCGGGAGGACCGGCAGGCCCTGACCGAGCTTGCGGAAAAGGTCCTGCGGGAGGTTCCGGGGACCAAGCTGGCCTCCGACCAGGCCTACCGGGTTTCCGATGTGGCCATCGATTTCAACGAGGATGTGCCGTCCCTGCCTGCAGTCGAGGTGGCCCGCATCAAGTCGATCTTCGAGAGTGCCGGGGCCACCGCCAAGATCAGTTCCATCCATGTCAACGCCTGGTTCGGTGAGTTCGACAAGCTGTCCACCGCCCGGCAGTGCCTGCGGGACCTTTTCTCGATCGATCTCGAGACCGAGGCGGACGCGGTCCTCTTTGTCGGGGACTCTCCTAATGATGAGCCCATGTTCTCCTACTTCAGGAATTCCGTCGGGGTGGCCAATGTCCGGGACTTCAAGCTGGAACTGCCTCCCCAATGGATCACCTCGGGAAGGAGCGCGGACGGCTTTTCCGAGGTCGCCCCCCGCCTTCTGGAGGCCCGGTCCGCCCGGCCCGGCTGAGTGGGCGGGATCCGTTTCCCGGACTCTGAATTCGCTTGCCAAGAAGATTTTAAAACCCCAATATTTTCATTTGTAACAAATGCGTCACTTTTGTAACCCACTCCTGCCAAAGCGTCACCTCTTCGTTATATTTGCCTTGCTCGGGGCCGCAACCTTGGCTTCCGGGGCGGAGATCCGCGGGCGCGTCTATGATTCCACCAACGCCATCTACCTGGAAGGCGCGCGAGTCGTCCTCCGGGAGACGGGGGCCCAGACCACATCGGAGCGCTCGGGTTACTTTTCCTTCGGAGGGCTTGATGCCGGAATCTACACGGTCACGGCCTCGGCGGTGGGATATCCGCAGACCAGCAAGACGGTCAGCCTTTCCGAAGACGTCAACGTGACCGACCTGGTCATCGACATCGGGGACGAGACGGTCTTCGAGATGGAAGCCTTTGAAGTAACGGGATCGGTTGTCGGCACGGCCAAGGCGCTGAACCAGCAGCGCACGGCCGACAACCTGCAGAGCATCGTCTCCTCGGACGCCTTCGGGCAGTTTGTCGACCGCAACGCGGCGGAAGCGCTGCAGCGCCTGCCGGGGGTCACCGTGGAGGACAGCCAGGGGGAAGGGAAGTACCTGATCATCCGCGGGGCCAATCCGACTTGGAGCACGGTCAGCATCGACGGGATCGAGCTGGCCACTCCGGATGAGAACGGCCGCTCCATCGGCCTCAACATCATCACCGTGGACCAGCTGGAATCGGTCGAGGTGACCAAGAGCTGGACCCCCGACATGAAGGCCGGATTTGTCGGCGGCAATGTCAACATGAAGACCCGCTCGGCGCTGGACAGCGGCCGGATGTTCGCCTCCATCGAGGGAGCCTACGGATTCTACGACATCTCGGAGGAGGAAAGCTGGCGGGGCTCGGCGACCTTCGGGGATGTCTGGGAATTCGGGTCGGGCAAGCGCGCCCTGGCCTTCCAGGTCTCCGTCAACCAGTCGGAGGACAACCGGGGCTCGGATTCGCTGACCCACGGCTGGTCGCTGATCACCGATTACCCGCTGGATGACGCTCCCTGGGGCCTGGCCGTCAGTTCCACCGACATGGAGGACTACCGCATCAAGCGCGAGCGGATCGGGGTCAGCAGCAAGGTTGAATTCAGGATCGCCCCGGGCCATGTCATCAGTGCCTCCATCAGCTACAACAAGTTCGATGACAAGGAAATCGTCCAGGAGGCGAATTTGAGTTCGCCCATCTCGCCGGTAAATTTCCGGGGCAACGCGCGCCTCACCGAGGCCATCGCCATCCAGTTGGGGCTGGATCCCGAATCGCCGGAAGTGGCCTCCCGGATCAACTCCACGGACAATTGGGAGCTCCGTTTCGAGGAATCGATCGCCATCGGGGAGACCGCCTACGACTGGGACACCCGTACCTACACCTACGGGAAACAGTGGGACGGCAGCATTGGCCGGCGGTTTGAACACAATGTCACCAATGACGAAATCCTGACCTATTCACTGGGCGGCGTTCACAATTTCTCTTCCTTTTTCAAGGCGGAATGGAAAGCCTATTCCACCGAGGCGGACAAGACAAACCAGGAACTCGGATTGAGCTTCGGGGGCCGGCAGGTGACGACCATCCGCGTTGCCGGAGACGATCCGGAAGTTGCCCGGCTGTTCCTGCCCGGGGAACACCTCGAATACTTCACGGATCCGGAGAGCTACTATATCACCAGGACCCTGGGTACCCTGCTGGACAACAGTTACCACAGTACGGACCAGCGCGAGGGCGGTGACCTGGACCTGACCTACATTCTCGACGTTGGCTCGGCCAACCTGTCCACCCGGATCGGGGCCAGTTACGATGCCCGGGACAAGTCCTACAACCGCGATTTCTCAAGGCTTTCGGGAAACAAGATCCTCGACCGCGACCTTTATCCCAACGGGGAATTGCGCCTCAGTCAGGTTGATCTCTATGCGGGCCAGCTCGATGATTTCCTGTATGATTACGGTTCCGGTGACGGATACGAGTTCGGGCCGAGCTTCGACGACCAGCGGATGCTGGACTTTTTCGAAGACCCTGCCTCCTACGGAATCGAATTCGGGCAGAACAACAGTGACGTCACCTATCAGGTCACCAACGCCGTGCTGCGGGATTACCTGGCCACGGAGGATATCCTCGGGGCGTACTTCATGGAAACCTTCGACTGGAAGGGCTGGACCCTGATTCTCGGGGTCCGCTACGAGGAGACGGAGAACAGCTTCACCAATAACGAGATCATTACCCGGACGGAAACCGGAGCCTTCATCAGGCCCAGCAGCTGGCCCTACCGCCCGGTCGAGACATACTCCCAGCCCGTTACTTCGACCAAGAAGTATGACCACTGGCTGCCGGCTGTTCATCTGAAAAAGACCTTCGGCGAGGACTGGGTCTTCCGGGCCAGCGTCACCAAGACCCTGACCCGCCCGCTCTTCACCGACCTTGTTCCCAGCGAGATCCCGTCGTTTACAAGTAGTTACAATTTCAGTACAAGTGTCGAGCTCCCGAATTTCGAGCTGCGCCCGATGGAGTCGGTCAACTACGACCTTTCCCTGCAAAAGTATTTCGAGAATGTCGGATACCTGAACGTGTCGGTCTTCTACAAGGACCTGGACGGGGCCATTTATGATGAGACCCGCGAGGTGGAGCCGGGGGAGGAGACACGGCCCTATTACGAGAAGTACGACAGCCTGAGCACTGACCCCAACCATAGTGACAACGACCGTTGGAATTTCTCCCGCAAAGCCAATACCGGGGCCGGGCAGTTGTACGGGATCGAGCTGGCCTTCGACCGCAATTTCGATTTTCTCGGCACCTGGGCGGAGGATTTCGGATTCAGCACCAATTTTACCCTCATGGAATCCGAGGTGGAATTGACCTTGAAGGAGCGCCTGGGCGAAAAAGTCCCACTCTTCAAGCAGCCTGACAGCATTTTCAATTTCTCCATTTTCTACGAGACCAAGAAGATCTTTGCCCGCCTGAGCTACAATCTCCGCGGCAAGTACCTGCAAAGTGTCCGGGGAGGATCCTTGGTCAAGGAACTGGAGGGTCCCCAGATGGAGCTCACCCCCGACGCCCTGGACACCTGGGTCGACGATTATGGCCGCCTGGACTTCAACATCCGCTGGAAGGTCACCAAACACTTCCAGATTTTTGCAGAAATCACCAACATCACCAACGAGCCCATCCAGCAGTTCCGGGGGAGCGAAATCCGACCGACCCTGGTCCGCTACACCGGTCCCATCTACTTCATCGGGGCCAAGTGGAACCTTTAACATCAAACCCGATCCAACATGAAAACCAACCGCCTAATACACACAGCCTTAGCCTTTGCCGGACTGGGAGTCGCCTCCCTCCAGGCACAGGATATCGTCCTGAAACTACAGGAAAGCTTTGAAACGGACGGACTCCTGGAGAACCCGCCCAGGTATACCGTCGAGAATATGAACACCGAGAGCAGCAACAGCCGCTATTTCGAGCGCCGCATCATTCCCTCGGAAGGGGTTGGCGCCAGCGGCGGCGTCTACGATGGCGACTACATCTGGGGCGGCCGCGGCATCAACTACGGCACCGTCGAGGACCTGAGTGCCAACGAGGGCCGCATCACCTTTCCCGTGATCGACATCAGCGATGTGGGAAACGTCTTCGTTGAAATCGCCGTCGCCGAAGGCGGGGCGGAATTTGAAGGCAACAATATCTTCTACCTCGAGGCCAGTGTCGACGGGGCTCCCTGGCAGGTCATCGGCGGATTCCGCTCCACGGGAACGAATACCTCGGCGAGGTATTTCCAGGGGGACGAAACCGTGGTCACGACTCTGGACGATCCCCGGCTTTCGACGACCTTCTACGATTTCGGATGGGACCTCTTCGAGTCCGGCAACAGCCTGCAGCTCCGGATCATGATCAATGTCAATGCGATCGCCGAGCAGTACTACTTTGACAATATCCGTGTCTACGGGGACGCCAGCCTGACCAACCTGAACGCTTCCACCGACGCTTCCGAGTATGCCGAGCCGGCTGGAGACGGAAGCACTCCGGCCACGCTGACCCTGACCCTGGGCAAGCCCGCTCCGGCTGGGGGCCAGTCCATCAACCTGATCCTCGATGGCGAGCTGATGCGCAGTACCGACCTCCCGGAATCCGTGATGGTCAACGAAGGGGAAACAAGCCTTCAGGTGCCCTTCAATATCCTTCAGGACGGCCAGTACACCGGCCAGAAGAAGATGATCCTGCAATTTACCGGCGAAGGTCTTGGCCGCGAACAGGTCACTTTCTACGTCAACAATTCGACCCCCCGGCCCGATGTGATTGTCACGGAAATCCTCAGTGCGCCTCCGTCCGATGGCGGTGGCACCCCGGATGACCTTTCCGGCGACACCAATGGGGACGGCGTCCGTGACGGTTCCGGTGACGAATTTGTGGAAATCGTCAATTTTGGATCCGAGCCCGTCGACATTTCCGGCTACACCCTGGCCGACGCGCTGCAGATCCGCCATGTATTTCCCGAAGGAACGATCCTCAAACCGATGCGCTCAGCCGTTGTGTGGGGGTCCGGCAATCCGGTGGGCGTCTTTGGCGGGGCCCAGACCTTCGTCGCCGACGCCGGCAGCCTGGCGCTGAACAACTCCGGTGACACGCTCACCTTCTCCGCCCCTTACGGACAGGTTATGGAAACCAAGGTCTTCGACGCCACCTGGGGCCAGGCGCCCCTCGGTTCGCGCCACCGCGGCAACACCCTGGAATCGGAATTCGTCCTTCACCAGGACATTCCAGAGGCCAACGGGGCCGCCTTCTCCCCGGGAACCCTTCCTTCAGGAGAACCCTTCGGCACCTTCGCCAACACCCTCACGATTCAATTGGACGCAAATGAACTGGAAGAGTCGGCCGCCCCCATCATGGGAACGGTCCAGCTCCAGTCCCCGGCCCCTGCGGGCGGGCTGGTCATCCAGATAAATACGGACGGCTGGATTCTCCAGGGTGATGGAACTTATGTGCCCGACGAGTTATCCCTCTCCACCACTGAATTGATGGTCCCTGAAGGACAGAGTTCGGCCAGCTTCGAGATCACGCCATTTGATGACGGGATTCTCGACGGGGACAAACTGGTCCGGATCGTCGCCTCGGAAAGCGACGACGTTCTTCCGGGATTGGTCACCCTCACCATCCTGGATGTTGCCCCCAATCCCTACAACCTGGTTATCAACGAAATCCTCTCGGATGTGGAAGGCACCGGCCTCGATCCCAATCTCAACGGCGTCTTTGAAGAGACCCTTGAGGACCAGTTCGTGGAAATCCTCAACCTGGGGACCGACCCGGTGGACCTGTCCGGATGGGCCCTGCACGCCCGGAGGCTGTCTGACGTTTCCGGCAACACGCTCGCCCACGTATTCCCGGCCGGAACGATCATGGCCGGTGAAAGCGCCATGGTCATTTTCGGGGGAGGGGATATGATCGGCGATGAGCCGAATTCCAACCTGGTCCCGGATTCATTCGGGGGCGCCTATGTCCAGACCGCCAGGATCGCCAATGGGAATGCCAACGTCAACGGCGTCAATCTTCCCACTGGAGGACCGGAAATGTACCTCGAACTGATGAATCAGCATGGATTCGTCATCAACCGCCTGGACCTGGTTGAGGGAATGACCAACCAGGGAAGCTCGGTCGTCCTCTATCCTGAGGGAACCGGGGAACCGGCCCTGCACTTCGGGGTTTCGCAATCCTTCTCGCCGATGAGTCCGGGCCTGGATCTCAGCGACAGTCCCTTCCCGGGATCCAACGACACCTACTTCTGGATGAATGCGGCCTTCCCGGGAATCGCCCTCACCGGCGAGGCTCCCCTCGATGCCGGGGTCTTCGGGTTTGTCACGGTCGGCATGTATCCCTACGTGTACATGCACAGCACCGATTCATTCTGGTACATCTACGGGGATGTCGGCGGCACTTTCTATGCCTACGACTTCACCGCCGGGGAATGGATTGCCACCGGCGACGATTACTTCCCCTACGCCTATCTCCTCGAGACCGGCGACTGGATGTATCTGGGCCACTAGGTTCGCCTCAGCGAGCCCGTTTTTCAGCGCTCTCCCGGCATCCCCGGGAGGGCGCTTTTTTTAGCCATAAAACAAATGTAATTCTTAATTTCCACTTGTAATTTTCATTTGAAGTACAATATTTACAGAAGTCAATGGAATGGCGTATGGTCATCGATAAAGCCGCTGGAAGCCGCCCCCAGGGAGTGTCCGCAGAGAACACCACTGGAGGGCTGCCATGATCCGGCTGTCGACAATCAAATCCAACCGAGAAAAGGAAGAGCAAATGGCCAGTCCGTCCACCGTTGACGTAGCGCAGGAGGAACGCTTCCAGGCGAAAATCGCCTGGATGTACCACTATGAAGGAATGACCCAGGGGGAGATCGCCGCGCACCTGGGGGTGACCCGCCTGCGGGTCAATCGCTCCCTGGGGGAGGCCCTGAAGAACGGAATCATCCGGATCCACATCTGTTCGCCGCATGCGCCTTGCTTTGAGTTGGAAAAGGAATTCCAGGAGCGCTACGGGCTGGAGGAGGTCACCATCGCCCCCAAGCCGGTGCACGAGGAGAATATCCAGGATTTCGTGGGCGCTGAGCTGGGACGCTACCTGTCGAACCTGCTCCGGGAACCGGAAATCAAGCTCTTCGGGATCAGTTGGGGGACTTCAATCGACGCTGCCCTGCGCAGTATGAATCCCTGCAGCCGGCCGGACCTGGAAGTGGTCTCCATGATGGGAGGGGTGCCCAAGGGTTCCAGTGTCAGTTCATTTTCGATCACCACCCGGCTGGCCGAGCTTTGTTCAGCCGACCGGACCTATTTCACGGCACCGCTTTACGCCAGCACCAAGAAGTCGCGGGACACGATCCAGGTGCAGGAGGTCTTCCAGGAAACGTTGGACAAGCTGCGCCGGGCGGATGCCCTGGTGATGGCCGTGGGCGCGGTTTCCGACAAGTCGTTGAACACCCGCGAAGGGCTGCCCAGCGACATATCCAAGGAGAGCCTGGTCGAGGCGGGAGCTGTCGGGGACCTTCTGGGGTATTTCATCAACAAGGACGGCGGGCTGATCAAGCATCCGGTCAACGACCGGGTAATCGGGCTCAATCCGCTCGAGTTGAAGGACCGGCCGCGGGTCATCCTGGCCTCGGGCGGGGACTACAAAATTCCGGTTATCTCGGCAGCCCTGAAGATGGGCATTTTCAAGGTATTCATAACAGACCAAGAGACGGCTGAGGCCGTCCTCGCCCACGACGAATCCGGAAAGTAATTTCGGGACGGTTTGTTGGCGGGATCCCTTTATCATGAATAGAAACGATTCGATTCAATCCCTCCGTCAACAGACCAAGCCTTACGACCTCATTGTCGTGGGAGGCGGATCCACCGGCTTGGGGGCCGTGGTGGAGGCGGCGGCCCGGGGCCACCGGACCTTGCTGGTCGAGCAGGCGGATTTCGCCAAGGGAACCTCCAGCCGGAGCACCAAGCTGGTCCATGGCGGAGTCCGCTACCTCAAGCAGGGGAATGTGCACCTGGTCCGGGAGGCCTTGCAGGAACGGGGCCGCCTGGCCCGCAACGCGCCCCACCTGGTGCATGACATGGCCTTTGTCATTCCTTCCTACACCACCTTCAACAAGGGATTCTATGGGATCGGGCTGAAGGTCTATGACGCCATGGCCGGCAAGCTGGGCCTGGGCCGCTCGCGGGTCCTGAGCCGGGATGAGGCCATCGAGCACCTGCCCACCGTGCGAACGGACAAGCTGAAGGGTGGGGTCCTTTACCACGACGGCCAGTTCGATGATTCCCGGCTGGCCGTGAACCTGGCCCAGACCGCCGTCGACCACGGGGCGGATGTCGTCAACTACATGCGTTGCACCGGGCTTCTGAAGCGGGGAGGCAGGGTGGCCGGGGTCAAGCTGGAGGATGTCCTGACCAACGAGGCGATCGAGGTCCGGGGCAAGGTGGTCATCAATGCCACCGGGGTCTTCGTGGACCAGCTGATGAGCCTCTCGACCGGTCAGGACTCGAATCTGGTCGCCGTCAGCCAGGGCATCCACCTGGTCCTGCCCCGTAAGTTCCATCCCGGCACCGCGGCCCTGATGATTCCCAAGACCGAGGATGGCCGGGTCCTTTTCGCGGTTCCCTGGCATGACGTGGTGATCCTCGGGACCACCGACACGCCCGTCAGCAAGGCCGAACTTGAACCCAGGGCCTTGCGGGAGGAGAGGGATTTCATCATATCCCATGCCCGGAAGTACCTTTCCAGTCAGCCCACCGGGGAGGACGTCCTCTCGGTCTTTGTCGGCCTGCGGCCCCTGGTCCGCTCCGGCGCCTCGGCCAGGACCGCATCCCTGTCCCGGGACCACACCATCCTGGTGGATGAAAACGGCCTGGTCACCATCACCGGCGGCAAGTGGACCACCTATCGCCGGATGGGCGAGGATGTCATCAACCGGGCGGAAACGGTGGCCGGAATTCAGGCCCGCCCGTGCCCGACCCGGGAAATGAAGATCCACGGCTGGTGCGAGACGCGCGATGAGGATCCTTTCCTCGCGGTCTACG
Organism: uncultured Opitutales bacterium; assembly: GCA_913056355.1. GTDB lineage: Bacteria > Verrucomicrobiota > Verrucomicrobiia > Opitutales > Oceanipulchritudinaceae > Oceanipulchritudo. The sequence goes on from CAJXMX010000004.1 coordinate 29,350, forward strand.
GTTCGCAGGCCAGGAAGGTCCGGAAGCTGCTGGAAAATCCCGAACTGGAGCAGACCATACACAAGTCCCTGCCTTACCGGAAAGCGGAGGTGGTCTGGCATGTCCACAACGAAATGGCCCAATCCGTCGAGGATGTATTGGCCCGCCGAACCCGCTCCCTCATCCTCAACGCCCAGGCCAGCATTGAAGCCGCCCCGGTGGTGGCGCGAATCATGGCCAGCGAGATGGGGCAGGACCTGGTCTGGGCGGAGAACCAGGTCGAGCGATACACCGAATTGGCCAAACGTTACATCTTCGAGAATCCGGCCAGTTGCCTTGACTGCAAAGTGTCATGATTCCGACGGAGCGACTTTGTAAGATGATGACCCGCCTGTTGAAAAACCTTCTTGCCGTTGGACTGGGACTGGTACCGTGTCTTTCCCCGGGGTTACCGGTGATTGACGGTTCCTTCGAGGATTGGGAAGGCATCACCGGGGTGGAGGATGCCGTCGGGGACGGTTCCGTCGGCGGAGTGGATTTCCTGACCATCAAACACGCCCTGTCCGATGATGAACTTCTGGTTTACCTGCGTACGGCCGCTCCCATCGACTGGCGGGACAGTGATATCAACCTGTATCTTGATGCCGATGGAAACGCCTCGACCGGGCTTGCCCTGGGGAGCCTGGGGGCGGATTACGTATGGGACTTTTCGGTGATCTTTGGAAGGGGTACCTATTACGGATTGGGAAGCTCCATGCCCCTCCACAAGGGATCGCTGATCGCCTCGGGTGCCCCCATCGGCTTGTCCGACCAGCTTGAGTTCTCCATTCCTTATTCCGTCTTCGCCAACGGTTCCGGCCAGCCAACCAAGGCCCGGCTTTTCCTGAAAGCCAACACCACCGGGGACCTGATCCCTCAAGTTGACGGTTTCCTCCAGGTCTCCATTCCTCTCCATCAACCGCCCAGCCGGATCCGTCCGGACTGGGGCAAGCTGGTGGATACCGATGTCCGTATTATCAGCTGGAACGTCCTGCAGGACGGACCCTATGCCCCCGATGCCGATCCGGCCGCCTTCGGACGTCAACTGCAGGCCATCAATCCGGATATTATCCACTTCCAGGAACTGTACGATGCCTCGACGACCTGGGTCCGTGGCTTTCTGGAGGAGTATGTTCCGGCCCCGGAGGGCAAGTTCTGGTATGTCATCAAACAGCACGACTGCATCACCGCCAGCCTGTATCCGATTGTCCGTTTCTGGCCCACCGACAACAACCTGATCCTGGAGGTCAATCTGCAAAGCGTCTGGGGCCGGAACGCCATCATGATCAACGCCCATACCCCCGCCAGCGACAACGAGGCCGGCCGCATCACCGAAACCACCCACATGCTGGACTGGATCGGTGCCGCCCGGGAGAACGGGGCCTTCGCTCCGGAAATGCCGCTTTTCTTCATTGGTGATTTCAATTCCGGGACCATCACTCCGGAAATCATCTCCATGCGAACCGGCCTGTATCCGGATGCCAGCGGCCGGCAGGTGGAACTGGTGCCGGGCTTTGGAGAACTCAGGGACCTGGCCCCGGTCCAGCTGGACAGCCCCCTCCTGTACACTTGGCGAAGCAGCCCCACATCCACCCGGGCCCGCTTTGACTATATCTACTTTCCACCCGAACAGCTCTGGGCACCGCAGTCCTTTATCCTCGCCCCGGAAATGCTCTCTTCCGCCAGCCGGGAGCGCACGGGCATCATGCCCCTGAACGACTATGACGCCGACCACAAGATAGTCGGCGGGGATTTTCGTCTCCTTGACGGTGGCTTACCGGGATTTCCGGAGCCCCGCATGCCCGAGTATCTCCGGAATGCCTGGTACTCCCTCAACCGGCTCCACCAACCCTGGGTCCGCGCTTACGGTATCGGCTGGCTGTGGACCGTGCCGGATTCGTCCGCTCCGGTCGATGGCGCTTTCTGGATGTACCATCTGCAGAAGGGCTGGCTTTACAGCGCCAAAGAGATCTGGCCCTGGGTATGGAGCCCTGTCAACACTTCCTGGGTACTGCTTTGAGCCGGTCGCCCCGGACCTTCCCCATTAGATCCCTTAACCGGCAGCCCTCGTTTCATGTAATTCACTTATATGTCACCCCGTCTTCAATTGTATAAAATTAATTACACTTGCATTCCCCGGGCAGGGAATTAGAAATTGCCCTTATGCAGACCAGATACTCATTCCTCTTCACCACTTTTGCGGTAATCCTCATGGCCGTACCGGGTTTCGGCCAGATCATGATCACCGAAATCATGTACAATGCAGCCGGCACGGACACCGGCTTTGAATGGGTTGAGGTCTTCAACGCCGGGCCCTCCGCGGAGGATATCAGCGGGTGGAAAATTCGCGACGAGGATTCCAACTCTGCAAACTGGGGCGAGTTTCCGGCCAGCACCATGTTGAATCCCGGACAAGTCCTGATCATGACCCAGTCCAGCGAGGCGGACTTCAAGGCCGCCTGGCCCACCGCCACTGACGCCATCATTTACACAACTGCCGACTGGGGTTCCATCGCCAACACGGTGGACACCATCGACAATGAAGTCCTGACCCTGCTCGATGATCTCGACGCCACCGTTGACGTCGCCAATTACCTGACCATTTCCCCATGGCCGGAAGGGGTCAACGGTTCTTCCATCTATGTCATTCCGGGGGCGATCGATCCGACCAGCAACGACGACGGGGCCAACTGGCTGGCTTCCGTGGTCGGTATGGACGGCGCGGTCAATCCGGTGGCGATTTACGACCTGGGCAACATCGGTTCCCCGGGCGTCGTGGTCGTTCCTGAGGTTTCCACGTACGCCCTTCTGCTGGGACTCTTCTCCCTGGTTGGAGTAATGATTCGCCGTCGCCGTTGAAACAGCCTGCGACGCTGATTGAGTGTTGATTACGGCCCCTGGGATTTTCCGGGGCCGTTTTTTATATGCCATGAACCATATGACACGCAGAGAAATGCTCAGGGCCATGGGCCTGATCTCGGCCGGCGGCCTGGTCCGGGCCAAAGCCGTTGGCAGCATTCCCGTTAATGAGATTCACGATAATCCGGAGCCGCCCCTGAAATTCGAGGGAAAGACGGTTACGGCGATTACCTTGGGCGCCGGTAACCGGGGCAATGTCTACGGCAACTACGCGCTCAAGAATCCCGGCCAGCTCCGGATTGTCGGTGTGGCTGAGCCGATTCCGTACCGGAACCAGCGCTACGCGGAGAAGCATTCCATTACGGATGCCAACCGCTTCACGACCTGGGAACAGGTCTTCGAACGCCCCAAGTTCGCGGACGCCATTATCATTACCACGCCCGACCACCTGCACTACGGACCGGCCATGAAGGCCCTGGCAATGGGGTATGACCTCCTGCTCGAAAAGCCGATCGCCCAGAGCTGGGAGGAGTGCCGGGACATCCTGGACCAGGCCAACCGCTACAGCCGCATCGTGGCGGTGTGCCACGTCCTCCGCTACGCCCCGTATTACCGGAAAGTCAAGGAGGTGCTGGAAGCGGATACCCTGGGAACATTAACCAGCATCTCCCACATGGAACCCATCCAGCACGAGCACATGGCCCACAGCTATGTTCGGGGGATCTGGCGGCGTGAGGAGGACGGGGTGCCCATTCTGCTGGCCAAGTCCTGTCACGACCTGGACATTCTCCGCTGGTGGCTGGACCGTCCCTGCCGCTACGTAACTTCCTTTGGCTCCCTGACCTGGTTCAAGGAAGAGAACGCCCCGGACGGCAGCCCTGCAAGGTGCGCGGACGGTTGTCCGATCGAGGCTTCCTGCCCCTATTCGGCCCTCCGGATCTACCTCCGGGAGCACAAGCATCTCGGTCACCTGGATGTTCCCGGACGGGGCGACCCGCGCCGGGACGAGGTTATTTTGCAACGCCTCCGCGAAGGACCTTATGGCCGCTGCGTTTACCGGTGCGACAATACCGTGAACGACCATCAGGTGGTCTCGATGGAGTTTGCGGATGGCATTACGGCCAATTTCAACATGGAGGCCTTCACCAGCTATGCGGGCCGGCGGACCCGGATCATGGGAACCATGGGTGACCTTGTCGGCGACGAGGATGAGCTCTACATCGCCGACTTCCGGACCGGCACCATCGACAAGTGGGTGACCCGCGATAACGTCTCCATCCAGTCCGGCCACGGGGGCGGGGACTGGGGACTGGCCCGCAGCTTCGTCGAGGCGGTCTCCCATCAGGACAAGAACCTTCTCAGCTCCACCCTGGAAGCCTCCATGGAAAGCCACCTGATGGGCTTCCTGGCCGAGAAGAGCCGGCACCAGCGGACCGTGGAACGGGTGCAGCTCTAAGCCCTTTTCCGGTTCAGTCCCCATTTGTCATTGACAGTCAATCCGCCATCGGTAATGAGACTCAATCTCATGGAAGTGGTGAAGATTGAATGCCTGGAGGAAGGGCCTGGCAGGAGGCGGCCGGGAGACGGCGGGCTGGACCTGTTGCTGGTCCTGAAGGGGCGTGTGGATTGGATCATGCCGGAGTTGGGGCATCGGCGGCAGCTGGCTGGGGAGTGGAGCCTGCACACCTCGGCGAGGATGGAGTCCCGGATTGAATGCGGCCAGGTGGAAGGAATCCGGATCGGCGCTGAGTTGGGACCGATGGATCGGATGCACCTGGAGGGGAGGGGCCTGCCGCCGCGGCTGGCCTGCCTGGCCTGTCCACAGCGGGACCCGGTTTTTCATGTCGGGGGCAGGGCCACCCTGGAGATGCGGCAGGTGGTATGCGAACTGGTGAAACCACCATCGGGAAGGCTGGGCAACCAGCTCATGCGGAAGGCCTGGGCCCTTGAACTGCTGGCCCGGGTCATGGAGAGCCCGGAACTGCAGGGGAAGCCGCCTTGTGGGGCCTGTCAGGCAGGCAAGGACCAGGAAGCCCTGCAGTCCGTGGCCCGGTATCTCGAGGAAAACTTTGGCGAGTCACATTCCATCCCGGGCCTGGCCCGGCGGCATTATATCAACGAATTCAAGTTGAAGAAAGGCTTCCGGGAGAATTTCGGGACGACTGTTTTCGCCTATTTGCGGCAGGTGCGGATGCGGGAGGCGCACCGCTTACTGGCCCGGGACCGGGCCACGGTGATCGAGGCCGCGAATGCGGTGGGTTACACCAATCCCAGCCACTTCGCCCGGGCCTTCCGGAGCCAGCACGGGATTAATCCCGGTGAGCTGCTTCGGGAGGTGTAGTGGCTCGATCGCGACCCACGGCTTTGCTGCCGGGGACGAGTCTCCTCCAGGCGAGGGCGAACCCGGTGTAGACCAGGACCAGGGCGGCTGCCGAGGCCAGGGAGGCGAGGATCTTGCCGTTCAGGCCGAAAGCCTCACCGGTATGGAGAAAGCGGATCCAGACCCGGGCCCGGATGCCGCGGCTGCGGTCAGAAAAGGAAACCGACTGTAGTTCCTCACCCGATACAGGATCAAGGTGCAGCATGACCCGGCCCGCCGTGGCGAAGGGGGCCGGCTCGAAGACCGTCACGTCCAGCGGCGCGGCCTGTTCCCCGGGAAAATTGAAGAGGATGGCCTCCCAGTCCGGATGACCGGCCTTGACCCTGGCCAGGACCTGGTCCGGCTCCAGCAAGAGTGTCGGGGCATTATGCTTGGGCAGTTCGGGCGGCCGGACCATCATCATGCGGAAGTCGCGGTACTTCGGGGGCTCCTCACCGGAGAGGTAAAAGACCAGCCGGTGGGCCCAGTCGAAGGAAATGACCACCCCGGTGCCGATGACTATCAGCAGGACCGGGAGGGACCAGAACCCGAAGACATTATGCCAATTGAAATCCCTGGCCTTGGAGCGACGGGTGCGGACAAACCAGAGCGAACGCCGCAGGACAGCCCGGCTCCAGCGGCGGGGAAACCACAGGTAGAGGCCGGTCAGGCAGAGACCGAGGAATGCGAGGTTGCTGATTCCCGTCACCAGGCGCCCGGCACCCCGGTTGTGATCACCGGCCCCGAGCCAGCGATGCCAGTCCTCGAGCGTGTGCAGGATGTCGTGGGCCTTCCCGGACTGCGGCTCGCTGATCCTTCCGGAGTAGGGATTGACATAGAGGCTTTCCGACCTTCCGGCCATGAACCGGTAGGCCTTGCCGGGATCGCGGGAAAGGTGAACCGCTGTCGGATGGAAAGCCGGCCTTTCCGCTTTGAGGATCTCCCGCAGTTCGGCCAGTTGATAGGGACTTTGACCTTCCTTGTAGCTGCTGGCCGCGGCCTCACGATCAACCCAATCCAGGATCTCTTGCTCGAAGGCGATGGCGATACCGGTGGCCGACATGACGGCGATCACGATACCGGTGGCCAACCCGAAGCAGAGATGTATCCAGAAAATGATACGACGGAACATGGATCAGGCCCTAGAAATCGCAGGAAAGGCTGACACGGACATCGCGGCCCGGAGCCGGAAGGCCTGCGACCCGCTGCAACTGGGAGTTGTACCCGGAGGTCGTCTGGTCGACATAGGCCTTGTCGAAGAGGTTGTTCACGGTGAGGTTCAGGGTCAGGTAATCCAGCGGATTCCAGCCCAGTTGCAGACCATGCACTACATAGCCGGCCTTGGCCGGGATTCCATCCGGAACGTCATCGAATCTCTCGGCGATCTGCACCGTCCAGGCCATGGAGATCGGCAAGCTGGGCAACTGATAGGCCAGGGATCCCGCCCACATGCGTCCATAAGAGGTGCCAAGGCCGGTACTGTTGTCATTCAGGGCCTGCCCATTCAGTTCCGGATTGGATTCGCTGACGGCAGCGCTGGCAGTGAAGTCCCCCAAGGCCAGGAGCGCGGTCAGGTCGTAACCCTCGACCACCAACTCCCCGCCATTGCCCCGGTAGTCCTGGTCGTCAAGGCTGCTGTTGACGATCACATCGTCTATTTCCTGCCGGTAAACCGTTGCCTCGAGGTGCAGCGGACCGGTCCTCCAGGAAATTCCCAGCTCCGCATTGGTGGCGATTTCCGGGTCAATTTCGTCAGCGTTGGTGATGGTGCCTTCATTGGCGGTGATGGCGTCGATGACCGTTGGACCGCGGAATGCCAGACCGTAGGAGGCGTTCAGGTGCAGGTCCCCGGTCAAGGCATAAGACAAGCCGGCGAAGGGGCTGATCCCGTCGTCCTGGTAGGACTTGCCGTCCTTGTCGGTGTAGTCGTAGTGGTCGAAGCGGGCTCCGAAGGCAGCCTCCAGGTCTTCACTGATCTGCCACTGGTCCTGGAGATAGACACCGAAAATATCGAGATTCTCATCGGGAATGGTTTGGTAGACGAGCGTGCGGGCAAATCCGGTAACCGAACCCTTTCCAATGAAGCCTAGGGTATCTTCACGGTAGTCGATCCCATAAGTGACGCTGTGGGCGTCCTCGCCATAGACGGCCCCATAGCGGAGATCAAAGCCGAGGCTGGCGTAATCCATTTCATACTGTTCCCGGCGGTCCACCCCGTTGTCCGTGTAGTAGGCCCTGGCCGACAATCCGCGACGGGAGTCGGCTGGCGACTGTTCGTAGCTGGCCACCAGGGTCTCGCGGCTGAAGACCATGTTCACCGGATCGTTGGGCGCGACGGGGTGGTTGAACCAGCCGGCAAAGTTCGGACGGTGCCGGAAGGTTCCCTCATCCTCGATCCATTCGTAGGAGAGCGAAAAAGCGTGTCCGCCTTCCGCTGTTTCCCCGGTTCCCTTGAGGAATGCCCGCTGCTGGGTGTGCCCGGTGTAGTCGACAACGTTTCCATCGCCGTCCGTGTAATCCCCGACATCGAACCAGCTGAAGGAACCAAGGACGGTCATGTGCTGGCCGATCCGGGTGTAGGGAGCCGTGGTCAGGCGGACACCATCCCCGTTGGAGAAATAACTGGCCTTGTTGAACCAGCCAGCCGGCTCATCGGGCCCGAGGAAATCCGTAGCATCCCTGGTCACAAAACGGATGGCTCCGGCCAGCGCTCCGGGACCTTGCAGGGCCCCGCCTGGACCCGGCTCCACCTCGATGTAGCGCAGCAGCGCGGGCTCGATGGTGAACTGCCCCTGGTGGTGGGAGAGATAGCCTCCCTGAGGAGCACCGTCGATGGAGATGTTCAGCAGCTTGTCCTCGATACCACGGACGTAGATTTTCTCCGCCCTTGGGTGTCCTCCACCCACCTGCACCGAGGGAGTCGTGCCAAAAATGTCCGTCAGGCTCACCGCCTGCAGTCGTGAAATGTTCTCCTCGGAAATCAGAACCACCTTCTGGGCCCCGAATGTATAGCTCTCCCCGGTGACGGTGAAGGGAGCCATCTCGATGACTGGCTCCTCCGTGTCATCCGTTGTCTGGGCCATAGCGGTTGTCCAGCAAAGGCCCGCCATCAGGCTGCAATAGTTCAATCGTTTCAAGTTCGGTCGCATGATGGCCCCACCATATCGGATTCCGGACCGCCTCGACCGCTCCGGGAAGGAGCATGACCGCTCCTTGCGGGATAAAGATACCAGTACCTCCCCCTGATTGGGTTGCCGAGGCGCCTGGATACCTCTAAAAGGTGGATCCATGAATTGGAATGGATGGTCCCGGATTCACCTGCTTGGGCTTGTGCTGTTTCCCGTTGCACTGCACGGAATGGATGAAAGCCGGGACGGGATGGCGGTCGCCGCGGTCCTACAGGAGTGGAGACCGGCCGTCGAGCAGGAGCTGACCGGCAACATCCTGCCGTTCTGGAAAAAGATTGAGAAGCCGGGTGGGGGATACGTTGGGGGGATTCGGAATGACCTCACCGTGGTGGAGGATTCCCCGGTCAGCCTGCTGCTGGTGACCCGCCTCATGTGGGCCTATTCCCATGCGTACTTGGAAATTCATGACACCGACTATCTCGGAATGGCCAGCCGGGCATATCCGTACCTGAATGAACACTTCGGGGATGTTCAGCACGGCGGTTACTTCTGGATGCTGGATTCCGAAAGCAATCCGCTGAACCGGGACAAATACGTCTACGGCCAGGCCTTCGCCATTTACGCGCTTTCCGAATACTACCGGGCCAGCGGGGACCGCACGGCCCTGGACCGGGCCATGGGGCTCTTTGCCCTGCTTGAGGAAAAGGCCTGGGAGCCGGACGGCGGGGGCTACTGGGAAGCCTTTTCCGAGGACTGGGGACCTTTGCAGGACCTGCGCCTGAGCAGCAAGGACTTCAACACTCCCTTCACCATGAACGCGCACCTGCATGTCCTGGAGGCCTATACCAATCTTTACAGGGCCTCGGGGGATGAGCAGGTCGGGGCGGCCACGCGCAAGGTCCTCCGGGTCATGCTGGATCATGTGGTGGTCCCCGACCGGAGCCACTTTGGTTTGTTCTTCGACGCCGACTGGAAGCGGCTCGACCGGATTGTCTCCCCGGGACATGACATCGAGGGAAGCTGGCTGATGTGGGAGACCGCGAACCTGCTGGGGGACCCCGCTTTGTTGGAGGAGGTCCGTGCCGTCTCGGTGGCCATGGCCCGGCATACCCTGACCCACGGCATCGGTCCCGGGGGACAGGTTCTTGAGGAGTTCGAGGAGGGACATCCGGCAAACCACGGCACCAGCTGGTGGTCCCAGGCGGAAGGGATGGTGGGGTTCCTCAATGCCTGGCAGATGACCGGGGATCCGGCATTCCTCAAGGCCTCGCATCGCGTATGGGAGTACATCCAGTCCTCCATCGTGGACCACGAAGATGGCGAATGGTTTGCCGGTCGAGATGCCGATGGAAAAATCCTCTCCCGTGACAAGGTTGGGCCCTGGAAGGCCCCCTACCACAACACACGGGCCTGCCTGGAGGTTCTGGAGCGAACCGTGAAGATGCTCCCGGATTCGCCTTAGGTCCGGATTTGTGTAAATTGTTCCATGAAGCAACATACCCGCGCAGAAAACCTGGCCGACCTCATCGGGTACCAGGACGGAGCAGTGGTCAGCATGACCCTTGTCAAGGAAAGCTCGGGCTCGGTCACCTTGTTCGCCTTCGACGAGGACCAGGGCCTGAGCGAGCACAGCGCGCCTTACGATGCCATGGTCCATATTCTCGACGGCGAAGCGGAAATCACGGTCGGGGGAGAGGCCAGGACGCTTCGCAACGGGGGCATGCAAATCCTGCCGGCCAACATTCCCCACGCGGTCAAGGCCCACCAGCCCTTCAAGATGATGCTGGTCATGATCCGGGCTGACTGAATTACGCCCCGCCAAGCCAGTCCATCATCTTTCACCCCGGAGGGCAATGATGACCAGCGAATGGGGCGGCAGTTGCCTTTTGACGGTGGGCCCGTCCAGCGGCACCGATTCGTCCACCGGCTGGACCGACGCGTCCCGGCCGGGCTCGTTGACCGCGTCCGGGTCGCCGGCCAGGGTGGTGATGGTCGCTGAATCGGGGAGGGCGGCGTTTGAATCGAGGATCAGGTTCAGTACCACCGGCTCGCTGGCCGGGTTGACCAGCTTGATGAAGCGATTTCCGGACCTGCTGTCGCGGACGACTGAAAACATAGGGCCGGCCCCCCTGATGTCCGTGGTGGCGGCCAGCAGTTGATCCCCGCGGCTTTCGGCGAAGAGCTGCTGCACCGTGTAGCTGATCGTTGGATACACCGATTCGTTGTCGAAATAGACAAGGTCGGGATTCCACTGGGTGCGGCCGATCTTGCCCAGCAGGGGCGCGTAGGAGGCCATGCGGACGATGTCCCCGTTGCGTTCCAGGGCGGTCATGAAGGCCGCCTCGGCCAGGGCCGCCCGCAGGGTGCGGCGGCGGTGATCATCATGGGCCGCATACTCGCCGAGGTAGACAGCCGGGCCGGAGCGGTCGTAGCTGTCGTAACGCCCGAGGTTCTCGAGGAACCACTGGGGATCGCGGTAGAAATGCTCGTCGACCATTTCCAGGTCCAGCTCGCGGGCGATCCGCCAGCCCTTCTCGAAGTCCTCCCCGTCCGGGAAGGGACCGACGGTGCCGATGACGACGATCTCGGGATGCGCTTTCTGCAAGGCGTCGTAAATCATCCGGAAACGTGTCTTGAATCCGGGTGTGATCTTGTCCTCGTTGCCGACGCCGAGGTACTTGATTCCGAAGGATTCAGGGTGGCCGGACGCCGCGCGGACGGAGCCCCACTGGGAGTCGGCCGGCCCGTTGGCCCACTCAATCAGGTCCAGGAGATCCTGAATATA
>CAJXMX010000005.1 GCA_913056355.1 uncultured Opitutales bacterium
GGTCCCTCGGGTATCAAGTTATTCGATACCGGCTCGAACCGGCTGGTCCCGATCGATTTTACCGCGGATACTGCTGGCACTTACCGACTCCTGGTCAGCGACAGCGGGGCCAATTCCGGAAGCTACCAGATCCAGTACCTGGCCATACCGGGTACCCATACGGTCCAACCTGGCGACCAGGGCGGCGAGCTGGTTGAGGGCGGTGCCGTCAACGGCAATATCGCCGCGGCCGACATGGATCCCTGGACCTTCACCCTGACCCAGGGCGATTATGCCTGGATCAATGTGGTCGATCCCTCCCTGGCGTCCGGCAACCTCAATCCCAGGGTGCGCCTCTACGCCCCGGACCGGACCAAACTGATCGACACGGCATCGGAAACCATCGTCAAGACCTCCCTGCGGGCCGATATGGCCGGGGAGTACCTCCTGGTGGTCTCCGGCACCGACACCAGCTCAGGCGACTACCGGATCCAGTACACCCGGGCCCCGGGCTCGGTTGCGGTCCAGCCCGGCGACCAGGGCGGCAGTCTCAGCGACGGGGTCTCCTCCTACGGCAACATCCCGGCCGGGGACATTGATCCCTGGACTTTTGATGCCGCCACCGGCGAACAGGTTGATATCAGCCTGGTCGACGTGCAGGACAGCGACAGCTTCCTCAATCCGCATCTGGTCCTGTTCGATCCGGACATGGTCAAGATTTTCGACAGCAGCGACACCCGCTCTGCCGGATTCAGCTTCGTGCCGGACAAGTCGGGCCAGTACCTGGCACTGGCCGGGGGAACCGATTCCAGCACGGGGGATTACCGTATCGATTTTTCCAGGACAACCGCTGCCGCCACGGTCTCCCACAACGGGACCGTCCTCAGCAACGGCATCCTGGCCACCGGCACCTTCCAGGTCGGTATCGAGGAATTCTATACATTTGAGGCCAGCCTGGGGGATCATGTCCTGGTCGATGTCAACGACACCAGCGGTTCGAATGCGCTTTACCCGCGAATCAGGGTGATGGGACCGGATGGCGTCCTCATCGCTGAAGCGACCGACAATTATGCCGCCTCGGCGGTCTTCACCGTCCCCCGGACCGGCACCTACCAGGTCATCGCCGCCGATTCCGACCTGAACACCAGCGGCACCTACGGGGTTGAACTGGTCATCGCGCCGATCGGCTCCAACCAGTCGGCCCCGGATGGCAACGGCGGCGGAACGGCCTTGAATGGAATACTCAGTCCATCCACTTTCACCATCGGCGACTACGACCAGTGGGAATTCGAGGCCATGCTGGGGGACCACATCCTGGTCAATGTCCATGACAACTCCGGTTCCAACGCCTTGTATCCGCGTTTGATCATCTATGCCCCGGACGGCACCCTGGTCGCCAATGTGGTTGACAATTACGCGGCCCAGGCGGATTTCACCGCCACCCAGTCCGGAACCTACCTGGCCGTTGTCTCCGACAGCGACCTGAACCTGGCCGGCAATTACGGCCTGGAATTCGCCCTCGCACCCGTGGGCGCCAGCCAGGCCGCCCCCAACGGGAACGGGGGCGGAACCGCCATTAACGGGCTGCTCAACACCTCGGATTTCACGCTGGGCGACTATGACCAATGGGAATTCGAGGCCATGCTGGGGGACCATGTCCTGGTCAATGTCCATGACCTGAGTGGCACCAACACCCTTTACCCGCGTCTCAGGATATATTCGCCGAACGGGACCGAGATCCTTGATGAGTGGGGCAACTATGCCACGGAAGCCGATTTCGCGGCTCCGGAGACGGGAACCTACCTGGCCATCGTCTCTGACACCGATGTCAACGCGGCTGGCAGCTACGGTCTGGAATTCGCCCTTGGGCCGATTGCCACAACCCATGTCGCCCCTGCCGGTAACGGCGGTGGAGAGGCTTTCAACGGCCTGCTCAATACGGCTACCTTCACGATGGGAGACTACGACCAGTGGACCTTCGACGCTGAACTCGGAGACCACCTGCTGATGAACATCAACGACACCACAGGCAGCAACACATTCTACCCGCGTCTTCGCCTCTACGCCCCCGATGGCACACTGGTGTTCGACGGGATCAACAACTACGCTGTGGACGTCTATCTGGCGGCGCCCCAGACCGGTACCTACCTGGCCATCCTGGCGGACGCGGGCGCGGATGCCACCGGCAACTATAGCTTCCTGCTCAGCAAGGCGGCCAACCTGGATCCGGACCCGGTTGACTTTGATGCCGAGGACCTTATCAACGGTGTCGTTCTCAACGGCAGCCTGGCCCGCGGGGAAGTGGACCACTGGACCTTCGGCGCAACCACCGGGGATGTTGTCAGCATCACCTATGTCGACCTATCCCAGCCCCTGGAACCCAGCCTCTGGATCGTGGCACCGGATGGTTCCTACGTGGTTGCCGACAGCGACAGCTTCACGGTCAGCGCAACCTGGACCATCGAGCAAACGGGCACCTACCAGGTCCAGTTGTTCGACGCCGGCCAGGAGGATGCCGGAAACTACACTGTCGAATACAACAACACTGAAATCCCGCACACCCTGGTCATGCCGCAGGAAATCTGGAACTGGCCCGGTTGGTGGCCGCTGGGAACCGGCCTATCGACCCGTCCCTCCAGCTATGGGGTAATGGGCATGGCCACGCCGACTTGGTTCTACGACCATCCGGTCAGCACCGACTGGCTCCTCATTGGTGCGACTACCGATGACGGTGCCTGGATCTTTGAGGTTCCCACCCGATCCTGGCGCTTTATTCCCTTTGCCGCGAGCCATTACCAGTACCAACCGGAGACGGGAACCTGGATGTGGACAGCCAATTAGCTTTGGCCCGCTCTCCGGCGATCAGGCGTTTCCGCCCTTGATATATTTCTTGGCCGTCCGCTGGTCGACGCCGAGGACATCCCCCACCGCCTTGTAGTTGCCGAGGCGGCGATAGAGGGCACCGGCGTAGCGCTGCAGGAGCGCCTCGGCGGAAAGGTCCAGATTTGCCAACGCCTGCTCCAGGGCATCGGTGGGCTTCGGGGTCAGCTGGATGGGGCGGTAATCCCGGTGGATGAGGAAATTCCGCAGGCACTGCTCCAGTTCCCGGAAGTTGCCCGGCCAGGCGTAGTCGGCCCCGAGGCGCTCGTCGATGAACTGCAGGGCATCGTCCACCACTTCCGCGGACCAGGATTCCTGGAGCAGTTTTTCGGTAATGAAGCGGACCATCGGGCGCAAAGACTCGATCCGGCCCTGCAGGAGGTTGCGCAAGGGCACCATTTCCAGCCGGTCGGCACTGAGGCGGAAATAGAGATCCTGCCGGAAATGGCCGCCCGCCACCGCCGATTCCAGGTCGCGGTTGGTGGCCGTAATGACCCGCCCCTGGGCCAGGCGGCTGCTGGTCTCCCCGATGCGCTGGAACCGCCGGTCCTGCAGGACGGTCAGGAGCTTGACCTGGGCGCTGGTCGGGGCCTCGCCGATTTCATCAAGAAAGAGGGCTCCGTGGGCGCCGGCGGACTCAAACAGGCCGGCGCGGTCCTGGATAGCTCCGGTAAAGGAGCCCTTGACGTGGCCGAACAGTTCCGACTCCAGCAGCTGCTCCGGCAGGGCGGCCACATTCACGGAGAGGAAGGAGGATTCGGGGTCGGTGACAAAACGTCCTGTCCGGGGATCGAAGGGAATGAAACGGGACATCCCGATGGCCCTCGCCACCACGCCTTTGCCACTGCCCGAGGGTCCCGTGATCAGCGTGTGCACGTCGTTCATTTCCCTGTGGAATCCGGCCACATAACGCTTGAGGTCGGCGCTGAAGATGGACTCCCACATGCGGGCCCGGAGCTGGACCGCCTCGCTGCCGGAGCCGATGACGTAGCGGAAGATCCAGTGGAAGGCCCGGCAGATCTGGTAGAAGAAGGCATACAGGGTGGGCTGGTCAAAGTCGCGGGGGCGGACCCGGCCGCCGGCAAAGTAATGATCCCACAGGGACTGGAAATTCTGCCATACCTGCCGGGCCCTTTTCGGATGATCGATCAATTCGTCCAGCTGGTCGTACAGTTCATGGTAAAGGATAAAGGCCACCAGCTCGGGGTATTCGGGAGCATCGGGATGGTCCCTGACGATTTCCTGGCAAAGCCGCACCACGGCCGGCGTGTTGGGGCTCAACTGCCGGGTTCCGCCGATCTGGGTGACGGCCTGGAACTGGTCCCCCAGGATGGTTTGCTCGAGGGCGGACCGGGCCGGGCTGAAGGGATTTACCCAGCACAGGGCGGCTATTTGTTTGGCGGCATTGGCGTTCATGGAATGTAATTTTGAATTACCTTAAATGTCGGTATCCTGAATTCAGCAAAAAGGCGATCCTTATTTATGTCATTGGAATATAGTAGCTTACAATCCCAGCGACCGGATTGGCCGGGATGGTGCAATTGCCGGAATTGTTATGAAACCATCACGAAACAAATCCATCATCTCCCGACTTATCGGGATGACCCTTGCCTTGACACTGACCAGTGTGAGCACTTTCGCGGCCGGCACCCTGAAGCCGGTCAGCTCGGCCGACCAGCCGATTGAAATCCGGGAACACCATCTGGAAGTCATCATCAACAACGGCTTCGCCCGGACCCGGGTGAGCCAGGTGTTTTTCAATCCGAACCCCCAGGACCTGGAGGCCATTTACGCCTTTCCGGTTCCTGAAGACGCCGTCCTTGCCGAAATGCGGATGAGCTCGGGGGAGACCTCGCTGGAGGGGGAAGTGCTACCCCGCGACGAGGCCACCCGGATCTACGAGGAGGAAAAGAGCCAGGGCCGGGAAACCGGCAAGGCCGACAAGGAATCTTACCAGCGATTTGAGTTTTACGTGACCCCGGTGCGGGCGGGACAGGAGACACGCATGGAGTTTGTCTATTACCAGAAGCTGGAGGTCGATTCCAACATCGGACGCTACCTCTATCCCCTTGAAGAGGGGGGAACGGATGAGGCGGCCAAGGGATTCTGGAATATCAATTCAACCGTCACCGGGATGTTCTCCGCCAGCGTGGAACTGAGGAGCGCCTACCCGGTAGCGGATTTGCGGGCCCCCGGCTTTGGGGGACAACTGGAGCAGACCGGTGAGGGTCAATACCGCTGGACCTACCAGTCGGCCCAGGGCGCCAGCCTCGACCAGGACCTCGTCCTTTACTACCGCCTGCAGGACGGAATACCCGGAAGGGTGGACCTCCTGACCTACAAGGATGAAGGCTCCTCCGAAGGCACCTTCATGCTGGCCCTGACCCCCGGAAACGACTTGAAACCCATTACCCAGGGGGCGGACTACCTGCTGGTCCTGGACAAGTCCGGAAGCATGGGCGGCAAGATCGCGACCCTCGCCAATGGCGTGGAGCGCGCCCTTGGTGCGCTCTCGGCCAAGGACCGCTTCCGGATCGTGGTCTTTGATTCCGGTGCCCGGGAACTGACCCCCGGCTGGGTCAATGCCGATGAGGACGCGGTCCGCCGGTATGCGGAAACGGTGCGCCAGATTCGTGCGGATAACAGCACCAATCTCTACGCCGGCCTGACCGAAGCCTTCAAGCGCCTGGATGCCGACCGCCTGACCAACCTGATCCTGGTCACCGACGGTGTGACCAATACGGGTGTCGTCGATCCGGCCGCGTTCGACAAGCTCCTCCGCAGCCGTGACGTCCGGCTCTTCGGCTTCCTGATGGGTAACAGTGCCAACTGGCCCCTTATGCGGCTCATTTGCGAAGCCACCGACGGGACCTATGATTCGATTTCCAACGGGGACGACCTCTACGGCAAGATCCTCATGGCCAGGGACCGGATCACCACCGAGGCCCTGCTGGATGTCGACCTCAAGATCAAAGGTGTGAAGGTCCATTCGGTCACCCGCAACACCTACCGCAAGCTCTACCAGGGCAAGCAGTTGGTCCTCTTGGGCCGGTATGAAGGAGGCGGCGATGCGGACCTGAACCTGACCGCACGCCTGACCGGCGAAGACAAGGATTACCGGACGCGTATCCGCTTTCCCAAGGCGGATGCCAGCTATCCCGAGCTGGAACGGATCTGGGCCCTCGCCCAGGTGGAGAACCTGGAGCGCCAGCGCGACCTCGGGCAGCTGCCGGAAGGCGAGTTCAAGGACGGGATCCGGAACATCGGCGTCGAGTACCAGATCGTCACCGACGAGACTTCCATGCTCCTCCTCGATGACCAGCGCTTCGCCGAGCATGGCATCGAGCGGAAAAACCAGGCCCGAATGGCCACCGAGCACCAGGCCCAGGCAGCCCGCCGCAGCGCACCTCCGAAGCCGGTCCGGGCGGACGAGAACAAGCCCATGTTCACGGGCCCCTCGCACAGCACCGGTGGCGGTGGCGGCGGCGCCCTGGAAGGACCCTTCGTCCTCATCCTGCTGGCCAGCCTGCTCACCCTTCGCCGCAAAAACTCTAAAAAGGGCTAAACCGTGAAGGTCATATCATACAACACGGGCCGGGTCATTCCCGGCCGGTTTTCCGGTCTTCTGTTGGACTACCCGGTGACCGTGGTCATGGTCCTGGCGGCCCTCCTCATCTCGCTGGTGCCGGAATTCTCCACCTGGGCCACCTGGCAGGCCTCCGCTCCATTCGGTCCCCAGGTCTGGTTGGCCCACCTGGCCCACTGGTCCCCGAAACACCTGCTCTGGGACCTGCTGGCTTTTACGATACTTTCGGTCCTGCTGGAGAAACCTAACCGCCGCCTGCTCCTGCAACTGCTGCTCTGGGTCCCCCCGGCCATCATTGCGGCCATCTGGCTGGCCGGCGATTTCACCACCTACCGCGGCCTGAGCGGACTCGACTGCGGACTCTATTCCGCCGCGCTGATCACCCTCTGGCGGCAGAACCGGATGCCCGCCGCGATGACCCTTCTGGCCACGATGCTGATTATCGGCAAGAGCGCCTTTGAAATACTGACCGGCGGCACCGTGTTTGTCTCGGACCTGCCGGCGGGGATCCAGGCTGTTCCCGTGGCCCACCTGGCCGGGGCCTTGGCGGGAACAGGGCTGGCCTGGATGTCGGGGCGCAGGAATTGATACTTAAGAGGGAAATTAATGGTCTCCTGATCCCATTTGGAAGCGAAATTGGGGAAATCCATTATCGACCCGGAGCGCCACCCGACTTTAGGGTGCCAGAAGGTACCGGTCGGTAATGAGTGATTACGGTGGACATGTTTCGGGAATGAACCGGAGGAGGTTTTTGCAGCTTTCTTCCGCCGGGATCATGGGCCTGGTCAGCCCGCACCTGGGGCGCGGTCAAACCACGACTGGAGGGAAAGGCGCGAAACGGCCCAACATCCTCTTCATCATGACGGACCAGCAGTCCGCCGGGGCCATGAGCCACGCCGGCAACGGGGATCTCTCCACCCCGTCGATGGATCTGCTGGCCCGCCACGGGGTGAGCTTCACCAAGGCCTACTGCACAAATCCGATCTGCGTCCCTTCCCGGACCAGCTGGATTACCGGAAGGATGCCGCACCAGACAACGGTGACCTTCAACACCGACGAGCACGGCATTGCCTGTCCGCCGCTGAGCCCGTTGATGAAGGCCGGCGGCTACGCGACCGGTTATGTCGGCAAGTGGCACATTCCGCATGATGCCCATGACAAGGATTGGCACGGCTTTGATTTTGTGGCGCACGCCCGGGCCAACCGTCTCGACAATGATGTGCCCGGAGCGGTCGAGGAGTTCCTCCAGCAGCCCCGGACGGAGCCCTTCTTCCTGGTCGCCTCCTTCGTCAATCCCCATGACATCTGCGAATGGGCGCGGCAGGCCTCAGGCATGGGGGATACCCTGCCCAATGGCCCCATCCCCCCGACGCCCGATCCGGATAACTGTCCCCCACTGCCGGATAACCATGCCATTCCACCGGATGAACCCAGCGTGATCCGGGAACACCAGGCGACCATGCCCCGGGTCTATCCGGTCAGGGACTGGAAAAGTGACACCTGGCGCCAGTACCGCTGGGCCTACAATCGCCTCATCGAGAAGGTGGATGGCCAGATCGGAAAGGTCCTCGAGAGCCTGAAAAGATCCGGCCAGTGGGACAACACAATCGTCGTCCTGACCAGCGACCACGGGGACGGACAGGGGGCTCACTCCTGGAACCAGAAAACTCTCTTCTACGATGAAATCTCACGTATCCCGCTGATAGTGGCGGATCTCCGCCAAAAACCCTCCGGCAAGAGCGATGACGAACACCTGGTCAGCATGAATCTCGACCTCTTTCCAACCTTTCTGGATTATGCCGGAATCACGCCCCCGCCCGGCCTTCCCGGCATCAGCCTGCGAAACCTGATCGACCATCCGGACGAGGTTCACGGACACCCGTTCATCATCTCCGAGGATGACCTGCACCGGGAATGGGGCGCCAGTGGCGGTGTTTATGGAAGAATGGTGCGGACCGACCGGTACAAGTATATCATCTACTCCGAGGGGGAGAACCGGGAACAGCTCTTCGACATGGAGAAGGATCCCGGCGAAACTAGGAATCTTGTCCGCGCGGATAACATGAATACCGTGCTGGAGACCCACAGAAGGATCCTGGCTGACTGGATCCGGGACACCGGGGACTTTTTCCCGCCGCCAAGTCCCACCGCTTGAGTTGGCCAATTGGTTAGTCTTGCTGGGTTTACTGCCGATAAACGCGATCGATTTAGGCGCTGAGCGAAACTTACTCCGGCCTCATGGGTCTGCCGAGGGCCGTCCAAAGGGCATCAATTAGATATTCTATTCCTTCGACTGCGCGGAAATAGAAGCGCTTATTTGTCGGCCGCCAATACTGTTCGGGGTTGACCTTATTTTACATATAAGGAATTCTTATTTTGCGCCCGCAGGGTTGGCAAACCACGAGCGGATGCAATGGCCCTCTCATTAGCTGCTGGCCAATAAAGGACTCTCTCTCTTGCACCTCAAGTCCTGCAGTCGAAATTCCTTCAAGTTGGAAAATCTGGAGCCCCGGCTCCTGCTTTCCGCTGATGCTGTGCTCGGAAGCGCGGCGGAGGAAACATATTCCCAACTGGAGGATACGACTGAAGCCATCGTGATGGATTATGAGGCGGCAGCGGAGGCCGACGTGAACCAGGAAGACAGCCTTTTTGATGTCCAGGACGAAGCCATTCCTTCAGATCCCGGATCCGGCACGGACAGCGTCGACGTCCGGGACGTCGGCACGATTGAAGCCAACGGCGAACCAGACTGCCTGGTTATCTTCGATAACGAGGAGGTTCTCGTTATTGGCAATAATAACGCCAACAGGATCAGCATCGTCGAATCCGGCGGGCTGGTTTCGGTGCAGTGCGACGACGGCCCGCTCCAGGTCGGTAAAGGCATTAACGGCATCCATGTTGCCGGCATGGCGGGCGACGACTCCATCGTGGTCGAACTGGACGGCACGGGGGTCAGGTCGGTGAAGCTCGACGCCGGTGAAGGCGGCGACGACATCACGGTGAACGTGGTCGGCTCCACCACACCGGACGACGGGATACCGCCATCCTTGGATCTCAACATTGACGCGGGTGAGGGCGACAACGTAATTGATGTGACCACCATCGGTCTGTACGACACGTTGCAAGTATCGATCCTCTCTGGTGACGGTGCGGATGTGGCGCGCAGCAACGTCTACGCAGTGTGGCTGACCACGGGGATTTTCGAGGTGCGGACGGGCGGCGGCAACGATACCGTTGAAGTCCGTCAACAGATCAACCAGATCACCAGTTTCATCGATGGCTCTGTCATTTATGACACCGGCGACGGCAATGACTCCGCGATGTTCACCCTGTTCCTCGAAAACGGTACGCCGCTACGGGCGACCATGAACGCGATGCTCAAGCTGGGTGCAGGCGACGATTTAGCGACACTCGACATGCGCGGCAACTTGCGCGGGCTGAATCTCGCCGTGGAACCCGGCAGCGGAGCTGACCGGGTAAACCTGCACCTTGAACAGGGCGAGGCTGACAACGCGCTGATTCACGATGTCAAACTCGCCAAGCAGGATTTGCCGGGTTTCGAGCCGGCCGACGGCACGTTCAAGGTGCGCAGTAGCCTCGACTCAGGCGTCATGCACTTGGACACCCAGTGGCTGGGCTCCAACTTTGGCGATACGACGGTCAACACCGCCTACTTCATACCAAAAGTCCAGCTCGAGGTGGTGGTCGGTCTGAACGTCGCTACCGGCGCCGGAAACGACAGCCTGACCATGGGCATGAACGCCGATGTCAAGCACCTGCTGTTCCAAGGTCAGGCCGACCTCGGCGGCGGCGACAATCACAGCACAGCCGTACTCGAATTCACCAACGAAGAACCCATGGCGCTCGACTTCGAGCTGTTTTTCGACACCTACGAAGGCAAGGATATGGTCTCTGTGGATACGGTGCTGGATGGTATCGTTGAGCGGGGACGTTTCGATATTCAGGCCAACACCCGCGGCGGCGATGACGAGGTCCACACCGGCGCAACATCCACTCGCGCATACCCCGCGAAATGGGTAGGTCCCTCATTCAGTGCCGATACCGGTGACGGTGATGACGCCGTTCAGCTCGTCGTCAAGAACGTGGAATTTGAGGCCGACATCGATCTCGGTGAGGGTGACAACCATTTCGAAGCCCGGTTGTCAGGTCACGCCGGCAATATGAATGTCACTTCCGGAACGGGCGATGACACCATTGTCAGCAAGGCCGAATGGCCCGGTGACTCGGTCGATGAGCATCCCGATTTCGCGTGGCTGCCGACTTACAACACCGGCGGCGGCAACAACAGCATGCAACTGTTCTTCACCGGAAAGCTCAAAGTCGATGGCGACTCGGGCCTGGCGATACAAGTGCAGTTATTGCTCGGCGACGGCAACGACGAAACCGTGATCGACATGTCGGGCTTGACCATCGAAGGCGCGACGCGGCAGTCGCTGATTGATTTCCAGGTCGACGGTGGCCTCGGCGACGACAACCTGACGGTGGCCCTGCCCGCCGTGCAGAACCCCGACCCGTCTCAGGGCGGCGAAGAACCCGAGCCGATCGACCCGGCAGAACGCCGCGCTCCGGTCAGCGTGCGCAACATCAGTGGACCCGGTCTCGACAGGATACACCTCATCGGCAAAGACGCGGCCGAGCAGTTCAACATCAGTGCCTTCGAGGACGAAAACCTTGGGCGCGTTTTCGAGTTGATCGGCACCGACATCCCCACGCGCAAACGGGTCGCCAAGATAAGCTCCTTCACCGTCGAACAGGTGATAATCGAAGCCTCCGGTGGCGACGACATTGTAAACCTGAAGGCGACTATTCCCGCTCAATGGAACATTAACCTCGGCGAAGGCGACAACGTGCTCAAGGCCAATGCCGTGGGGGGTGTTCCGCCGGACGACAGCAAGCCGGCCGAGTTCAATGTGCTGAGCGGATCAGGCAATGACCTGATTGACGTGAATGCCGTCGCGGGCATCCCTCCGGATGACGGATCTCCCGTGGCCTTCACCCTTCGTGTCGATGCCGGCGACGGCGACAATGCAACGTACATCCGCTTGGGCGACGGCGAGCCGGGCCAGACGCCGCCCACCGGCGAGAGTAAGGCACGGGCCGAGTATCGCTCGGGCAGCGGCGCCGACACAATGACCATCACCTATACCGGTTTGGAACTGACCGACCTGGATATCGACGCCCTGACGGGTGCGGGCGATGATGTCAGTAAAATCGCCATCAAGGGTGCTGTCGAACACGTCGCCATCAACCTCGACCTTGGCGACGGCGACGACACCAGCATCCGCGCCCTGACCGGCCTTGTCCAGACCCTCGACCTGCTCGCCAAACTCGGCGAAGGCAATGATAACAGCTCACTGATTATGGACGGTGTGCTTAACGCGAAGGTCCACATCGACGGCGGCACAGGCAGTGACTTCGTCAACGTCGAGTCGATCACCTCCTTCAACGAATTCACCGACCTTAATCAGCCCGTTAGCGACCTTGCACTATTCATAGACACCGGCGATGGCGACGACGTCATTCGCGGGGCAACGCAACTTGCCGTCAAAAACGGCGATCCCAATCGGGTAACCCGCGAAAACGGCGACCCTCTGGCGTTCTCTTCGCTCACGGTTGACCTGCAGACCGGCCTCGGCGATGACACCGCGATATGGACCGACTTCAACACCCACGACCCCGGCGTCACCCTGATCCGCCTCTTTGACTTTCTTGCCGATCTCGGCGCCGGCGATGACCAGCTGCAGGTTGACGTACTCGGCGCCGCCTCATCCGGTAATCTCACCGCGAACCTCAAGATCGACGGCGGCCGCGGCGCTGACCGGGTGGCAGTCGACTGGGTGGACCGCCTTGGACCCGACGACAAGCTCGACCTGACCGTGGACGTCGCGCCCGGTGGTGTGGGCAATGTCCTGCCCGAGGTCGAAGACGAAGTGCTCCTCGGCTTCGAGCACGGCGGCGTCCGCACCCCCGTCATCATCGGCGCACTTTGGAACAGCAAGGACGCCCCGCCGGAATCAACCGGTGACAGCAACGGCCGTGGCATTCAGTCCAGCGTCACCTATGTCAATGTCCACACTCCAACTTCCGGAACCAGCATCCAGTTTGACCTGCAGGGCAGCACCGGCGAGGACTTCCTGGATCTGAACATGGTTAACGGCGCCACACCGGACGATGATCTTCCAACGCCTGAGGTGATCGTGCATTTCCGCTTGGGCACCGGTGACGACCACACAGATTATTTTGTCTCAGGAAAACTGAAGATCGAAGGCGACATGAGCCTGGGAGGCGGCGACGACCTGTTCGCCCAAACCCTTTCCAACATCAGCGGCCCCATTGACATTCACGTCGACGGCGGCGACGGCATGGACATCATCGACGCCTCGGCCACCGCCGCCAAGGGCGGCAACGATGTCGCCATCGAGGAGCTCGTCCTGGCCGCCGAGGGCTTCGAGACAGGAATCGTCACGTCCATGGGCTTTGACTCAGCGGGCATCTTGTTTACCAACAACGAGGTCTCCATCGGCTTCACGGGTCGAAACGGCGACGCGGGCGGCGACCCCTTCGTGGCTGTCTCCGTCGCTCCCCTCGAAGTCGCCCTCAGCGTGAACAGTCATCAGGAAGCCTCGGTGGATGTTCATTACTTCGACGGTCGCTTGCTCACCGCGGCAGATTTGAGAACCGAGTTCACGAACGTGGGCGAAGTGACCGTTGATGTCGAGGGGGTCGGCCCCGACGGGCGGCTCTCTCAAATCAGTGTTGCCAGCACGGCCCAGTCGGGTCGCCACACGCATACCGGCCAATACCACTTCCTGCTTGAATTGGGTCTCAATGGGGCCGTCCAGCACCTCGACGCCGAGCTCAGCGTGCTGGGCACCTCGGGCGATGACACCATCATGCTGGATGTGCAGGGCGAGGCCGACATCCTCGACCTGTCCCTGGATGTGGACACCGGCGCGGGTAACGACTCGATCGGCATCACCCTGGATATCACACCCCGCATCGCTTCAGATGTCGATACGTCCATCGATCTTGGCTCAGGCAACGACCTGCTCAACGCGGCCCTGATCACCGGGCTGGCCGGGTTGCTCAACCTTTCGCTCGATGTGTTGGGCGGTGACGGAGACGATACGGTACGCATCAAGTGGATCGTGCCGCCGGAGCCGATCTTCCCGCCGGAGCCGATCCTGGTCGCCGACGTGATGATCGACACGGGCGCGGGCAATGATGAGGGCGAGTTCGAGTTCGAGATGCTCACCGGCAAGAATTCCACCCCGCTCCTCGAGGTACAGCTCGAAATGCTCGGCGGTACGGGCCGCGACAAACTCTCGGCGAAAGCGGAGTTCGACGGCCCGGCAACGGGCTTCCTGGCCATGCGGCTGCTCGGCGGCGACGATGACGATGTTCTGCGACTCCGCAACAAGCGCCTGCCCGCCGGCCTCGCAACGTTCCTGCTCATCGACGGCGGCAACGGAATCGACCGCTGCTTCGGCAGACCGGGCGTCACCGAGATCAATTGCGAGCGCTGATGGGCACATGCTGAGCCTGGTCTCTCCTATATCTCTCTAACTTGGCTTGCCATCCGTAGCCCCGAGCGAAGCGAGGGGCGAAGGATGGTGCCCTTCGACAGGCTCAGGGCACTCAATTTTCCTGCGCCAGCAAGCTGGCGGGAAAATTGGTGCGCGGAGAATCGAACTCCCACAGCTTCCATTTCTCCAGGATTGCCTATTCCTCAAATCTATTGGCTAAAACAGCAGACAAATTTAAGCTTGCCGGGCCGCCGTGTATTGATTCATATTTGATTCATTAATTTCCATAATTTATTATAAATAAATAGTTTATAATATAATTATTGATTCATAGATGAATCATAGTCACCAACTTCGCGCCCTTCTATCCAGAGGAGAGTTGTTATCCTCAAGGGAAATTGCCAGGAGAACCGGGATCAGCCAGTCGACGGTCTCCCGAGCTTTATCCGGTATGCCGGACGCCATTCTCATTGGCGCAGGGCGAAGCGCACGATTCGGTTTGGTCCGGCAAATAGGCACTCATGGCACCAGCTGGCCGGTGTACCGGGTTGCTGAAAGCGGCGTCGTTGAAAAGCTCGGGACACTACGGGCATTGGCTGGGGATTTCTGGTTAATGGAATTCATTGGTGACGATCCCTTGTACTCCCTTGGACTAAATAACGGCATCAGCGAAGGTTGGCCCTGGTTTTTGGATGAGCTGCGCCCACAGGGATTCATGGGAAGGGCGTTTGCGCAAACACACCATCGGCAGCTGGGAGCTCCGGCGGACCTGAATCGTTGGGGCTCCGATCAATTTCTTCTGGCATCCTACATTTTCGGCGATGACCTGCCGGGCAACCTGATGGTGGGGGAACACCCGATACGTGTTCCGGAATCAATATATGAATCGGACTGGCCGGAACTGGCCCAAGAGTCCGTGATGGGACGCCCTCCGGGCTCATCAGCGGGCGGAGAACGTCCAAAATTTTCGGTGGGACTGGAGCTGGTAAAGTTTGCCCGGAAGGATGACCAGAAAGGGAGGTGGGCTGACCTGCTTGTCGCCGAGTCAACTGCCGGTGAAATCCTCAAGGAACACGGAATTCCCTCCGCCGCTTCCCGTATCGTGGAGGTGGATGACTTGGTTTTTCTGGCTGTGCGCCGGTTTGACCGCAAGCCTTCAGGAGGACGAGTCGGTGTACACTCGCTGGCCGCAATTGATGGAGCTCTGTATGGTGAGGGATCCGGATCCTGGGCAGACATGGCAGACAAGCTGTACCTGGATGGACTCATTTCCCCTTCAGACCAGGATCGAATCCGGCAAGTCTGGGATTTTGGAAAAGCGATCCGCAATACCGATATGCACTTTGGGAATCTAGGCTTTCATCCAATCGGTGGGAGCGGTTTTAAAGTCGCCCCTATTTATGACATGGTGCCCATGGCCTATGCTCCGAACGCTGCAGGAATCCCGGAGTTTGAGCCCGTAACAGCTTCGTTCAACGTCATCCAGGCTGAAACCATGGCGGGCCAATTTTGGAAAAGGCTGACCATGGACTCGCGCCTGAGCGAATCGTTCAGGAGCATAGCCGAACTTCATCTGCGGGATATGTCCGTATAAGCTGCCGATTCCAGGATTCCCGGCTCCAGAATGGCTTGCCATCCGAAGCCCTGAGCGGAGCGAGGGGCGAAGGATGGTGCCCTTCGACAGGCTCAGGGCACTCAATTTTCCTGCTCCAGCAAGGTGGCGGGAAAAGTGGTGCGGGCGGGGAGAATCGAACTCCCACGGCGATACACGGCCTTTTCCAGTCGGATACCACTTTCATAACATATTCATTATAAATTATATAGACGTATCGCAATTGTATTGACTTAAATCAGGGTGTTACCACTTTATTGCCACTATGGCCAGCATCCACCAAATCCCGCGCTCAAAGTTCTGGCAAATGACGTACCGGGACGCTGCCGGGAGACAGCACAAAAAGAGCTCCAAGATCGAGCACACCCCGGACGGCAAAGATTCCAAGGAACGGGCTGCCCTGGCTTCCGAAAATCGCCGCGCAGCCAAGCTTTACGCAAATGAGCTGGAGCATGCCGAGCGCGGAAACCCAACCGAGGCACAGTTGAGAAAACTAATGGCTGACCTGTCGGAGCGTCTTTGCCAAGTGCGTATCACGTCTCCGGCCTGTCGGGAATACCTGGAGAACTGGCTTGCTGAGCGTCAGCTGACTCCCACCAGCCGCGCCAGATATGCAAAACCGATTGCGGCATTCCTCGAATCACTTGGCAGTCGGGACAACACTCCCATAGACAACGTCACACCGACGGATCTGAATGCCTACTTCCGGTCTCGTCTGAAGGATGGCCTCACACCGGCCACCATTGCCGTAGACCGCAAGACCCTCGCAGCAGCCTTTGCCTCGGCTCACAGGGCCGGACTGATACTCTCAAACCCTGTCCTGGCGGCAGAACCGATCCGGGGCGCGAGTGAGGAACGTCAGCCATTTACCGCAGCTGAACTCCAGAAGCTGTTGCATGCCAGCTCCGGATCCGATTGGCAGGCCTCGATTGCCCTAGCCGCCTTTGCCGGGATGCGCCTTGGTGATGCTGTGAATATGCGATGGGATGAAGTGGACCTGTTTTCCGGCCGTATCACCTTCCGTCCACGGAAGACCCGTAGCCACAAGCGGGATTTAATCCTCCCCATCGCTCCCCGCCTCCGGGAGATTCTGACTGAACAACATGGACGCACTGCTTCAACCGGCCTCGTAACCCCAAGTTTGGCCGGGAAATCTGCCGCTGGGAAAAGCGGCCTCTCCATGTCCTTTTCCCGTCTGATGGATAGAGTAGAGATAGATGCAGGCAAACTTGAGGCAGATGGCGAACAAGCCCGCTCCTTCAGCCGTAAGAGCTTCCACAGTCTGCGACACTACTTCGTCGCCACACTAGCAGCCGCAGGAGTCGCTCCGGATGTTCGGATGGCCCTTGCCGGGCACACCACTGCCGCCGCCCATGGCAAGTACAGTCACCTTGGAATTGAAACGCTGGCGCAGGCTGTTGCTAGCCTTTGAGTCATGGGAACTGAGAATCAGGACAACATCGGTAAACTTCGAGCCAAGCTTTCCGAATTACTTGAGCACTACGCCAGCTTGTTCGATCTGGCGACAGCAACCCCTCAAGTAGCGGATTATCTGGCTAATGATCTCATGGATTTCATTTCCGCCCATTCCCATCAACTCAATAAGGTCCCCCTGTTTCAGGGGATAGCATTTGTTCTAGTTAGCAGTACCAAGATAGCCAAAACTAAAGACACGGAGCATTACGACCTAAGCGCAAAAACATTGAGATTATGGGCGAAGGCCGTGGAATTGCGATGGGAAGAGAAAGATACCTTTATCCTTCAAGCGGGAATGGCAGCCGGAATGATGCTAGAGGTCAGTAATGAAAAGGATGCCGCACGTGGCTTCGCCTTTAGCAAACACATAAAGAAGGATTCGCGAAAGCCCGGAACACCCCGCAAAAAGAATTCAGATTTGAAGAATAGCACCATCGATGCCTACAACGAGTGGCGCAAAGAAGCAGGAATCAACGCACCCGTATCGGATTTTTTTGAATATATAGGAAACGGCGGCAAAGAAGGGCTTGAATGCGATCTTGAGCGAATCTGGTTCACAGGAGATTCGGCAGGCGATGGGAATACAAAGACAGGAGTAAGCACCCGCGCCGTGCGCGACTGGCTTAAATTGACAAAATAATACTTATTTGCCGACTTTTTGAGTCACCTTTGAAGTTATGCCGAAATAACTTCAATTACACTTTGGTAGATTAAGCTTCAGAATGAAGCAATCCGTCCTACCACCACCGCCCGCTGAGGGCATCGAAACTAACGCCGCAGTAGCCCCTAGCGCCTCTGCCCCAGCGATCTGGATCCGCCCGCCGATCCAATCCCGAAAGCAGGTCTGCCCCTATACGCAGTTGAGCCATGGATCTTTCTATGGGATTCTTGTTGGGAATCCACGGATCCGCCAGGCTCGCCTCGGCAAGGGACGAGAACGGGGCCAGCGACTTCTCTGGCTCCCCGACGTGTACGCTGAACTTGAACGGATCTCCGCCGAACAGCGTACAGCAGGAAAGGGGGAATGAACGATGGACCCAGCTGGCGAACAAAAAAAGCCACCCCGGGAAGGTGGCCAATGTGAAAGTGTGAAAACAGTATCAACTGACCATTGCACAAACAGAGGAAACGTCAAGAAGATCGCAGAGGCCGCAGCCGGACGCCAATGGCACCTTAAAGTTGGAAGATACTCAGCTGTTACCTGGATGGACCGCAATGGAATCTGGCAGGTTGAATGGGATCCCCATCCCCCGAAGACTGCTACTCGCAGCGGAAAGTTTCGATGGGCGCGTTACATGCAATGGCGCAATGAGATTGTCCAAGAACTCGCAGATACCCTGCAGATGGAAATCTGGGCTGAGGAGCGGGTTTGCGGATCCATTGTGGCCCAGTGCTTCCGACCGCGGAAGGGAGGCTCCAGTGATTAAGTTGAAGCCCAATGCCCCGAAAGTAGTATTTGCAGAAGGGGATCTTCGCTTGCTGAGGGTAAGGTTGGACGATCCAGACATAGAGGGAAGAATCTTTGTCCTCATGAAAGGATCTCGAACGCTCAGGAGATATTGCAACATTGCAAATGCGGAACGGGCATTCTCCAAAAGCGGAGGGAAAAGTTGATGAGTGATCCTATAGAATCAATGGATTATGACCTTGTTGTGGATTTGGAGCCTAATGCGGTTTGGAAGGGCCTCCCGCCGCCAGTACCGCTGTCTACACTGCAAGCCGATCCCCCACCCCGACCAACTGAGTTAATCCACGGGCTGCTTTTCAAGGGCGGAAAGGCGCTGGGATCTGCACCTTCAAAAGGCAGGAAGACTTGGACCGCCCTCCATATGGGGATTTGTGTTGCGGCCGGTATGCCTTGGTTTGGATTTACGACAACACGGGCGAACGTCCTGTTCCTGGACTTGGAACTTCTTCCTCACGAGTTGCCTGAGCGGCTGGCAAGCATCCAGCGCAAAGTTGGCACTTCCGACTCATCAGGGATATTCGTGCAACAGCTTCGCGGTCACAGGCTTTCTATGGATCGCGTCAAAGCGGGCATTATTGAATTCTGTCAACTCCATGAAATTGGACTGCTCATCATTGATCCTTACTATAAGCTGAGCGGTGGAGCTGACGAAATTGGAACAGAGGGCGTCAGCGAATTTCTATTCAATCTGGATGAAATAGCCCGCGAGGCGGGACCTGCCATCGCGATAAATCACCACTTCACCAAGGGTGACAGTTCGCAGAAGTCGGTTATCGACCTTGCAAGTGGGAGCGGAGTTTTCGGACGGGATCCAGACTTGATTTGGGGAATCCGCGAATTGAAGGATAGCACCATCGAGCAACCCCTCGTTAGGATGGAATTCGTAGTACGATCATTCAAACCCGTGAAGCCTATCGGACTCCGCTGGGATTTCCCCATTTGGAGGCATGACGAATCCCTTGACCTGGAACTGAAGCAACCGGGTAAGTCTGGAAAACCTCCGAATGAAAACTACACGGTCGAGAACATCCTCGAAATCCTCGGAAAAAAGGAGCTTTCGGTGGGCGAATGGGGTGATCTTAGCGGTGCCAAATTGGGCATCAAGGTCCGGAGATTTAAAGAACTCAAGGCCTTTGCCAAAAATAATGATTTCATCACGGAGCGGAAAGAGGGCCGTTTCACGTATTGCCGTAGAACACGTGCAGAAAGGCAGGATGAGTTTAATGCACTTAACAACCCGTATAAATAGAGGGCTCAATGGCTATAGGTGCACAAATGCAGAAATCCAAAAACAATTACTGCACACGTCGGAACCCATGCCGAGAGGGGGGCAAAAAGGCGGCTTTAAAAGCCTTTTTTACCCCCGCATGGGACAATAGGTGCACAAATGCAGAAAACCCCGTAGGGGGACGTGTGATATATATATCCCATCGGGCTTTCTAGATGCGGGCCCAGCCATCAGCCAATTCTCAACGAAATATTACCACCATGCCAAAGCCATTGGACATAACGAAACAGCAGAGAGAGGCGATCATGCGCCGATACATTGCGGGCGAATCGCCGTTGGCGATTGCCTTGGAGCTTAAACATCTCCGGCTTACTGCCAAGCAGATAACATCGTTGGCCTACCGTGAGGGGTGGCGGGAGTTGCGGATCGAGAACCTGGTTGAGCGAGAAAATCGCGATCCCGAGCGGATCCTTGCAGCGATTCGAAGAGAGGATGTTGAGAAACTTGCGCAGTTAGTTGTAGACGCTTTTGATGATGCTGAGAGGGACCAGCGAATGCTTTCATCCAACGGCTGGGGACTGGTCCGGGATGCGGCAGGTGCATCCAGCCTCATGAGAGCAAAGAAACTGGCTATGGATCGCCTTTTCACCCTGTTTGGCATTAGCCAGCAACCACAGCCTCAAATTCCTGCGCGCGGGGGACTGGATTTCCTCCTTGTCGAGCCAATCAGCGGAGGCGTAAATGACCGTAGCAAAGTCGTCGAGGCGGAGGCAACGGATGTGGACCCAGATCTGGATGATTTGGAGATCGAATTTGATGACGAGGACCAAAAATGAAGCCGGAAAATAAATCACCATTCAAATCCGCCTCAGGCAGAAGGTGGCTAATGATATTCCGGATTGCTCTGACTATCGTACTTTTCCTATTAGTAGCTAACGCAGAAGATACAGGAAACGCACTAATGATCGTAATATTTTCAGCCTTAGCGATGGCTGCTTACTCTAGCGTCTGAACAAAAGGACTATTTCTTGGCAGTCTTGATCCGCTTCCGCGCCACCTTCTCTGCTTTTGGTTCAGGCTTTTCCTCTACTAGTGGAGGAAACCGAACCGTAGGAATCGAAATGGGTCCGTGTGGCAATCGGCAGGTCAGATTGATAACCATCTCCCTGACAGATCCATATAGGACAGAGGGTCCGTTGGCTGTGACCAGCTGGGCAATCTTGTCCTCTGGCCAAGCGTCGACTACCACAAAATAGCCGACAATTTCAAATTCACCTGTGTAGGCGGGTGTCTTGTCAGGAAACTCGCTCAACTTTAGCTTGAGCGTTACACGATGTCGGCGTGGATTCGTGTTATCCACGCCATACCCCAACTCGCACTCGACCTTGTTCTGGGAATCATCGGCAGCACCTTCCCGGGCGGAGATCTGAATCCGGGTAAAGTGGTGGCCTTCAAGCTGCAGAGGCGAAGGTTGCATCGGAATCCGAAATGGCGGTTGTTTCTTGTTGGTCCTGATCCACCACCAGCACTTGGGGATGGACCATATCCACCCAATGGGTTTGGCAGTTGGCCGGTTCTAGGTGGCAACGGAAATGACAATCAAGCGCCTCCGCGATTTGGACCATGGTTTCAATGGTGAAATTATTGCTGCCAGCAAGGAGCTTGGTGATGTGGGACTGCTTCTTACCAAGCCGTTCGGCCAGTTCGGTACGGGTCATGTCCAAAGCCTGCATGCGGCGGACAGTCTTTTCGGTGAACTCATTCTTGGCACCTTCAACCCGGTAGTCGAGGCGCTGCCGAGCCTGATCGAACAGTTCTTCGAAACTGTCAAAATCAGCGTAGGGGCCTTCGAGGCGCTGGTTCGTGTTTGAGGGTTTTCTTCCTTTTTTCATCGAAATATCGGTTTTTGTCGCGTTGGGCGCGCTCCAGTTCGTTTGAAGGGGTTTTCTTTGACTTTTTTACAAATCCGTGGGTGCAGATAATCAAGCTGCCATCGTCCCAGAAACACAGGACACGCAGCTTGGTGGTTTTGATTTCAAACAGACCGTCGGATCCTGGCAGGGCCTTGAACTTCTGATCGTTGGCTGGTGGGCCATCCCGCGCAATGTCGTCCCACAGCCGGACAAGCTTGGAAAGCTCCTCCCAGTGGGTATTCTTGATCTCCTGGCAGAATTTCAGTGTGGCGCATGGGTCTTTTCCTCCACCTTTCCCGGGTGTGGCAATAGCGCGAATTTCCACTTTGCCGCCGGTCCGGATGATTTTCGTCTTTAAGGCCATGATTTAACTTATAATTTAAGTCCAGTCAAATTTTTCAGGAATTTTCAACTCCGTTTTTTGGCCGTCCGTTTTCGGGCTGCTCTTTTCCGGGCCGGCTTTGGCCGGGATTCCCTCTCCGCATGGATGCGCTCCAGCAGGACAGAGGCCGGCTCGTACTCCCGCCCTTCCCGCCGGGCCAACTCCGCCTCGGTCGGGACCAACTCCCCCCGAAAGGCCTTCGCCAGCACCGATTGGGTAAGTTTGTCGACGTGAGTCTTGGCATTCTGGTAGCGGCCCTCGAGGCTGTCAGCGAGGGAAAAGAGGGCATTTACCCGGCGGACGATTTCCTGCTGCTCATCAAGTGGAGGCAGAGGAATTAACTGCATCTTCAAGTCTTTACCGGAAATGCCATTTTGCCCAGCACTGGACTTCGCTTTTTCAATCAACCGAGCATGTGCTGTTTCATCCGAAAAAACGGCTTCGACGAATTCTGGCTTAGCGCGAGATTCATCCAATCTAACGCGCATTAACTTGTCCGGGTAAAGGCATGGCTGTGTCTCCAAACCTCGGGTCATTCCACAGACTCCTAGCAAATCTAAACTTCCGTTATACCGCGTAAACATTAAGTCACCGTCCCTTAGCCCGTACTTCTCTAGATGCTGTTCTCCATTCGGTAAGAATCGATGATCACTAAGATCAACCAAACCTCGTCTAGCTGCACTGATCCTGAGAATTGGAATACCCGGAGGCTCAATAGATGGCTTAGGGGATAATCCGTTTCTTAATTCCTCAATTACTTCAGAGAAAGTAATCCAACTCCATGTCCTAGGAATCGATGGCAACTCACTACCACTTGAATCGAAATAACCAACATTCTCCTCCCGCCAATCGGCGGTCAATTTTCCGGAGCAGGCGGCGGCGAGGACGGATTGGCGGAAGCGTTTGAGGATGGTGGGGATGCGTTCGAGGCGCTGGCGGCAGACATCCACCTTGCCCAGCACCGCATCCAGTTTCTCCACGATGCGCTTTTGTTCGGCAAGGGGTGGAAGGGGGATTGCGGTCTGATAAGCAGAATCACGGTTGATACCGGGAATTGCAGAAGACTTTTCCTGCTGCCCCAACTGCAAACTTCTAATAAGTAACTCCCAAAACTCAGGTAGCAATCCACATGGAAACTCATCAATGTAATATGTTGTATCGATGGGCCAACAGGGAGTTTTTGAAAAGTGAACTTCTCCAACAGAACCCTTCCTGCCTATGATGATAGTTGGCCCGGAAGTTAAAGCTTTGTCGTGGAGACCAACTATACCATTAGATCCGTAAACATTTGCTGAACCTGAATTACTTCTATCCTCAGCCTTTAATGCCTTTCCATACTTGAAGGTGAAAAGGCTACCAATTGAAGATTCAATCCAGCCCTCAGGAAGCTCCTCGCTCATGCCTCAACCGCCTCCTGCTTTTCGACAAGGGCGATGATTTCCTTCAGGTCATCGACGACGGCTTCCAGTTCGGTGATGGCTTCGGCAGCGAGGTCCTGCGGTTCAGGAAGGTCGTCGGCATCGTCCAGAGACTCATCCTTGATCCAATTGATATCGAGCTTGTAATCGCGCTCCTTGATCGCCTCCAGGGAGAAGCGGTGGAAACGCTCCCGCTTGCTGCGGGTGGAAAGGCCGTTGGGATCGGCTCCATAGCATTCCTCAAACTCAGCAAAGTGGGCAGACGTCAGAGGCCGGTCCTTCTTGGTGATGCCGGGAACATTGGCGCGAGCGTCGTAGATCCATGTCTCGGTGGTGGGCCGTCCCTTCTGCAGGAAGACCACATTTGCCTTCACCCCCTGGCTGTAGGGCGTGAATGTCCCGCGAGGCAGGCGCAGGATCGTATGAACAGCGGCATCTTCCATTACCAGTCTGAAGACCTCGCCAGCCTTACCCTCGAACAGACAGTTGTCAGGCAGAACGATTGCTGCCCGTCCACCGGGCTTGAGGGAAGTTAGCACATGCTGGACGAAGTTGAGTTGCTTATTGCTCGTCTCGATCGTGAAATCTTCCCGTTCCGGGGCGGAGTTGGCTCCCTTGGTTCCGAAAGGAGGATTCGTAAGAACGCAGTCATGGCGATTGCCGTCAAAGGGTTCATAGATTGTATCACCAATCTTGATACGCGGCTCCACACCATGGAGGTAAAGGTTCATCAGGGCCAGACGCCGGGGCCTTGGAACAAGGTCCTGCCCTATGTAGGTTGCGGTTTTGATATGCTTGGCATCCGTGCGGTCAAAGACGCCCTTGCTTTCCTCCACCAACCATTCATAGGCACAGACGAGAAAGCCTCCAGTACCGCAGGCCGGGTCACAGACCGTGAATTCTCGCTTGCCCCTCGGATCGGGCTTCATCACCCGACAGATGGATTGAATGAGCGGGCGTGGCGTAAAGTATTGTCCCGCTCCCTTTTTGCCTTCACTGGCAGCCTTTTCCAGCAGGCCCTCAAAAGCGGCGCCTTTGACATCCACATCCATCGCCGACCATTCCTCGGCATCAATCATCGTAATGAGACGCTTGAGATTGACCGGGTTATTGAAGCGCGGGGTCGACTGGGCGAATATTTCCCCGAGCAGGCCTTTCGATTCACGCAGAGCGCGCAAGGTATCGGCGTAGTGGTCGGTCAGGTCCGTACCTGATTTCTCTCGCAAGGCAGACCAGTCATAACCATTGGGAATTTCCGCTTCCCGCTCGTCCGCCATCTTCAGGAATAGCAGGTAGGTCAGCTGTTCAATGTAATCCCCATAGTCCACGCCATCATGCCGCAGCGTGTGGCAAAAGCCCCAGAGTTTGTTTACGATATCACTCATATTGAAAGTTCATCAGGCGGCGACCGCCTCGTTGATTTGTCGGATCAGTTCCGGCAGTTTTTGCGCAAAGATCTTCTTCACCCGTGGCAAGCCACCCCGTTTGGAGAAAATAGGAATGTAGTCAAAATCCTCTTCGGAAAGGCTGAGGTTGGAAACCAGATGCTCACGGATATAACCCAGCCATTCGCGTTGAATTTCCGTAAACTCTTCCTCCGCCAAAATCCTGTCCATGGCCAGTTCTACCCGCTTCTGGGCGGTGAGCAGTGGCGCTTCCTCACTGGCCCCATGTTTCACAATCGAAATGATATCCGCCATGGCGGTATGGCCAGCCACTTCATGAGCCCGCTGCAACTTGTCTTCCGGGAACCGGTTTTCCATCAACACATCCCGAAGAGACTTTAATGCATCCGGACTCCAGTCGGATGGGTGCTTCAATAAAATCCCCAACGCTTCCAGCTGGTCACCATGTTCATGGACGAACTGGCTGAAGGCCTCCAGGTAATCCTGTGGTTTCTCGAACTCTCCAAAGCGTTCAATCTTCCGGGACGACACCTCATCCTCCACGCCATGGGCCACAATGAAGGGTATCTTGGACTTGGGATAGTCCTCCAATGCCTTTTGAAATTCCGGATCGCGAAGGAGCTTCATCGTTTCCCGGAAATCGTCCCGCAGGCGTTGGGGCAGCTCGGTGGCAAACTGGCCAATATCTCCATGAGCGATGAACGGGGCAAAGTGCTCGTAGGCGTCGCCGCTCATGTTCTTTTCAATCCGACGCAGGCGCTTGATGAGGACCCGGATATGGTAATCCCGTTCGACATTCTGCCAGATGTTTTCGATGACCTGCGGCAAGGAAAGCGAAGGCTGGCCGGTGTCGGGTAGCTCGAAGTTGGAAACCTCCTTGAAATACTGGACGAGCGATCCGTCAAAGCAGTCGAAGACGACAAATTTCGTCTTGCTGATCTCGTCACACCGCCGGGTGCCCCGTCCAAGCATCTGCTCCCAGAGGATACGGCTCTTTACCGGTCGCATGAATACAATGAATTCCAGGGCCGGGATGTCCACGCCGGTCGAGAGCATGTCCACAGTGACAACCACCTTGGGATTGGGCCGGTTACGAAATTCCCGGATGCGCTGCAATGGACGGTCCACATTCGGATTGCCGGTGATCTTCTGCACAAAAGCATCGCCCTGACCGAATACCTGACGACAGGTCTGCACCAACTGGTCGGCATGGGAACTGTGCGCAACATCGTTGACGGCGAAGATCAGGATTTTGGGAAAGCGACCGGTTGCTTCCTCATGGGCATAGGCGTGCTTGGCCACTTCCTCGATAATCTTGCGATTGCTGTCCGGGGCGGTGATGCGCCGCTCGATTTCGGAGGATTCATACTGCCGCTCGTCCTCAAGGTCATCAAAGGTCAGCTGGCCAGTGGTTGGGTCGATCTTGCCCACCTGTTCGCCTTCATGAAGGAAAATGCCATTCATGCGGACACCCGATTTCACGGCCACAACCTCATAGTCGACAAGGTAGCCATCCAGAATCGCCTGCTCGACGCCGTAGCGAAATACCGGAGGACCGAAGAGGCTGACGGTGTGAGCGGCGGGCGTGGCCGTGAGACCGATGCGGATGGCATCAAAATGGTTCAGGGTACTGCGCCAAAGGCTGACTTCCTTGGCCGTGTAGCCCCGGTGGCACTCGTCCGCGATGATCAGGTCAAAGGCATGAATGGGGATATCCAGCTTGTCGGCATCGTCCTCGTTGTCGGCATCATTGGATTCCCAGCTAAAGCCGCCTTCTGCGCCAAACAGATTCCGGGCCATGCGCTGGATGGTGGAAACATAAACAAAGGTCTTGGACGGATCCGGGTTGGTCAGATACTCCACCGGCAGCACACTCGGGTCAAAGGGATCGTCCTCACCGAAATCCTCCTTCCGGAACCGCTGGCTGAAGACTTCATACTCCTGCGTGAGCTTGTTTCCATAGGGAGTGGAAAAGGCATTGAATTCACGAACCGCCTGTGCCGCCAGTGCCTTCCGATCGACAAGAAAGAGAATCCGCTTGAAGAGCTTGGACTCCAGAAGCCTGTAAATCTGCGAAACGGTCAGATAGGTTTTTCCGGTACCGGTTGCCATCGCGACCAGAAAATCCCGCCTACCGTGGCGAATGGCCGTTTCAACAGCCTGAATGCAGGCCTGCTGATAATCGCGAAGCCGGGGAATCCAGTCCGGTGGAGTGTCGGCCAGCCACTGCATGCCCGGTGCCGGGTCGGTATGAAAGGAGGTTGTCAACGCTTCCGGGCTATGGAAGTGCGCCACTTGGCGCGAGGTGGGATGCTCGCTCCGGACATCCAGATGCCAGATGATTTCCCCATTGGTGGCATAGAGGAACGGCACTCGCAATCCATCCCAATTTCCCGGACCGTCCGTTGCCCCCTCGGCATACCGCTTAGCCTGCTCCAGAACATTCTGCGGGCTCACCGTGACCTTCTTGGCTTCGACGATTCCCAACAGGACGCCATCAACAAACATGGCATAATCCGCGGGACCGTTCTCGGTGGGATACTCTTCCACAGCATGCCGGGTCAGAGTTGATGTGTCCATCCCTTGAATCCATGGAGTCACTTCCCAAGCGGGCGTACAGGCGCGTAATCGTTTGTCTATTCGCTCCTTCCGCGTCTGCCACTCCAGTTCTTGCATTTTAGCGATTCATACGGGCGTATTTAAAACGGTCAATAGTACGGCTATACTCAAATCTCGGATTCGATTGCCCATGAAAGAAGAGCAGCTGGGCTAATCGAAATGGCTTTAGGCAAAAGCACTCAAGGGAAAGGAACCTGAGGGTCATTGAAATTTTCTTATTCCATGATAATCCCGAGGCATAATAGTAGAGGCTAATTGGATTTCAGACTGAATAGATCCAAAAAGGTCCTGGAATTATACCAAAATCTTATTAGCCCTTGTGGCCAGTTTCGTGGCTAACAAAAGCTGATCAGCTTTTTCGGATTCGGGATCCATAGCATTCCATGGCCATGCGACAATATTTGCGTGCCTTGGAGGAGGTTCATCGGGAACAACATCGAGACCTACATCTCTTATATCCTTGGCTTTTACCAAGGCCAATCCATGGAATCGTCGTTGGTTGGGGTCTCTTTTTCCTCGTTCAATTAACTCACTGACAGGTGTTTTCCCGTATCGAGTTACCGAAGTCGTTTTGTTATTGGGACTAGGCAAAAAGGCAGCCGGCTTCACAGACAATATATTGTACCAGCTACTCGAATACAAAAACCTTGCAATATCTTCTTTATCATCAACTGGCTCAGGCGCACGGGACATATTGTTTGATAAAGGGCTGAATACCATTAATAGCCTCTAGAATAGTACCTGATACTACATCTCCATTAAATACTACAACCCCTCGTCCACTGTTTGCGCCATTGAGCCAAGCGTATGCAAGCCGGTTTGATTTTCCCACACTCAAGGAAAGAATCTGAGTTCGGCTCTGAATCCAGTCTAACGCAATATTTCCATCGGGCTCTACTGCTACTTCCGGAAGTGGCATGCCCCTAGGAAGTGCTTTAATAAAATTTTGTGCAGTCTCAGCAGCGGAGAGTGAAACCGGTTCGGTTCCGGATTCATCCCGATTTGCCGATGAGCAATTAAAATAAAGTTCCCAAATTTTGGAAATGACAACCGACTTGTCCCCGAAAAGGACTTCCGATCGTTCTGTTTCATAAACAACCCGGCTAAATACATCGACCAAATCACCAGCGAACGAAGAAACGCCGTTATTGATCGTGCAATACGGTTGTATTGCAGCATAGCCGTTCATCAATCCGGGATATTGAACAGTTGCATGCATGGTGGTGTTAATGTGTGTTCGAAAATCCTATTACTCAAGCTTCTAAGTGAGGTAACATGCCCAAGGATTTGCCCCCACTCTTCAGGAGCTATTGTTGAAGTGTTACTAGTTTCAATATCAAATAACACCGGTAAGTGTCTATTTTCTACGTCTTGAGAAGCTGTTGTGATTTTTGCCCGGTTCCCGGTACTTTGCTCATAAGCAGAATGTTGATTTACAAATCCCGTGAAAGTCAAATTGTCTTCGTCTGGCAATTTCGGGCCAACAACAAAATAGTCATCCAAATCCACAGACCCGTCGGTTAATGGTAGCAAAATCCTATTTATAAATCTTAACTGGATTCGCCGGATCAGACTTGGATTGGCTATGTCTCGATAGAGATTCCAGGTGCGTTTAATCTCAGGGAGGTAGTCATCCAGAATCGTATATGGAGCCAAACGGTTGAAGGAATAACCTTGGTTTCGAACTTGGATCAATTGTTTCCCATCCTGTGACTTATGCAATATGGCCTCAAGACCTTGTACCGCGGATACTAACGGCGGCTTGTCTTGTTGCATCTTAATCGTGTGGTGATGCCCAAATTTCTTTTGCTGTACTGGATACTCTTTGGCCAAAACTGCTTTTGCTTCCTCCTCGAGCTCGGCCAACTTGAAGTTCGTAGGCAAATCGCAGTCGAAATCCAGTATAGCCTCAACAATTGGAGGCTGCTTGAGTTCTTGGGTCATCAGCACCTCAGATAGTTAAATCTCACGGAAATTCCAACAAGAAATTCCCAGCAAGTGGCCTATAGAAATATCTAAATGGCTGCGTACAGGTCTGAAAGTACTGATTAACTTTGCTTGGCTTGGCGGGAGAAATCGCCAGAGGAAAGCTACGGTTTAAGGATTTAGGGATCCCCCATTCACCACCTCAATGGTCCTCGCACCGCCTAAATTTCTCCCACACCAATTTGTCGGAAGGTATTATCCATACAAGGCCCGGGGGGGTCGGCCGAGGGGTGGGGGTACGGTGGCGGGGGTGGGTAAGCCGATCTGGATCCTGCCAAGCCGAGCGCCCTACCCTCCGATCACCAGGCCACGGCCAAAGCTCTTGCGCTCTCCTGGGAAGCTCGGGGGAATTGGAGGATCCGCAGGAAAAGCGTTCATCCTCCTCCTTCAACTGTCGATCGAGGACAGTTGGTCCTCAATCGCATCTTCAGCTGCAGTTATCGCCCTCAAATCGCAGCGGTCAGTCCAGTCGCGGGCGAAACCGCCGTTGGAAATGACGGCCGCGCAGAATTCCGCAACGGCCTTGTTCATCAGGTGTTCGCGAATCTCCTTCAATGGCCTTTGCAATTGGATGTGCTGGCCATTTGCCATCGGCAGGAAGTCCCGCGCCTGGATAGTCTCAGCAGCCTCAGATAGTGCCAAAGCTGCGTTGGTGGTGAGGTTTATTACGGTTTTCACACGTTCACCGATGCTCAGACACGCCAAATTATGCAAGCTGAAAAATTACATAACTAGCTGATACTAAATTACTTAGTATGTAATTTAGTGTATATTATGGTGTGGTTTTCAGTCGAAAGGAGTGTAGCGAGGAAAGCGCCTTTCTGCCTCCTGTCGAACTACCCACCTCCAGTAATCGACTTCGGTCTGCAACTCCCTGTTGAACCAATGGTGGAAGTTCATCTTGGCAAAGCATGCATCACCCCCGCCATCCTTAACTGCAATTTTCATGACCATGCTGAGATTCTCCATCGCGTCTTCGTTGATTACCTGATCTACCCGCTCCACAAGGATCTGAGGCCATACATCAAGATCAGGGAGGTCGAAAAAGTTGTTATCGTGGTAAAGGAACC
This sequence comes from uncultured Opitutales bacterium, assembly GCA_913056355.1. GTDB lineage: Bacteria > Verrucomicrobiota > Verrucomicrobiia > Opitutales > Oceanipulchritudinaceae > Oceanipulchritudo. The sequence continues at coordinate 30,571 of CAJXMX010000005.1, forward strand.
ATTGCAGGCCCTCGCAATCCAATGAAGGGAGCAGCCTAACAAGGTCGTAGCGCAAGTCTTCCAGTTCCTCCTCTTCCAATAGCAGAATCGGATTGGCTGCATAGATCGGCCGGCCAACAAGGGCGGAAACGAGGCGGCAACGCTCAAGATCGGCAATGTCTGGCAATCGAAACAGGTTACTGTGCGCGCTCACAGCTACCTGTATGAGCATTGTTTGGGGTTTTGGCAATCTTCGCGAACGCACGTTCCTGGACTTATGGCGCGCTTATTAATCTGGTCAGGGTGTTACCACTATATTGCCATTATTGCCATTTCCGGGATTTTCGAGTTCGCTCCAAGCCAGTAAATAAAAGGCTTTCAGAGCATTTATCCGCCTCAAGGCCTATTCAAAGCGGCCTCCAGAAACACAAAAGCCGCATCCCCAGTATTGATACGGCCTGGCGGTTAATGGTGCGGGCGGGGAGAATCGAACTCCCACGACCAGCTTGGAAGGCTGGAGTTCTACCATTAAACTACGCCCGCTGGATTAGTCGAAGGACTAAAGACCAAGGACTAAGGTGAGACTGATGAGGAAGGTCAAGTTTCGTTTTACTTCGCCCAAAGCGGGAACTCGGACATGGGGGAGCCGGTGACGAGGGAGAAAAGGAGGTAAACGGCGGCCAGGGTCAGAACCAGGCCGACCAGATTGATCCAGACCCCGCAGCGGAGCATTTCAATGATGCGGATCCGCTGGCTGCCAAAGACGACCGCGTTGGGTGGCGTGGCGACCGGCATCATGAAGGCCATTGAACAGGAGATGGTGGCCGGGATGGCGAACACCAGGGGATGCAGGTTCAGGCTGACGGCCCAGCTGAGGAGGATCGGCAGGAGCATGGAAATGGTGGCGGTGTTGGAGGTCAGCTCGGTCAGGAGGACGGTCAGGACGCAGATCAGGGCCACCTGAATGACGATCGGAACGCTCCCGAACACCGTGAAAGAGGCGCCGATGTGCTCGGACAGCCCGCTGGAGACAAAGCCGCCGGCGAGGGCGAAGCCGCCCCCGAAAAGGAGAATGATGCCCCAGGGAAGGCGCTTGAAGACATCCGCCTCGAGGACCCGGCCCGGGCGATCGTCCCGACTGGCCGGCAGGATAAAGAGGATCAGGGCCATGGTCATGGCCACCGTCCCGTCATCCACCGCGGAAAATCCGGGCCAGAGGCCGGCCCAACCGGGAATGGTCAAAATCCCCAGTTGCAGGTCCTGACGAAAGGTCCACAACAGGGCGGTGGCGATAAAGACACAGAGGACCATGCGCTCCTCGATCCGGACGGGCCCCAGTTCCCGAAGCTCCTTGCGGATAATGTCCCGGTCGAGGACCAGGCTGGGATCGAAGCGGCAAAGGATTCGGGTCAGGAGGAACCAGGTCAGGAGCAGGAGGATAAAGGCATAGGGCAGGCCGATGATCAGCCATCGACCGAACGTGATGGGCGGCATGGCGGGAAAACTCTCCTTCAGGATGCGGACGAAAACCAGGTTGGCGGGCGTCCCGACGAGAGTCGCCACCCCGCCGATGGAACAGCCGTAGGCGATGCCCAGCATCAGGGCCAGGGTCAGCTGGTGGGAGCGGTGCTCCCCGAATTCCTCCTCCATCTTGGCCACGATGGCCAGCCCGATGGGCAGCATCATGACCGCGGTGGCGGTATTGGAAATCCACATCGAGAGGAAGGCCGCGGCGGCCATGAAGCCAAGGATTAGCAGGTCGGCCCGGCGTCCAATCCGGTTGATAATGTTCAGGGCGATACGGCGGTGGAGGTTCCAGCGTTCCATGGCCAGGGCAATGAGGAAGCCCCCGATGAAGAGGAAGATGATCGAGTTGACGTAGGCCTTGGCGATCTGGCCGCTGTCCTGTATGCCCAGCAGGGGGAAGGCCACCGTAGGTATCAGCGCGGTCGCGGCCATGGGAATGGCCTCCGTAATCCAGAGAACGGCCATCAGGACCGCCACTGCAGCCATAAGCCCGACCTGCCGGTTGTCCGGGACCGGGTTGTAGAAGAGGAGAAGCAAAAGGAAAACAGCCAGCGCCGTCAGCAGTCCGGAGCGTTTCCAGGGTATCTTCATCCGGATTTTCGGGTTAAAGGAGTTGCTTAATATGGACCGGAGGAAACACTTCCCGGCATGGCATCACCTGATGTGCAGGAAGGCGTTTACCGCCTACGCTTTAAGGTCCCCAAAGAGGCCATCGATGTCAACGGCCACGTCAACAACGTGACCTGGGTCCAGTGGATGCAGGACCTGGCCGTGGCCCACTGGGAACATGTCGGGGGGATGCGGGTCAACCACGACTACGAGGCGACCTGGGTGGCCCGTTCCCACCATATCGAATACCTGCGGCCGGGCTTTGAAGGGGATTCCATCGAGGCCCTGACCTGGGTGGCCAACATCGGACGGGTCCGCTCGCTGCGGAAGTACGCCTTCCGCAACGAGGAGGACGGAAAGCTCATGGCGCGGGGGGAGACGGACTGGGTCTTCGTGTCGGTGGCCAACGGCCATCCGCGCTCCATTCCGAACGAGACCCACGGCATCCTGCCTGTTTCGGAGGACCCGGCTTAAGCCGAACCCGCAGGTTCCCGGCAGCAGCTAGAACCGGTACAGCAGATCCGCCCAGTCGCCCTCGGTGCGGGCATCAAGGGGAGGCGATGCTCCGGTAATCGAGGCCACCACCGGGGCAAACTCGGCATGCACCTGCTCGTACTCCCTGGCCAGGATCCCGCTCAGCACCAGCCAGCCCCCCGGGCGGACCGAATGACACAGCAAGCCGGCGTGCTCGCAGAGAACATTGGCCAGGATGTTGACCAGCAGGAGGTCTCCGGTTTGGTCCTTGAGCCCCTCCTTGAGGTCCGCCCAGCGGAACTCGATCCGGCCCTCGAGGTCGCACAGCTTTTCGTTGTCCAGGCTGATACGGACCGAATCCGGATCGAGATCAAAGCCGTAGACCGACTGGAACCCGATCTTGCGGGCGGAAATGGCCAGAATCCCGGAACCGCAACCGGCGTCGATGACCCGTTTTTGCGGCACCGCCCCACCCCACTCGTCGCGGGCGTCGAGCAGGCGCCGCACACAAAGCCGGGTGGTTTCATGATTGCCGGTCCCGAAGGCCATTCCGGGATCGAGGTAGACGATCTGCTCGCCCTCGGGGAGGTCGTAGTTTTCCCGTTCCCAGACCGGGACCCAGTGCAGGCCACGTTCCGACCATGGCTTGAAGTGGAACTTGTAGGCTTCCTTCCAGTCCTGGTCGGCCAGCTCGGAAACCTCCGGCTGCTCCTCAAGCCCGGGAAAGACCGAACGCAGGGCGGCCAGTTCGGTCTCCATGGCCTCCGGGGAATCGAAGAATCCGCGCAGCTCCTGGGCCTTGGTCTGGAAGTTCTCCACCAGCATCCAGCACTGCTGGTAATCCTCGCAGAAGTGATCCTCCAGGCGCTGGGCCAGCCCGGCGTCAACGGGAAGGCGCAGCTCGATCATGCGGAAGTCTCCTCCGCCAGGCGCCGGACCACTTCCGGCAGCAGCTTGTGCTCGGCGGCATGGATTTTCTCCTCGAGGGATTCGAGGGTATCGTCCTTCTCGATACGAACCGCCGTCTGGTCAATGATCGGGCCCCCGTCGAGGTCCCCGGTAACATAGTGGACCGTGCAGCCGGTGATCCGGACCCCGTAATCGAAGGCCTGGCCGATGCCGTTCAGCCCCTTGAAGCTGGGCAGCAGGCTGGGATGCAGGTTGATAATCTGCCGCGGGAAGGAATCCAGGAAAGTCGACTTCAGCACCCGCATGAATCCGGCCAGGACGATCAGCCCGGCCCCGGTGGACCGGATGGCCTCCACGTAATCGGCCTCGGTGGCCGGGGTCAGCTTCGTCTTGTAGGGACCGGGATCAATGAAGCGCGAGGCGACCCCGAACTCGTGCCCCAGGCTGAGGATCCGCGCCTCCGGCTTGTCGCTGAAAATCGCTACAGGCTCGGCCTGGCCGAGGTTTCCGGCCTTCCACTCGCGAAGGAGGGTTTCCGCATTGCTGCCGCGTCCGGAGCCCAGTATGACAAAGCGCATGGCGTGGTCCTATTCGAAGATTTTCCTGGCCTTTTCCCAGAAGCTGTCCTCAACCGGATGATCGGTATCGCCGCAGGATTTGGCAAACTGTTCCAGCAGGGATTTCTGCTCCCCGGAAAGTTTCTTGGGCACCTCGATGTGCACCCGGACATACTGGTTGCCCTTGCCGCCGCCGCGCAGCCAGCCGGGCACCTGCCACAGGCTGGGCGGCCCCTCCGGCACCGTCAGGCGCAAGGCATCGCTGGCGCGCGCAGCCGTGCAGCCGTTACCGAGATAGGCGGTGTCGTTCGCGGCGTGCAGACCAATGGCATGGGGAACGCCCAGTCGCTCTAGTTCTTCCACCCTCGCGGGCGGCGCATCGACCAGCGGCAGCACCTCCTCCACTTCCAGGTACGCGAAAATGCGGTGGTGCGGCTTGCCGCCTTCTTCCCGGAACAGGCCGAAGAACACGAACACATCGCCTGCGCCGACTCCCTGCCGCTCCAGGTGAGTCTGCGCCGCGCCGCACTGGCCGAGGATGGCGCGGCCATCGTGCAGGAACATCGGATCGTGGTGGCAAAGGTCCGTCGCGCCCAGCTTTCCGCGACTGGCGGCACGGGCAAGTTCGCCCAGACCGAGATCGCCGTAACGAGTGCGCGAAAGCCCTCCGCTCGCCGGAATCGGAAGACTTTTCGGGCGCTTATCGACCACAGGAGAGGGACCCCCTCCGGCAGAAGAATCGAAACCTTTGCGGCTCAGGACCATTCTCATCAATCACGCCCTAGCAATCGCACGGCATCGCTACACCCTCGACTTTGCTTGATAACTTCGGAAACCATGTCCATGTCCCACCCAATGGCCCTAGATAGAACCGCGCTTCGCAATGCCTACCGCCAGGACGAGGACACCTGCCTGGCCGAGCGGATGGAACAGGCTTCCATCGTCAACCAGCTGCACGAGAAATCCGCCAGTCTCGCCAGCAAGCTGATCCTCGATGCGCGAAAACGCGAAAGCAGCGGGCTGGACGCCTTCCTGCACAGCTATGGCCTGAACACGGACGAGGGCATTGCCCTCATGTGCCTTGCCGAGGCGCTGCTGCGCGTGCCGGACGAGGAAACCGCCGACGCGCTGATCCGCGACAAGGTGGCGACGCAGGACTGGGCCGAGCACATCGGCGAGAGCGGCAGCGTGTTCGTGAACGCCGCCACCTTCTCCCTGATGCTGACCGGCGAAGTGCTGCGCGGCGGCAAGAGCCAGGAGAAGGGCCTCGCCAATGCGCTGCGCCGCGCGACTGGCCGCATGGGCGAGCCGGTTATCCGCAACGCCACCTGGCAGGCCATGCGCATCATCGGCGGCCAGTTCGTCTATGCCCGCACCATCGAGGAAGCGATGGGCCGCGCCAAGCCGGAGAAGAAGCGCGGACTGACACACAGCTTCGACATGCTCGGCGAAGCGGCGATGACCTTTGACGATGCCGAGAAGTACGCCAATGCTTACTGGGACGCGATCGAGCGGCTCGCCGAGGAACCTGGCGACGTGCACACCGGCCCCGGCATTTCGGTGAAGCTGTCGGCGCTCTATCCCAAGTACGATTTCTACCACGCCGAGGCGGCCCGCAAGGCCATCGTGCCCATCGTCAAGGAACTGGCGATCAAGGCGCGCGAGGCGAACATCCACTTCACCATCGACGCCGAAGAGGCCGAGCGGCTGGAACTCAGCCTCGACATCTTCGAAGACCTGATGAAGGACGACGAGCTGTTCGACGACGGCACAGAGGAAGGCTGGACCGGCTTCGGCCTTGCCATCCAGGCTTACCAGAAGCGCGGCGTGCCGCTGTGCAAATGGGTGGCGAAGCTTGCCCGCAGGCACGAACGCAAGCTGTTCGTGCGGTTGGTGAAAGGCGCCTACTGGGACGCTGAGATCAAGCTTTCCCAGGTTGGCGGGCACTCCGATTTTCCCGTGTTCACCCGCAAGGTGGGCACCGACGTATCCTTCCTCGCCTGCGCCAACGAACTGCTGAAGGCCGAGGACTCGATCTATCCCGCCTTCGCCACGCACAATGCCTATACCATCGGCGCGATCCTTGCGATGGCCGGGGATACCCCGTTCGAATTCCAGCGCCTGCACGGCATGGGCGAGGAAATATACGGCGCGCTTGCCAAGATGCAGGGCGACAAGAAGACGCCGGTGCGCATCTACGCGCCTGTCGGCGGGCACAAGGAACTGCTGGCCTATCTCGTCCGCCGCCTCCTGGAAAACGGCGCGAACTCCAGTTTTGTCAACCGCATGGCCGATGCCGATGTGCCGGTCGAGGAACTGGTGACGAACCCGATCAGCGACCTTGCCGCGATGCGCCCCTATCGCAACCCGGCTATTCCGCTGCCGATCGATATCTATCCCAACCGGCGCAACTCGATGGGCGTGGACCTTGCCCATCCGCCCGAGTTCGAGGAATTGCAGGAAAAGCTCGCCTACTGGCGGCAGGATCATCCCGTCGCTCGCCCCACCCTGATGGCAGACGTGGAGCACGAGAAACACGAAGTCCGCGCCCCGCAATCGGGCAAGGTCGGGGGCCACCAGGTGATGGCCAGCGAGCGCGACGTGGACCTCGCCCTCGCCCGCGCCGTGGCAGCACAGCCGATGTGGGATGCGATGGGCGGTCAGGCCCGCGCGGACCTGCTGATCAAGGCGTCGGACCTGCTGGAAGACAACATGGCCCGGTTCATGGACCTGTGCCGCCGGGAGGCGGGCAAGACCATGATGGACGGCGTGCTGGAAGTGCGCGAAGCCGTGGATTTCCTGCGCTACTACGCCTGCGAGGCGCGCATGCTGTTCGGTGCCCCGCAGCCGCTGCCCGGCCCGACGGGTGAGCAGAACCTGCTGCGCCTGCACGGGCGCGGCGTGTTCGCCACGATCAGCCCGTGGAACTTCCCGCTGGCGATCTTCATGGGCCCTGCCGCCGCCGCGCTTGCCGCAGGCAATACGGTTGTCGCCAAGCCGGCCGAACAGACACCGCTGATCGCCGCGCTCGCCATCGACCTGTGCCACGAGGCAGGCATTCCCAAGGACGTGCTGCAACTCCTTCCCGGCGACGGCAAGGTCGGCGCGGCGCTCACTTCCGATCCACGCGTGACGGGCGTGGCTTTCACCGGCTCCACGGGGACGGCCCACGCCATCAACCGCTCGCTCGCCGCGCGAGAGGGCGCCATCGGCACCCTGATTGCCGAGACCGGCGGGATGAACGCGATGGTCGTCGACTCCAGCGCCCTGCCCGAACAGGTAACCCGCGACGTGATCGCCTCTGCCTTCCAGAGCGCAGGCCAGCGCTGTTCGGCCCTGCGCGTTCTGTACCTGCAGGAAGACGTGGCGGACGAGATGCTGGAAATGATCAAGGGCGCGTTCAAGGCGCAGGTGATCGGCGATCCCGCCAATCTGAGCACGGACATCGGCCCGGTAATCGACGCCGAAGCGCGCGAGAAGCTGCAGAACCACGTGCAGGAAATGATCGACGCGGGCTTCCCCGTGTGGCGCCGTTCGATGCCGACAGAGTGCGAGCAGGGCAATTTCTTCTCGCCCACTATCATCGAGATCGGCTCCATCCTCGACCTCGACGAGGAGCAGTTCGGCCCGATCCTGCACGTCTGCCGCTATCCGGCAGGCAGCCTCGGCAAGGTGCTGGATGACATCAACTCCACCGGATACGGGCTTACGCTGGGACTGCACAGCCGCATCGACGAGACCCGCCGCTTCGTGGAAGCGCGCGCGAAGGTCGGCAACTTCTACGTTAACCGCAACCAGATCGGCGCGGTGGTGGGCAGCCAGCCGTTCGGCGGCGAAGGCCTGTCGGGCACCGGTCCCAAGGCGGGGGGGCCGCATTATGTGACGCGGTTCGCCACGGAGCGGGTGACGACGATCGACACCACGGCAGCGGGCGGTAACGCGAGCCTGCTGGCAGGAGGATAACGTTAAGGGTCAGCCGATCGCTGGCGAAAGAAATCCCAGCGCGTAGACGAAGCCACCTGCGAGCAGTAGGCTCAGGACTGCAAACATTGCCAGGACCAGGTCGGGCACCGGGGAGGGTTCGGGGTACCTTGCCCGCGCCTCGCGCACCCATTGCTTCGCCTCCTCCTCCGGTATGGGCGGGGCAAAGGCGGGCGCGGCCAGCAGGACGGCGCTGACTGCGGCCGCCGTTATCGGTTCGTCGAAGGCCGCGCCGAATTCCCAGCCGATATCGGAATAGCTTTCCCGAACGATCGTGGCCGTCACCGTCCCCGCCTCGGGCACGACGAGCTGGATCTGCTCGCCGATCTCGAAGCTGGCGGATGTCTGCAGCCGCATGCCGGTGGGGGAAATATCCATGATGAGG
>CAJXMX010000006.1 GCA_913056355.1 uncultured Opitutales bacterium
TCCGCCGACGTGGTCGTGACCGTGGGCGGTGATTCCACCGAGCCCACCCGGGCCCCGGCCCTGAAACTGGCCGAAGACTACATTCCGAGCGACTTTTCCGGGGATATCCGGTTCAATCCCCTCCTCAACGACGAAGGAACCGGGACCCTCTGGTCCGGTCCCATCGAGGCCATGGTGGGCCCCAACGACACGACCCCGGAGGCGTATTCCGAAGGTGCTTTCCATCTGGTCGGCGCCCGGGTCCTCTCCGGTTCCGGGTCCCTCACCCTGGAAAACCAGAGCCTCTCCCGCAGCGGCGAGGCGGCCTACGCCTATACCGGCTATATGGTCTACTCCCCAGGCGCTACTGATTTGGATTCCGTTATCATCGAGTACACCGTTATGGATGCCAACGGCAATACCGCCACCGCTCAGGTGACCATCGGGCAGAGCGTCAATCAGGATCCGTACCTGACGGTGGTTACTTCCGACGCCTCGGTGGCCGAGGATGCGGGACAAGTTGTTGCTTTCACCATCGGACGATCCAGCAATGCTGATCTTTCAGTGGACGAAGTGGTACAGTTCCATGTTGGAGGGAATGCGGATCCGGCAAGCATGCGTGCCGATTATGCCTTTGCCGGACAGGATGACTTTGATCCGGTGACCGGGGTGGGATCGCTGACCATTCCCGCCGGACAGGGACAGGCCCAGGTCTACGCCGCGATCCTCGATGACGGAGTGGATGAGGATTACGAGACCTGCATCCTGACGGTTACGGGGAGTTCATCCGGAATGACCGTCAGCCCTGTCTTCGGCGAGGCAACTTTATATATCCGGGACAACTCCGTGATCTTCGTGGAGCCTTTCGACAGTTTCAACACTGACGAGACGAGCTGGAATGGCTGGTCCAACCTGAAGGACATGCGCAGCAATGGCAAAGGTGGTGAAGACTGGTTTGACTGGGCCATCAACAGCGGATCCACGCCAACCAGCAATACCGGACCGATTGCCGACCACACCTCTGGTTCAGGAAAGTATCTTTACGCTGAAGCCTCCGGTAACGCTGAACTCTATTCCTACCTGCAGAGCCCGCTCATCGATGTCTCCGGGAAATCGGGGGCCAAACTCGAATTTGCCTACCACATGTTCGGATCAGGCATGGGGTCCCTTACCCTGGACCTTTACGCGGACGGAGTTCTGGCCGCTTCCCGGGCCTGGAGTGCCAGCGGACAGCAAAGCAGCAGCTCGACAGACTGGAAAACGGTCGAACTGGACGTGTCTTCCCTTCTCCCGGCCTCCACCCTGCAGCTTCGCTTCCGCGCCGATATCGGCTCCACGGAATTCAGTGATATTGCGATCGATGATGTTCGCCTGACCGAGATTACCGCCGGGGATCCGCTGCCGCCGCACGTCCTGGTGGATCCCATCGGGGGTTCCATCGAGAAGGGGCAAAGCGCCTACCTTTCCGTCATTCCTGAAGGATTCCCATCACCCGGCATCCAGTGGCTCAAAAACGGCGTGGCCGTTCCGGGTGCGACCGGTCCCTCATTTTTCATTGCCTCGGTTGATACGGGCACCGTGGGCAGTTATTCCGCCCTCGTGACCAACACGGAGGGACAGGTGGTCAGCCTTGCTGCCGAAGTGACCCTTCCCGACAACCCGCCCGATGGCGATCCGGGCGGCGCCTACTTCGGCTGGGCCGGCGATGCCGGACTGATCGGAGGTCCGGGAGAGCCCGACCTCAGCAGCCCGACCCTGGATCCCGATCTCGATGGAATCCTGAACCTCTTTGAGTATGCCTTCGGAATGGATCCCATGGTCACCGATACCGAGAAAATGCCCCGGGTCCAGATGCAGGAAGTCTCGGGCCAGATGTACCTGGAGATCACCTACAACCGCCGCATCGGGGGCACGGGCGATACCGGGATCGACTACACCGTCGATGAGATCACTTACCGGGTGGAGGTCGCGACCAGCCTGACGGGGACATGGAGTTCCGGGTCCGGCGTGGTCGGGGAGGTTGGGACTGCCCAGAACAACGGCAACGGGACCGAGACAGTCACGGTCCGCCGGTCGGCTCCGCTGACCGGAGGCCCGGTCTTCATGCGGGTCTCCATCGAGCCGGGCTTCACCTACTAGCCGAAAGAGCTTTTCCTCACCCGGAGGCCCGTTCATTCTGGGCCCGTGGTGCTGATTCCGGATCAATTGGAGGCGATCGCCCGCTCCCCGGGCCTGGACCGGATTCACGAGTACGGGCTGGTGGTCCTCAGTCAGCGGGCCCCCTACTGGGTCCGCGAAGAGGATGGGGAGTACCTGCTCCTGGTTGAGGCCGGGCGGGCCGGGGAGCTGAGCAGGCAGTTGGGATTCTACGACCGGGAGTCGGTCAACTGGCCGCCGCCGGAGCCGGCCCTCGCGGAATCGGAAACGCCGCCCTGGGCGGCCCTGGGCTGGATCCTGATCCTGTTCTTTGGTCACGGCTTGAGCCAGCAATGGCCGGAATTGTACGCGTTCGGGCGCAGTTCGGCTGAACAGGTCATGCACGGGGAAGTCTATCGGGCCTTCACGGCCCTGCTGCTCCATTCCGATTTTGGACACCTGACCGGGAACCTTGTTTTCGGAGCCATCTTCGTGCACCTGGTAAGCCGTTTCATCGGCGCCTGGTGGGCCTTGCCGCTGGTCCTGCTGAGCGGGTTCCTCGGCAATCTGCTCAACGCCGCCCTTTACTATCCGGCGGACCATTATTCAATCGGGGCCTCCACGGCGGTCTTCGGGGCCATCGGAATCCTCGTGGCCATTCCGGGCGGGTTTGCCCTCCGTCACCGGGCCATCCGCATCCTGCGGCTCTGGACCATCCCTATGGTGGTTGGCCTGGTCTTCCTGGCCTGGTTCGGGACCGGAGATGCCCAGACCGATACATCCGCCCACTTGCTCGGCTTTGCCAGCGGTTTGGGGGTGGGCTTCCTCGCGGGATTGACGGTACGGGAATTTGGCTGATGTCCGGTTCGGGGAGCTATTGAAGGACATGCTGTAAATTTTCGGGTAAAAACCGCCATGGAGAGCTTGAGGTGTTTTTTTCAATGGACATTCGCTGCTTGATTAAGCGCTTAATACAACTATCAAGCAGCGCTTTTAATGATGAAGCATCGTCCAAACTTATACTCGCCCAAGACTCTCATGCTGATCCTCGTGGCCGTTTTGGCCACCGCTATTCTGGTGCTGAGAACCATTTCTCCCGCCCGTGGATCCGTGGATGAAGGGGTTCTTCCGAACCCCGCCTAGGCCTCCGAACCGGAGGTTGCTTCCACGTTCCCAAAACCGGCTCCTGAATCTACCCCAGCCGCTTCGCAAGTTGACGACTGGATGAACAACGGGGGTGAGTTCACCGAGCCCACCGCCGAGCTGGTGGCATGGCTGGATGCGGGGAAGCCCCTGGCCATCCGGATCGGGGATGAAGAAGCTCGCTACGGTTTCTGTCCGTCCGGGATCACGACAGAAGACTTCCGGCTGTCCTCCGGGATCACCCGGGAAATGCCGGCGGAGTACCGCATTTACAGCGGCCGTCAGCTGCTGCCGGACGGCTCCCTTGGGGAGCGGGCCTCGGTTGCCGTGGTGAACGGCGCGGTCTCTATGGCCGTCACCCGCGACGGGATGGAATACCTGGTCGAGACCGATCCCGAAACGGGCCAGCTCTACGCGACTGAAGTGACAAGTCTTTATCGTTCCCCCGCCTGTCAGGATGAAACCCATGGTGAGGATCATTTGTTCTGTGCCCTGTCTGAAGGGGGCCGGTTGGCTTCGGTCACCGCCCCCGACGGGGCCGGGATGATGGAAGGCGAGCGGATTCCGGTGGATTTCGACTACCCGGACCTGCAGGCCGGCGACATTGCCAACGCCGAGACACCACCGGTGGAATCAGCCCAGGTGAGCCACCCCTACTTTCGCCGGAGTCCCGTTTACGATGCCTCCCTGCGGGACATGGTCGTGCTGCATACCTCGGCCAAGAGCCAGACCGGGGATTCCTCCTTGCTCAGCAGCCGGGCCGCTTCCTATTTCAGCTACTTTGCCCAGACGGCCGACATTTACGAGCGCCAGCTGGGACTGCGGTACCTGATCCAGGAACTGATCCTGGTCCCCAGCGACTCCAACGACGAGGATCCCGGCAACCCGCCGGACGGGGTCTATTCCAACAGTCCGGACCTGGAGCACTACCAGGTCTGGCTGAACAAGTACCGCCCGCAATCGACGTACAAGTACGGCCACGCGGCCCTCTGGACCCTTGTCGATGGAAGCGCCGGCGGTGTGGTTGGCAGGGCCTGGCTGGATTCCTACGGTTCCTCCAGGTACGCCCAGTCGGTGCAGGAGCGGAACTGGGGCTGGCTGGTCCATTCGCATGAGCTGGGACACAATGTGGGCTCCTCCCACACCTCGGGGGGCGTCATGAATCCTTCCCTGATCTCCGGAGCGGAGGATTTCTTCACCCTTGTTTCCGGTCAGACCTACACCGGGGCCAAGGACATTTTCAACTACATGGGATACGCCAGCCGGGCCTATGTCTACGGTCCGGCCAGCCTGCGCAATCCGGAGGAAATGCCTTTCGGGATCGATGACGCCGTCTCCACCGCAACCGATACCGCCGTGAGTTTCAACCCCCTGGCCAACGACCGCAGGCAGGTCACCAACGGGGCCCTCAACAACCTGCGCCTGATCGAGGTCGGGGCCGTTTATCCGGCAGCCGCCGGCAGCGCCGAGATCGTCAATGGCCAGATCCAGTTTACCCCGGCCGGCGGCTACACCGGGCAGGTCTGGTTTACCTACACCCTGGCCGGCGATGTCGGCAACAACGGGAACGGCTGGTACCATTCCGCCGACGTGGTCGTGACCGTGGGCGGTGATTCCACCGAGCCCACCCGGGCCCCGGCCCTGAAACTGGCCGAAGATTACATTCCGAGCGACTTTTCCGGGGATATCCGGTTCAATCCCCTCCTCAACGACGAAGGAACCGGGGCCCTCTGGTCCGGTCCTATCGAGGCCATGGTGGGCCCCAACGACACGACCCCGGAGGCTTATTCCGAAGGAGCTTTCCATCTGGTCAGCGCCCGGGTCCTCTCCGGTTCCGGGTCCCTTGTCCTGGAAACCCAGAGCCTCTCCCGCAGCGGGGAGGCGGCCTACGCCTACACCGGCTATATGGTCTACACTCCCGGATCCGCGGAATCGGGTTCTGTCATCATCGAATACACCGTCATGGATGCCAACGGGAACACCTCCACGGGGCAGGTGACCATCGGGTCGGATTCCTCCGGTACACCGACGGACCCGGATCCCATAGACCCCACGCCCACGGATCCCCCGCCTCCGGAGCCGTACCTGACGGTGGTCGCCTCCGATTCCTCGGTGGCGGAGGATGCCGGGCAGGTTGTTGCCTTCACCTTCGAGCGGGTGGATGCCGACCTCGCCAAGGCTGAATCGGTTGATTTCCTTGTCGGGGGCACTGCCGATCCAACCAGTTTGAGGGCGGACTATTCCCTCGCCGGCCATGACCTCTTCGATCCGGCCACCGGAGTCGGATCCATCACCATTCCGGCTGGCGAAAGCCAGGCCTACCTGTACTGCGCCATACTTTCTGACTGGCAGCAGGAGGGAGACGAAACCTGTGTCTTAACCATCACCGGAAGTTCCTCCAATCTGGCAATCAGCAGCACCGCCTTTGAGGCGACCCTCAAAATTGTGGATCCCGCGATCAGTACCACCAGTTTCGTCGAGTCCTTCGACGGTTTCACCAGTGATCCCGCAACATGGAATGGTTGGACCAACGCCAAAAACATGAATAAATAGGGCAAGGGTGGCGATGACTGGGCCGACTGGCTGCTGAACCAGGGATCCACTCCCACCAGGAATACAGGTCCGGCCGGGGACAACAGCAGTGGAACCGGAAATTACCTGTATGCCGAAGCAAGTGGAAATGATGGCCTGTTCTCCATCCTGAACAGTCCTTCCCTTGATATGAATGGACGCGCTGAAGCCCAACTTGAGTTTGCCTACCATATGTATGGATCTGACATGGGCTCCTTGACCGTGGACCTTTACGTGGACGGCGTGCTCGCCAGGTCCTCAATCTGGAGCCGCTCCGGGCAGCAGAGTTCCGACCCGGGTGACTGGCAGATTGCCGTTCTGGACCTCAGCCCGTACCTGCCGGCCGGCTCGATTCAACTGAGTTTCAGAGCCGACTTCGGATACGGTGATTTGAGCGACATCGCCATAGACGACCTACAGGTCGTTTCAACCGCTGTCGGCAACGCAGTGGCCCCGACCGTGCTGGTGGATCCCCAGAGTAGTTCCGTGGAAGCGGGTGAAAGTGCCTACCTTTCGGTGATTGCTGAAGGTTCTCCGTCCCCGGGTGTCCAGTGGTACCAGAACGGCGCAGCGATCCCCGGAGCAACCGGCCTGTCCTATTACATCCCTGCAGTGGATGGCTCAGCCATCGGCACCTACGAGGCGGTGATCAGCAATTCCGGTGGCGAGGTGGTCAGCCTTCCCGCCACTCTGGATGTTCCCGGTGAAACGCCCCCCGTGGATCCCGAGCCGGCTCCGATGCCGGGAGACGCCTACTTTGAGTGGGCTGGCCTCATGGGACTGTTCACCGGCGGTCCAGGCGGGGCGGACGTGAGTGGTTTGTTCCTGGATCCGGATATGGACGATACCGCCAACCTGTTGGAGTTTGCCTTTGGTCTGGACCCGCTTGTTTACACCACCACCGGCCTGCCGCAGATTGTAACCACCGATAGCGGTGGCGATTCGTACCTGGAAATTACCTATCGCCGACGCATTGGAGGCAGCGGAACAACCGGGATCGATTACACCGTGGACGACATCACCTACTTTGTCGAAACGACCACCAATCCCAACAAGGAATGGACCTCCGGCGCTTCCGAAGTCGTCGCGGTTGGTTCCCCGGTGGACAATGGGGACGGAACGGAGACGGTTGTCGTTCGCCGCCTGACACCGATCAAGGGGGGAAGCCCGGTCTACCTGAGGGTAACCGTAGAAGCAGGCTTCTCCTACTAGACGATCAACAATTGCTTAAACATGACATGGACCCCGGCCGTTGCGCCGGGGTCCATTTGTTTTTTCGAATTGGAGCAGGTGGGAGGTCCATGCTTCCGTCACAACCTGGAGCTCGCGGAGCCGACTAGTGTTCCGGTCCTGAATCGATGTCCACCGCCGGGGACCAGCCCTCCGGTTCGCGGACCTTGTCCACCAGGTCCTGGATCCGCTGGTCGGGGGCCGGGAAGAACGGCGTCAGGACAATCGTGATGAGGAAATTCAGGAACATCCCGACGGTGCCGATTCCCTGGGGATCGATGCCGTTGGCGGTCAGGCCCAAGGTCCATTTTTCCATCCCGAAAAAGACGACTCCCACAATATAGAAGCCGGTCAGGCCGATACCGCCCAGCATGCCGGCGATGGCGGGGATCATGCTGACCCGTTTCCAGAAGATGCCCAGGACGATGACCGGGAAGAAACTGGCTGCGGCCAGGCCGAAGGCGAAGGCCACGACCTGTCCCACGAAGGCCGGCGGATAAATGCCGAAGAGTCCCGCCACGATGACCGCCACCCCGATGGTGGCCCGGCCAATGAGGAGCCGCTTCTGCTCGCTGGCCGATGGATTGAGCACCTTGTAGTAAAGGTCGTGGGCCACGCTGGAGGAGATGACCAGCAACAGGCCGCTGGCGGTCGAGAGGGCGGCCGCCAATCCACCCGCCGCGACAAAGGCGATGATCCAGTTGGAGAGTTCGGCCATTTCCGGAGTGGCCAGAACGATGATGTCCCGGTCCGGTCCGCTCAGGCCATGCGCCTTGAGGATGGGCCGGGCATCGGCCCCGGAGCTGTGGCCGCTGTCCAGCCAGAGCTGGTGGTCGCGGGCCAGTGTCGAGAGTTCCGCCGGACTGAGGGTTCCGGCCCGGAATATTTCATTCCGGTCATCCCCGGAATAGTGGATTTTGCCGTCCCCGTTGTCATACCAGAGGACCAGGCCGGTCGTTTCCCAGCTGTTGAACCACTGGGGCAGCTCCTCCCGGGTGGTCCCGTTGAGGGATTCCAGCATGTAGTAGCGGGCAAAACCCGCCACGGCCGGGGCGGTGAGGTACAGTCCGGCAATAAAGAACAGGGCCCAGAATCCGCTCCAGCGCGCGCTGCGTGGCGTCTTCACGGTGTAGAAGCGGACAATGACGTGGGGCAGGCCGGCGGTGCCGACCATCAGGGCCAGGGCCACGAAAAAGACGTTCACCTTGTCCCATCTGCCCACGAAGGGCTCGGTGTACGGGCCGAAGCCCAGTTCCCGGTTTAACCCGTCGAGCTTGGAGAGCAAGCTCACCGACTGGTTGGCCAAATCGCTGCCAAGGCCAGCCTGCGGCATCGGGTTGCCGGTCAACTTGATGGAAATGGCAATGGCCGGGATCAGGAAAGCCGTGATCAGGACCCAGTACTGGGCCACCTGGGTCCAGGTGATGCCCTTCATACCGCCCAGGGTGGCGTAAATGAAGACAATGACCATGCCGATCACCACCCCGACGGTGACATCCACCTCCAGGAAGCGGCTGAAGACCACGCCCACGCCGCGCATCTGTCCGGCCACATAGGTGAAACTGACAAACAGGGCGCAGAGGACGGCGATGATCCGGGCAAAGCGGGAGTCATAGCGGTCCCCGACAAAGTCCGGCACCGTATAGTGGCCAAACTTGCGCAGATATGGCGCGAGCAGGAGGGAGAGGAGGACGAAACCGCCTGTCCAGCCCATCAGGTAGACGCCCCCGGCGAAGCCCATGGTGGAGATCAGGCCGGCCATGGAAATGAAGGAGGCCGCGCTCATCCAGTCCGCCGCCGTGGCCATCCCGTTGGCGGCGGCCGGGACTCCACGGCCGGCCACGTAGAATCCCTTGGTGTCGCGTACCCGGCTCCACCAGGCGATACTGAGGTAAAGGGCGAAGGTGAGCCCGACGAAGATATAGGTCCAGACCTGTACGTTCATGCTGTCTGCTCCTTCCTGAATCAGATGCCCTCGCCGGTGTAAGCCTGCGGCTCGCCCTCTTCACCGATCAGCTCCGCCCGTTGCTTGTGGTGGAGGCGGTCCAGCCGGTTCATGAGAATCGCATAGACCAGGATCAGGACCACGAAGGTGACAATGGCTCCCTGCTGGGCGAACCAGAAGCCCAGCGGATAACCGGTCCCCGGCAATTCGAAGGGATTGAGGACATCGGCCAGCAATATCCCGCAGCCCAGCCCGACGAAGGCCCAGATCAGGAGCAGGATTCCCATGATGCGGATGTTGCTTTCCCAGTAGCGCTTGAGAATGGCCTGTTCGCCGGCATGGATTTGTTCCGGGGTGGGGGAAGGAGTCGCTTCAGTTGTCATGGCCTCTCATTTAGGACCTGCCTGCTCCTTTGTCACATATAAAAATTAATGCCGGCCATGAGCCCGGGTTATATCCTTTATAATTTTCTTCGTGACGCGCCGGCATCCGGGTCTATAGCCTTGGCAGGATTTCTGAAGCCATGAACCGACGGAACTTCATGATTGGGATTGCCGGATTGCTGCTGCCGGCCGGACTCGGCCAGTTATGGGCGGCCGGCTCCAGCGTGCATGTGGTGCGCAAAGGCGACACCCTGAGCGGCCTCTCTCTCCAGTACGGAGTCTCGGTTTCCCAGATCAAATCGCTCAATGGCCTCAAGTCGGACATGATCCGCATCGGCCAGAAGCTGAAGATCCCGGAAGGCCTGCCCGCCGGGCCGGATATCGGCAAGCTCCTCTCCGGAATCCGGGTCGACCGCCAGCGCTGGACCTATATCGTCGGCCACCATAGCGCGACCAAGTACGGAAATGCGGAAATCTACAACCGCAACCACCTCCGCCGGGGCATGGAGAACGGCCTGGCCTATCACTTTGTCATCGGCAACGGTATCGACTCCGGCGACGGGGAGATCGAGATCGGCCCGCGTTGGAAAAAGCAGCTCGAGGGGGGACATGTCCGCAAGCGGGAGGTCAACCTGCACGGGATCGGGATCTGCCTGGTGGGCAACTTCGAGGAGACCCATCCCTCCCGCAAGCAGATGGCTTCCTTCACCCGCCTGGTCGACCATCTCGGCGGCAGTGTATTGAAACACAAATACAAGTTCGCCGTGCACAAGGAGATCGACCGCAACCATACCGTCTGTCCCGGCCGCAATTTCCCGGTCCGGGCCATGCACGAGCGCTTTGGCTAAGGGGTCAGCCCTTGGATTTTGGCATGGCCGTCTCCAATGTCCCTCAATGCCAAAATCCAAGGGCTGACCCCTTGATCCGGTCGGCGGTTATTTCTTGTGCTTCTTCTTGTAGCGCTTGCCCTTGCGGGGGCCCTTGAACTGGTCCGGGTTGCGCAGGGCGTCGATCTGGTCCCGAAGAACCGCCGCCCGTTCAAACTGCAGGTCGCCCGCGGCGGCCAGCATTTCCTCCTCCAGTTCCGCGATGATTGCGGCCAACTCCTCGTCCCCGCCGGCCTCGGCGATTGAGAGCGGGTCGGCCGCTTCCTTCTTCCCGTAATGCAGGCTGGCCTGGATGGCCCGCTTGACGCTGGTCGGGGTGATCCCGTGTTCCTCGTTGTAGGCGATCTGTTTGGCCCGGCGTTCCTCGGTGACCTCGATGGCCTTGCGCAGGGACTCGGTGATGGTGTCGGCGTAGAGCAGGACCCGGCCCTTTTCGTGCCGCGCGGCCCGGCCTGCCGTCTGGATCAGGCTGGTGGCGCTGCGGAGGAAGCCTTCCTTGTCGGCGTCGAGAATGGCCACCAGGGCCACCTCCGGCAGGTCCAGCCCCTCCCGAAGCAGGTTGACCCCGACCAGGACGTCGAATTCCCCGGCCCGCAGATTGCGCAAAATCTCCACCCGCTCGATGGCGTCGATGTCGCTGTGCAGGTACTCGACCCGGATCGAACGCTCACGGAGATAGGTGCTGAGGTCCTCGGACATGCGCTTGGTCAGGGTGGTGACGAGGACCCGCTCGCCTTTCCCGACCGCTTCCAGGACTTCCTGGATCAGGTCCTCGACCTGTCCCTGGGCCGGGCGGACAATCGGCACCGGGTCCAGCAGGCCGGTGGGGCGGATGACCTGCTCCGCGACCACGCTGGAACGGGCAATGTCGTCCGGGGACGGAGTGGCCGAGACCAGCACGGTCTGGCCGGTGACCCGGCGGAATTCCTCTATCTGCAGCGGACGGTTGTCCAGCGCGCTGGGGAGGCGGAACCCGAACTCCACCAGTCGCTCCTTGCGGGACCGGTCCCCGTTGTACATGCCGCCAATCTGCGGCACCGTGACATGGCTTTCGTCGATGATGGTCAGGAAATCGTCGGGAAAGAAATCCAGCAGGCAGAAGGGGCGGTCGCCGGCCCGGCGTCCTGAGAGATGGCGCGAATAGTTCTCGATGCCCGAGCAGAATCCCAGTTCCTGCAGCATCTCGATGTCGTACTCGGTGCGCATCCGGATCCGCTGGGCCTCCAGCAATCGCCGGGTGCCCTCGAATTCGGAAACGCGTTCATCCAGTTCCTTGCGGATGTCCTGCACCGCCCGGACCACCTTGTCCCGCGGGGTGATGAACTGGTTGGCCGGGTAGAGGTGGAACTGCCCGAAACTCTGCCCGCACTCCCCGCTGGTGGGATCGAGGGAGCGGATCCGCTCGATCTCGTCCCCCCAGAACTCGACCCGGATCGCCGTCTCCATGTAGGCCGGGAAGATGTCCACGGTTTCCCCTCGGACCCGGAAGCAGCCCTGCTTGAACTGGATGTCGTTGCGCTCGTAGAGGTTCTCCACCAGCCGGGCCAGGAAGTCGTCCCGGACAATTTCCCCCCCGACCTTGATCGGGATCATCATGGCCTTGAAGTCCTCCGGCGAGCCCAGGCCGTAAATGCAGGACACCGAGGCCACGACAATGACGTCCCGTCTCGAGATCAACGAACTGGTGGCGGCGATGCGCAGGCGCTCGATCTCCTCGTTGATGGAGGAATCCTTCTCGATGAAGGTGTCGGTGGCCGGAATGTAGGCTTCCGGCTGGTAGTAGTCATAATAGCTGACGAAGTACTCCACCGCGTTCTCCGGAAAGAAGTTCTTGAACTCGCTGTAGAGCTGGGCGGCCAGGGTCTTGTTGTGGGAGAGGACCAGGGTGGGGCGCTGCAGCTCCTGGATCAGGTTGGCCATGGTGAAGGTCTTTCCGGAACCGGTCACGCCCAGCAGGGTCTGGTACTTGTTTCCCGCCCGGATGGAATCGACCAGCTGACGCACCGCCTCCGGCTGGTCGCCGGTGGGCTGGAAATCGGCCTTTAACTGGAAGTTGCTGGACAAAGGACGAAGGACGAAGGACTAAGGACGAAGGACGAAGGACGAAGGACCAAGGTCGGGGGTCAGGAGTCTTCCTTTTCGAGTTCGGAGAGGCTGCGGTGGTAGGTGTCGATGTCGATGGCGTTTTCCCCCTTGGCCACGATGCAGCTGACCGCGCTGTCGCCGGTCACGTTGACGGCGGTCCGTATCATGTCCAGGAGCCGGTCAATGCCGATAATCAGGGCGATGCCCTCCACCGGCAGGCCGACCTGCTTGAGGACCATGCTGAGCATGATCAGGCCCACGCCGGGAACCCCGGCGGTGCCGACCGAGGCCAGGGTCGCGGTCAGGATCACCATCAGGTAATCGGTCAGGCCGAGTCCCATGGTGTAGGCCTGGGCTATAAAGACGGTGGCCACTCCCTGCATGATGGCGGTTCCGTCCATGTTGATGGTGGCGCCAAGGGGAATGGTGAAGGAGGCCACGCTGTTTTTCACCCCGAGATGCTTTTCCACCGTGTTCAGGGTCACGGGAAGGGTAGCATTGGAACTGGCCGTGGAAAAGGCGAAGACCTGCACCTCCCGCATCTTGCTCAGGAAGGGGCGTGGACTGAGCCCGCTGAAGACTTTGAGAAGGGCGGGGTAAACCACCAGGAGCTGGAAAAAGAGGACCGCCACGATCAGGACAAAGTATTTGGCCAGGGGGGCGAAGGCGGCAAATCCCTGCTCGCTGAAGGTCCTGGCGATCAGGGCAAAAACCCCGTAGGGAGCGAGGACCATGACAATCCAGACCAGTTTCATGATGACCTCGTTGACGTCGTTCAGGAAGGCCAGGATCCGCTCTCCCGCCTTGCCGGCCATGGTCAGGGCCAGGCCGAACAGGATCGCGAAGACGATAATCTGCAGCATGTTCCCCTCGCCCAGGGACTGGAAAATGTTCTTCGGGAAGATCCCGATCAGGACATCGACCAGCGAGGGGGCCGTGGCGGCCTCGAAGGTGGCCTCCGAGTCCAGGCCGAAACCGCGACCGGGCCCGACCAGGACGGCTGCGAAGAGGGCGATGCTGATGGCGATGGCGGTGGTCATCAGGTACAGCCCGAAGGTCCGGATCCCGATCCGGCCCAGCCGGCGGACATCGTTCAGCGCCGCGGTGCCACAGGTCAGCGAGACCAGGACCAGCGGCACCACCAGCACCTGCAGGAGGGCCAGGAAGACCTGCCCGGCCAGCCTGAATACCCCGTCCACGGCGACCTTGCGGATCAGCTGGCCTGTCGTCTCCCCGATAGTGCCCAGAAACAGGTTGAGGGCCAGGCCCACCACCACTCCGATGCCCATTCCAATCAGGATCTGGACGGTCAGTCGATGCTTGCTGGAGCGGCTGTGTGATTCGGTTTTCGGTTCCATTAAATTCGGTTGGTTTCCTGGTTGTTGACGATCGAGGCCAGCTGGGCGGCACTGACAAAACTGAGGTCCGGCACCACCAGGTCGGCCCCGTCCATGGTGTTGCTGGAATGCGAAGTGAGCAGGCCGACGGATTTCATCCCGGCCCGGCGGGCGGCCTCGATGCCGTAGGGGGCATCCTCGATGACCACGCACCGGGCGGGTGCGATCCCGATACTGGCGGCGGATTTGAGAAAGACATCCGGAGCCGGTTTGCCCTCCACCACGTCCTCGGCCGAGGCAATTCCATCGAAGCAGCCTTCCAGCCCGAATTGCCGGATGGCCTGCTCGATGTTGGCCCGGTCCGTGGAGGAACCGACGGCGCAGCGGATCCCCCAATCCCGCAGTTCACCCAGCAACTCGCGCGCCCCGGGCAGGATCCGGCCATGGCCGGAGGCCAGGAGTTCCCGGTACAGGGCTTCCTTGCGGTCGGAGAGATCCGCCACCTCCTCCGGTTCATTGGCCCAGCCCAGGATATCGGGAATAATGGTCGTGTTCTTCTTGCCGAAACCGCGTTCCATATGGTCCTCCGGAATGGGTTTGCCGATGTCGGCCGCCAGTTGTTCCCAACTCCTTTTATGGGCGGCCGAGGAATCCACGACGACGCCGTCCCAGTCGAAAATGACACCCCATTCCATGTGGCCTAGGCTGGATCGGGACGCAACCGAGGCAAGTGGATTTTGTCATTGCCCCGCTATGGGCTTGAATTAGCGTAACCTTTTCGCAAGCCCCTCGGAAAGGGGGAGTTACCCAGCAATTTGCCATGATTATTAAACCAAGAGTCAGGGGATTTATTTGTATAACCGCGCATCCCGAGGGATGTTCCCGCCACATCCAGGAGCAGATTGACCATGTCAAGGGAAACGGGCCGATAAAGGACGGGCCCAAAAAGGTCCTGGTTCTGGGAGCCTCCACCGGCTATGGGCTGGCTTCCCGGATCACCGCCGCCTTCGGGTCTGGTGCGGCCACCATCGGGGTTTTCTTCGAGCGCCCTTCCGCCAAGGGGAATACCGCCTCCGCCGGCTGGTACAATACCGCTGCCTTTGAGAGGGCAGCCAAGGCTGAAGGACTTTACGCCGCTTCCTTGAACGGCGACGCCTTTTCCGACGAATTGAAGTCCCAGGCCATCGAGCTGATCAAGCGTGACCTCGGCGAGGTGGACCTGGTCGTCTACAGCCTGGCCTCACCCCGCCGGACCGACCCGGTCACCGGGGAAACCTTCCGCAGCTGCCTGAAGCCGATCGGCGAGCCCTTTACCGCCAACAATCTCGATACCGACCGGAAGGTGGTCGCTCCCGTGACCATCGAGCCCGCCACCGAGGAGGACATCGAGTCGACCGTCAAGGTCATGGGCGGCGAGGATTGGGAGCGCTGGATGGAGCAGCTGGATGCCGCCGGTGTCCTTGCCGAGGGTTGCCAGTCCGTGGCCTACGACTACGTGGGTCCGGAAGTGACCTGGCCGGTCTACCACAACGGGACCATCGGCATGGCCAAAAAACATCTCCGGGACACCGCACAGCGCATCGACGCCCTGCTCAAGCTGCAGCGCGGAGCCGCCTTTATTTCCGTCAACAAGGCGGTGGTGACCCAGGCCAGCAGCGCCATCCCGGTGGTTCCCCTCTACATCTCCATCCTCTTCAAGATCATGAAGGAGAAGGGCTTGCATGAGGATTGCATCCAGCAGATCGACCGTCTTTTCCGCACCCGGATGTACAACGACAGTGCCCTCGTCTTTGACGAGGAAGGCCGCGTCCGCATGGATGACTGGGAAATGAAGCCGGAGATCCAGGACGCGGTCAAGGCGGCCTGGGACAAGGTGACTACCGACACCATCGATGAGGAGACGGACTTTGCCGGGTACCAGGCAAATTTCCTGAAACTGTTCGGATTCGGTCTTCCCGGAGTGGACTACGAGGCCGATACGGAGGTCGTGGTGCCGGTTCCCAGCATCGGGGAGTAGGACTCCGCCCGCTCTACATTTTGCCGGCCTGCTTGCGCAGGCGGACGTTCTCCATGACCAGCAGCCCGATCATCATGCAGAGAATGATGATGGTCGCAGTCCGGAAGGGCAGGTGACGGTTGCCTGCGCCCAGTTCCGTGGGGGTGGTTACTTCCGGCTCCCGTTCCGGTTCCGGCAGAATGGGCTCCTTGATCTGGTTTTCCCGGGTTCGTGAAGCGAACCATCCCGCCAGGTCCTTGTAATAGGTTTCCAGGCCGGATTCACCGGTTTTGCCATAGGCCCTGGCCATGAGGGCCGCAATGTCCCTCAACTGGGAGAGGGCGTTCATCTTTTTGGCCGCCTCGAATGCGATTTCCAGTTCACTGAGGGCATCCTCTGTCCGGTCCAGATTCAGGTACTCCTCGGCCAGGCGCAGGCGGGTGCCGGATGCGGCCCAGTCATCGTCCAGTTCCTCCTGCATCCGGAGCGCTTTCCGGTACAGCTCCAGCGCCTCTTCCGGCTTGTTCTGGCGCGAGCGAAGCTCCCCAAAATTGTAATAGGTATAGGCCATGTTGCGGGGGTCACCCAGTTTCTCCTCCAGGGCCATGGACTGGTCCAAATACTGTTCGGCCTCTTGCAACCGTCCGGAGGGGATCAGGACTTCGGCCAGGTTGCTCAGCAGGGAGGCCCGAAGGCGGTCATTCTCAGTATCGGCCAGGAAGGAAAGGCCCCGCACATACCAGTCGATGGCTTCGGGATAATTTTTCAGGGAGGCGGAAATATTGCCCAGGTTGTTGGCCGTACTGGCCATGCAAACCGGCTCCTTCAATTCCTCAAAAAGAGCCAGGGTGTCGACCAGGTCTGCCTGGGCCCGGGCCAGGTTGCCAAGCTTCCATTCCAGTACCCCGAGGGCTCCCAGGAAGTCGGCTGAAAGTGAAGTCAGCTTCAGGCGCTTGGCTTCATTGTACCCCACCTCCAGGTTGGCCCTGGCGGAGTCGTAGTCCTCCTGGAAATACTGTAGGATGGCGATCTGGTAGAGGGCCTCGATGACGACCTCGTCGTATTGCTCATCCCGGGCGATGGCCAGGACCTTTTCCGCCAGGCGCATCCCTTCCTCGTATTGATCCTTCGAGCGAAATGCTTCCACTTCCTTCAACTCCGTGCGCAGGGCTTCGGGGGTACGCGTTGATTCTTCCGCCTCGAGTGGCAAGGCGAACAGCATCAAGGCCAGGCAACTGAACTGGCCGATGGGATATCTAAGGAATCTGGTTAAGGGCTTGGTGGAGTACAAAACAGTCTGGACTTGCAGAAGTTTTAATCCCTTTGGTGCCTGAACTGCAAGTATATATACCAGATCGTGCCGACTACAATGGCGGAATCGGCCACATTGAAGGTCGGCCACTGGTAGCCGGGAAGGCGGAAGTCGAGAAAATCCACGACATGCCCGCGCAGGAGCCGGTCGAAAGTATTGCCAATGATGCCGCCGCTGATCATGCCGAAACAAAGCTGGTGGGCGGGAAGAACCAGGCCCAGATCCTTGCGGAACACCCAGATCAGGGCCAGGACGACCACGGCCAGGAGGATCAGCAGCCAGGAATACCCCTCCATCATGCCCCAGGCCGCCCCGTAATTGACGGCATAGACGATGTTGAAGAACCCGGGGATGATGGTCTTTCCCCCGAAGGGCGGATACATCCCGAGCGGAAAGCCCGACCAGTCCACGATGATCCACTTGCTGGCCTGGTCAGCCAGAAGGATGGCCAGCAGGATAATCCAGAACCGGCGGTAATCCAGGAAAGGAGAACCGCTTTGAGCTGCGGGTTTAGTTGTCCCCGTCATCGTCCCCGAAGCTGATGGTCTCCCCCGAAGCCTCGTTGAGGAAGGCTCCGGTACGGGTGACGCGCTTGCGGGAAGTCATTTCGTACTGTCGTTGCCCGTCCAACGAGAAGCGGGTGAAGGGGACCGCTTCCAGCCGCTCTTCCTTGATCGGCTCACCGGTGACTTCACAGATCCCGTAGGTGCCGTTGAAAATTCGCTGGATGGCGGCCTCGATTTCCTTGAGGGATTCCTGCTCGCTGGACAGCAGGCTGAGGGCGAAATCCCGGTCGAAGTTATCGGTCCCGGCATCCACGGAAATGGACAGGTCCCCGGCATCCTCCTTCTGGGACCGTTTCAAGGTGTCGTTGGAGTGCAGGTTCAATTCGGCCCGGACATGGTCCCTCAGCTCGATCAGGAGGCGGTAGTACTTCTCGAACTTCCGGGGTACTTTTCCGCTGCCTGACTTGCCGGACGCCGTTGGGACGGAAATCCCCAGGATGTCATCCAGGGTGGCGGCCTGGTGCTTGCTGGTACGGGGGGAGTCGTCCTCGACGGCAGCGGCCGGCTTGGGCTCATGGTTGACCTGTTCCTTCCTGGCGGGCTCCTTCCTGGATTGTGCTTCCTCCTTGCTCCGCTTTTTCAGGAGATCCCGGATGTCATCCATGTTGAAGAGGATATGGCTGCCCTTCTTGGAGTTGGGCTTGAAAATGGCCGGGGTATGGGAAGCCCGCTTGATCAAATCGCTGGCCTTGGGCTTGCCGGATTCAGTCCCTTCGTTTCGGGCCTTCTTGGCGGCTTTCCCGGCCGCGCTCTTCTTCTTGCTGGCGCCCTTTTTGGCCGTCTTCCTGGCGGCCTTCCTGGCAGGTGCCTTGGCGGCCTTCTTACTGACGGTCTTCTTTTTCGCAGCCTTGCTGGCCGTCTTCCTGACCGCCTTTTTGGCGACGGTCTTCTTGGCGGCTTTCTTGGCGTTTTTCTTGGTCGGCATAGGAAATGTTTAGTTGGAATTCAGGACAAAAGGTTCAACTGCATCGGCACAGCGCGGGCAGACATGGCCCAGACTGGTCTCCTGCAGTTCCGGAACCGTCCTCCAGCAACGGGGGCAACGGTCTCCGGAGGCTGGTTGGACGGATAATTCCGTTTTGGAAAGCGTGGCATCCATGGCCACTGTGACTTCCGAGACAATAAAAATCTCGGCCAGCTGGTTGCGGTATTTCTCGAGAAGGCCGGCCAGGGGGGCTTCCGCCGGCACCTTCAGGTCGAGAACCGCTTCCACCGACTTGCCGATTTCCTTGCGGCTGCGCAGGACCTCCAGTTTCTCGTTCACCGGGTCCCGCAGCTCCAGGAGCTGCTCGATTTCGGCGGCGGTTTCCGGGTTGCGCCAGGATTCCGGAACCACCGGCCAGTTCTCGAGGTGGATGGAATCCATGCTGTGTTCCCTGTCGGCCCGGTAGGCCTCGTCGCAGGTGAAGACCAGGAAGGGCGCCAGGATGCGTTCCAGGACTCCCAGGTGGTGGTGGATGACGGTTTGCGCGGAACGCCGTTCCGGGGAGTCGGCCCGGAAAGTGTAAAGGCGGTCCTTGAGGAAATCATGGTATCGGGCCGAAAGGGTGACCGTGTAGAAGCGGTTGATCAGTTGGTAGACGCGGTGAAACTCGTAGCGCTCGAAGGCCTCGGTGACCTTGTCGGTCAGGACCGCCAGTTCGTGCAGGGCCCACTGGTCCAGCGGAGTCAGGTCGGCCGGATCCACCAGGTCCTGCTGCGGATCGAAATCAAACAGGTTGCCGAGCTGGAAGCGGAATGTGTTGCGGATGGTCCGGTAGGCATCTGCGGTGATCTTCATGATCTCGCCCGACATTCCCACATCGTTGCGGTAGTCGGTACTGGCTACCCAGAGCCGCAGGATATCGCTACCGAACTGCTTGACCAGGTCCAGCGGGGAGATGACATTGCCCATGGACTTGGACATGGCCCGGCCTTCACCGTCGAGGACGAAGCCGTGGGTCAGGACGCTCTTGAAGGGCGCCCGGTCCCGGGCCCCGACGGAAGTCAGGAGTGCGTGCTGGAACCAGCCGCGGTGCTGGTCGCTGCCTTCAAGGTAGAGATCGGCCGGCGAGTGCAGGCGCTCGTCCAGCTCCAGGACGGCCACATGGGAGGCCCCGGAATCGAACCAGACGTCAAGGATATCGAATTCCTTCTCGTAGTCTTCCTCATTCCAGCCGGAGGGGAGGAAGCGGGAAAGGGGTTCGGCGTACCAGGCATTGGTGCCATGCTCGGCCACCACCTCGATGAAGCGCCGGATGACCTCCGGTTCGAGGACGGATTCCCCGGTCTTCAGGTTCCGGATTGAGGGAATCGGCACCCCCCAGTGGCGCTGGCGGCTGATGCACCATTCCGGGCGGCGCTCGACCATGGCCCGGATGCGTTCCTGACCCCATGAGGGAATCCATTCGACCGAGTTCTCGATCAGTTCCAGGGCCTTTTCCCGGACGCCCCCGTCGGCCAGTTCCATGAACCACTGCTCGGTGGCCCGGAAAATGATCGGGTGCTTGCTGCGCCAGCTGTAGGGGTACTCGTGGGATACCGTCTTGCTGGCAATGAGGAGACCGCGCTCCTTCAGCAACTCGACCACCTTGGGATTGGCGTCGAAGACGAAGGTGCCGGCCATCTGCGGGAATTCATCGGTGTAGCAGCCCTTGTCATCGACCGGACAGAAGACCGGCAGGCCGTAGGCGTTGCCAATGGTGAAGTCGTCGGCGCCATGGCCGGGAGCGGTGTGGACGCAACCGGTACCCTGTTCCAGGGTTACGTGTTCGCCCAGCATGACCAGGCTCTCCCGGTCGTCGAAAATGGGATGAGCCGCTTTGGCCCGGTCGAAGGCGGAAGCCTTGAAGGTGGCCACGGTCTCGGTGCCCTCCAGCCCGGTATCGGCGAGGAAGGATTCGACCAGTTCCCGGGCCACCACGTAATGGGCACCATCGGTCGTTTTCAGGGCCACGTAATCGAACTCCGGATGGAGGCAGACCCCGAGGTTGGCCGGCATGGTCCATGGGGTGGTGGTCCAGATCACGAGGGAGACATTCTCCAGCTGGGACACCGGCTGGATCGAGCCCGGATCGAGCAGCTTCATGGCCACGTAGATTGAGGGCGACTTGTGGGTATGGTACTCGATTTCCGCCTCCGCCAGGGCGGTTCGGAAAATCGGGTCCCAATGGACGGCCTTGTAGCCCTTGCGGATCAGGTTCCGTTCCACAAGGGACAGAAGGACGCTCAGGATTCCCGTTTCATACTGGTGGGTGACCGTGGCGTAGGGATTTTCCCAGTCCCCGAGGATGCCCAGGCGCTTGAACTGTGCGCGCTGCCTGTCGATCCATTCCAGCGCGTAATCGTGGCAGAGCTGGCGCAGCTCCGTCGGCTCCATTTCATGGATCTTGTCCCCGATCCGCTTGAGGATCTGCTGCTCGATGGGCAGACCGTGGCAATCCCAGCCCGGAACGTATGGAGAACGGTAGCCCCGCATGGTCTTGTAGCGGACCACGATGTCCTTGAGGATCTTGTTCAGGGCATGGCCCAGGTGGATATCGCCGTTGGCATAGGGCGGGCCGTCATGCAGGATGAAGGCCGGTCCGTTGGCCCGGGTCTCGAGGGTTTTCCGGTAGAGGTCGCCGGCATCCCATTCGGCGAATCTTTCCGGTTCGCGCTGGGCGAGATTGCCCCGCATGGGAAAGGGGGTCTCCGGAAGATTCAGCGTGTCTTTCAGTTCGGTGGCCATGTCCAGATGGAGGGTCGCCCCGCGAATCCGAGGCGGTTGAAAGCCGCGAACATGTTCAATGCGGCAGGCAAGTCAAGCTAACAGGACGCTTCTCCCGAAGCCTCTTGGAAAGCTAGAAAAGACGGAATGCGCGGATGCTTTCAACGGCCAGCCAGCCCAGGGCCAGAAGGACGATTATTCCGATCACCAGGCCCCCCTTTTTCCGCCGCCGCCGGACCCTCAGGTAGGGGTCGTTGTCGGTCTGCCAGAAGTTGGATTGAGACAGGTGGGCGAAGAATCCCGGCTTGAAGGGTCCCCGGTAATGGCGCTTGTCCAGCCGGTAGTGGGACCGGCCCATGCGCTTTTCCGCCCGCCAGATGAAAAATCGCCGAAACATGGCCGGAATTTACCGCAGCCGCGGGGCTGCTGGCAATCGGCAATTGTGGACTTAGCCGCCGAGGACGGCGATGAAATACCCGGCGGCGAGGGCGCTCCCGATGACGCCGGCCACGTTCGGTCCCATGGCGTGCATGAGCAGGAAATTGCCGGGATCGGCCTTCTGCCCTTCCACCTGGCTGACCCGGGCCGCCATCGGAACGGCACTGACCCCGGCCGAGCCGATCAACGGGTTGATCTTGTTGTGGCTGAACAGATTCATGAGCTTGGCCATCAGGACCCCGCTGGCGGTGGCGATCAGGAAGGCTGTCACCCCCAGGGCCAGGATGCCCAGGGTTTCCCCTCTGAGGAACTGGTCCCAGCCCATTTTCAAGCCTACTGTCAGGCCCAGGAAAATCGTCACGACATTGATGATCTCATTCTGGGCGGCCCGGACCAGGCGCTCCGTGACGCCGTTTTCCCGGATGAAGTTCCCGATGAAGAGCATCGAGATCAGCGGGGCCGCGGCCGGAATGACGACCAGGCAGAAGGTCATGACCACCAGGGCGAAGATCAGCTTTTCCAGCTTGGAGACCTTGCGCAGCGACTTCATGCGGATCTTGCGCTCCTTTTCGGAAGTCAGCAGCCGCATCACCGGAGGCTGGATGACCGGCACCAGGGCCATGTAGGAATAGGCGGCCACGGCAATGGCCCCCAGAAGGTGGGGAGCCAGTTTGTTGGCCACGAAAATCGAGGTCGGCCCGTCGGCGCCGCCGATAATGCCGATTGCGGCAGCCTCCTGGAGGGAGAAGACCCCGCTGCCCACGGCGGCGAAGAAGGTCGCGAATATGCCAAACTGGGCGGCGGCGCCGAGGAGCAGGGTCCGCGGATTGGCGATCAGGGGACCGAAATCCGTCAGCGCGCCCACTCCCATGAAAATCAGGGGCGGGAAGATCTCCAGCTTGACCCCCAGCTGTATATAATAGAACAGCCCGCCGGGAGCGAGCAGTTCATGGGTCTGGGGATCGTAGACCGGGTGCTGGAGGATTACATCGTGGATGGGGAGATTGGCCAGCAGGGCTCCCAGGCTGATCGGGACCAGGAGCAACGGCTCGAACTGCTTGACGATCGCCAGGTACAGCAGAACCCCGATAATCACCCACATCACGACCATCTGCCAATTAAGGGCAACAAAACCGGTCGATTGGAGAACGTCGCGTATGGATTCCATCATGGTCTGGTCTGGGGTCTGGGGTTATTCGATTGTCAGGAGAGGCTGGCCTTCTTCGACCGAATCGCCGGCGCTCACAAGGATGGCCTTGACGGTCCCGGCAGCATGGGCGTTGACGACGGTGTTCATCTTCATGGCTTCCAGGGTGACGACTTTCTGGCCGGCCTGGACCTGGGCCCCGACGGCCACGTCCACCGAGACCACCTTGCCGGCCAGCGGACTGGCGACTTCGCCTCCGTCGGCGCCGGGAGCGGGTGCGGCCTTGGGGGCGGGTGCGGCCACCGCGGCGGCACCGGCTGAGCGGGGCTGCCGGGGGCCGGCCGGGGCGGCGGGTTCTTCCTCGCCGATCAACTCGGCGACAACGTCGTAACTCTTCCCATTGAGAGTGATGCGGAATTGTTTTTTCATTATGCTGAAATCTACTGGTTTGTGGATGCCTTTACCGGATCCGGTGCGAGGCGAAATGTTCGCGACGACCCTCGCGGTTCCAGTCCTTGGCGGCACTGCTGCGAATCGAAACCACCCGCGAACGCCGCCCCATCAGGAGGGCCGCACAGGCGCTGATGGCCACCACTTCCTCGTCCGTGATGTCTCCCTCCGTGGCCGGTCCCGCCGCGGCCGCAGCCGGCCGGGCCGGAGCGGCGGCCGGGCGCCTGGCGAAGTAGCTGCCGATAAGGGCGGTCAGGCCGTAAAGGAGCCCCAGGACAAAAAGGACCACCACGAATCCGATGATGTGTTCCAGGGAGACGATGAAGGGACTGGCTTCTGCGATGACCATGAGGATCGTTTTAGGTTATAAATCTTAAAATTAAAGAGGAATATTCCCGTGCTTCTTGGGCGGACGGGTCTCCCGTTTGCTGAGCAGGCTCCGCAGGCCGAGGGAAACGGCGCCGCGGGTATGGCTGGGCTCAATCACATCGGTGATCAGGGCCCGGCCCGCCGCCTGGTAGGGGCTGGCGAACTCGTCGTGGTAGGAGGAAATCAATTCCTTGCGCTTGGCATCGGGATCTTCCGAGGCCTTGATCTCCTTGCCGAAGACGATGTTGACCGCGCCCTCGGCTCCCATGACCGCTATCTCGGCGGTCGGCCAGGCGAAGACCAGGTCCGCGCCGAGGTCCGAGCTGCACATGGCCAGGTAGGCCCCTCCGTAGGCTTTGCGCATGATGACCGTAATCTTCGGCACCGTGGAGGCGGCATAACCGAAGAGCATCTTGGCCCCGTGGCGGATGATGCCGCCCCGTTCCTGGGCCAGTCCCGGGAAGAATCCGGGCACGTCGACCAGGGTTACCAGCGGGATCGAGTAGATGTTGCAGACCCGGACAAAGCGGGCCCCCTTGTCGGAGGCGTCAATGTCCAGGCAGCCGGCCTTGACCTTGGGCTGGTTGGCCACCACGCCGACCACGACCCCGTCGATGCGGGCGAATCCGGTCACCAGGTTGGCCGCAAAGTCGGGCATGATCTCGAAGAAGCTTTCCTTGTCGACCAGGGTGTCGATGACCTCCTTGACGTCGAAGGGTTCCTTCGGGTTCTCCGGGATGATGTCGTTGAAGCGCTTGATCGGGTCCAGGCTGAGGGATTCCGTCGGATGGTGCGGCGCGTCATCGATGTTGTTCAACGGCAGGTAGGACATGAGGTGCTGGGCCAGGTCCAGGGCGTGCTCGTCGTCCTCCGCGATGAGGTGGATATTGCCGCTCACGCTGGCATGCGCATCCGCCGTGGCGAACTGCTCCAGCTTGGCCTTCTCACCGGTCGCGGCCTCGATGACGGAGGGCCCGCAGATGAACATGTTGGCGTTTTCCCGGGTCATGATCAGGAAGTCCGTCAGGGCGGGGGAATAGGCCGCGCCACCGGCGCAGGGGCCGGCAATGATGGCGATCTGGGGCACCAGTCCCGAACACTGCACGTTGCGGAAAAAGATTCTGCCATAGCCGGACAGGGAGTCCACGCCTTCCTGGATGCGGGCCCCGCCCGAGTCGTTCCAGCCGATGATCGGGATCCCGGCCTTGATGGCGTAGTCCATCAGGTCGCAGACTTTCTTGGCATGGATGCGGCCCAGGGCTCCGCCGCCGACCGTGAAGTCGTGGGCGAAGGCGGCCACCGGGCGACCGTCGATATAGCCGGTGCCGGTCACCACCCCGTCCCCGGGGAGCTTTTTCTTATCCATCCCGAAACTCATGCAGGAATGCTGGGCGTGCATCCCGAACTCCTGGAAGGTGTTCGGGTCGAACAGTTTCTCCAGTCGTTCGCGGGCGGTCAGGATTCCCTTTTCCCTGCGCTTCTGCTGCTTGTCCTCGCCGCCTCCGGCCAATGCGACCTTGCGCCGCGCCTCGAGGTCTTCCAGTAATTTTGGATCTATGGGCATTTTGCTTTCCCCTTGTTTTGAAAGTGATTCAGGCCTTTTTCTCGGCGCAGAACTCGGTCAGCACGCCGTGGGTCGACTTCGGATGCAGGAAGGCTACCAGTTTGTTGGCCGCCCCCTCGAAAGGCACTTCGTGGATCAGGCGGGTCCCCGCCTCCGCGGCCTGCTTCAGCTGGCCCGCGATATTGTTGGTCCGGAAGGCGATGTGATGGATCCCCTCGCCGTTCTTTTCCACGAACTTGGCGATCGGGCTTTCCGGGTCGGTCGCTTCCAGCAGTTCCAGATGCACCTCGCCAACGTGAAAGAAAGCCGTCCTGACCTTCTGCGAAGCCACTTCCTCCACCGCCTCGCAGTGCAGCCCCAGTGTTTTTTCATAGTAGCGGATCCCGTCCTCCAGCGACTTCACCGCAATTCCAATATGGTCGATCTGTTCAATCATTTTCTACTCCTGTTATAATAGGTCTTGCATAATCCCATTCCTGCCCTCAGGACAAGACTAAAATTAAAATTACTTAACGAAAAATCTTGTAGTATTAGAAAAATTAATCAAAAACAGGATCCGTAACCGCGCCCCTGCCGGCGCTCAAAGCCTCTTTTCTCTAGAACTCAACGATCAACACTCGAAACATGGACGAGAACACATCATCCCGTTTATTGAGCGAGTTTCCTGCCCATACGTACGAGGAATGGAAATCCGCCGCAACAGATCTTTTGAAGGGGCGCCCCTTCGAGAAGACCCTGGTCACGCCGACTTACGAGGGATTTGATATCCAGCCGATCTATACCCGCGAGGTGCTGGACAAGCTCCTGCATACCAGCGACCTGCCGGGAGGGGGAAGCCTGGTCCGGGGCGGCCGTCCGGATGGATACCTCCAGGCCGGCTGGCTGGTCTCCCAGGAGCTGACCGCCCCGACACCGGCGGAAATGAACCAGGTGGCCCGCAGGGAACTGGCCAGCGGCCAGACCGAACTCAATGTCTGGCTGGACGGGCCCAGCCGTCGTGCCGAGGAGCCCGCCGCGGATAACCTCTCCAGGGTCGGCCTCTGCGGGGTTTCCCTGAGCACCATCGACGACATGAAGCAGTTGCTGGACGGCATCGACCTCGGTGAAGTCTCCCTCTACCTGCAGGGAGGCAAGGCCGCCCCGGCGCTGTACGCGCTGCTGGTCCCGGCCCTCGCCGAGACGGGCCGCGACCCGGCGGCCCTTCGCGGCTGCCTGGGCATGGATCCCTTCAGCTGGCTGGTCGAGGCCGGGAACGGCGCCGAACTGGAAAAGCAGTACGATGAAATGGCGGACATCCTGCGCCATGCCATGAAGAACCTGCCCAGACTGCAGGTCATCAACATTCAGGGCCACGGCTACCACAACGGCGGTGCTTCCTCGACCCAGGAGATGGCCATCGTGCTGGCCGGTGCGGTGGCCTGCCTGAAAGCCATGGAATCCCGCGGCCTGAAGGCGGTGGACGTCATTCCGCGGATGCGGCTCTCCCTTTCCGTCGGAGGCAATTACTTTGTCGAGGTGGCCAAGTTCAGGGCCCTGCGCCTGCTCTGGAGCAAGGTGGCCGGGGCTTTCGGGGTGGCGGAAGATTCCCGCGCGGTGCACCTGCACGCCCGGACCGGCCTGTGGAATAAAACCCTTTTTGATCCCTATGTGAACCTCTTGCGGACCACCACCGAGGCCTTCAGCGCCGTGGTTGGCGGGTGCGACAGCCTGCATGTGGGTCCCTTCGACGAGGTGGTCCGGGAAAGCGACAGTTTCTCCCGCCGGATTGCCCGCAACACCCACGCCGTCCTGGCCGAGGAGTGTGACATGCGGCGGGTGGTGGATCCCGCCGGCGGTTCCTGGGCGGTGGAATCCCTGACCGACCAGATGGCCGCGCAGGCCTGGAAGCAGCTCCAGGACATCGAGTCCCGGGGCGGACTTCCGGCGGTGCTGAAGGACGGCAGCCTGCAGGCCTCCATCGAGGCCACCCGTCAGGAGAAGGCGCGCAACATCCAGCGGCGCAAGGATGTCATCGTCGGCACCAACACTTATCCCAACGCCGGCGAGGAACTGCTCAAGCCGGCCAAGGTAGATTACGCCACCGCGGCCCGCGGTCGGGCCGAGGCG
The DNA here is from genome assembly GCA_913056355.1 of uncultured Opitutales bacterium. Classification (GTDB taxonomy): domain Bacteria; phylum Verrucomicrobiota; class Verrucomicrobiia; order Opitutales; family Oceanipulchritudinaceae; genus Oceanipulchritudo. The sequence goes on from CAJXMX010000006.1 coordinate 27,333, forward strand.
GTCGCCGCCGCCAAGGCCGCCCGTGACAACCCGGCTGTTGTTTCCGCCCTGGAGCGTTCCGGGGAATGCACCGGCAACGACCGCATGGAGGCTCTCCTGGCCGCCGCAGCCGCCGGGGCCACCACCGCCGAGCTGCTTAAGGCCGCCGGCCTGGACGGCCAGTCGGTAGTGGTCAAGTCGATACCGCTGATGCGGGGCGCCGGGGATTTCGAGAAGCTTCGCCTGTCCGCCATGGCCCTGTCCGCCAAGGGACAGGAACCCGTGATCCACCAGTTGAACATGGGCCCCTCGCGGCGCTACCGGATCCGGGCCGACTGGACCAGCGCCTTCTTCCAGGTGGCCGGGTTCAGGCTGCTCAACGACGACGATTATGACTCCGTCGAGGATGCCGTGGAAGCCCTCCGGTCCGGGGGGGCGCGAGTGGCGGTCATCACCTCCGATGACGAGACCTACGCCTCCATGGTCGGACCCCTGGCCAAGGCCGTCAAGGCCCTCGACGGCGGGATCAAGGTCCTGGTCGCCGGGGCCCCGGGCGAGAATGAGGAAGCCTGGCGCGAGGCCGGGGTGGAGGACTTTGTCCATGTCCGGGTCAACAACTACACCTTCAACCGGGCGCTTCTGGAATCCATGGGCGCCGAACTCTGAAGCGGACTAGAGAACCTTTAACTTGTCACAGAAAAATGACGACAACGCCTGATTTCACCAAGCTGGACTACCAGCCGAAGAACACCAAGCAGGGTTACGCCGACTGGAAGGCGGACCTGGAAAAGAATACCGGCAAGCGCGCCGAGGACTATGTCTGGGACACCATGGAACAGATCCCGGTCAAGCCCCTCTTCACCGCCGAGGACTATGAAGGCATGGAGCACCTCGACTACCAGGCCGGGATCGCCCCGTTCCTGCGGGGTCCCTACGCCACCATGTACGTCTTCCGCCCGTGGACGGTCCGCCAGTACGCCGGCTTCTCGACCGCCGAGGAGTCCAACGCCTTCTACCGCCGCAACCTGGCGGCCGGGCAGAGGGGCCTCTCGGTGGCCTTCGACCTGGCCACCCACCGCGGCTACGACAGCGACCACGAGCGCGTGGTCGGGGACGTCGGCAAGGCCGGGGTAGCGATCGACTCGATACTGGACATGCGCATCCTCTTCGACCGGATCCCGCTCAACAAGGTGTCCGTCTCGATGACCATGAACGGCGCGGTGCTGCCGGTCCTGGCCTTCTACATCGTGGCCGCCCTGGAGCAGGGGGCCAAGCTGGAGGAGTTGTCCGGGACCATCCAGAACGACATTCTCAAGGAGTACATGGTGCGGAACACCTACATTTATCCGCCCATCCCGAGCATGAAGATCATCGCCGACATCTTCGAGTTCACCTCGAGGAACATGCCGAAGTTCAACTCCATTTCCATTTCCGGCTACCACATGCAGGAGGCCGGCGCCACCGCCGACCTGGAAATGGCCTACACCCTGGCCGACGGGCTGGAGTACATCCGGACCGGGATCGAGGCCGGCATCGACATCGACGCCTTCGCCCCGCGCCTGAGCTTCTTCTGGGCCCAGGGGAAGAACTACTTCATGGAAGTGGCCAAGATGCGGGCCGCGCGCCTGCTCTGGTCCAAGATCGTCAAGCAGTTCAACCCGAAGAACCCGAAGTCGCTGGCCCTGCGGACGCACTCCCAGACCAGCGGATGGAGCCTGACCGAGCAGGATCCGTACAACAACGTGACCCGGACCTGCATCGAGGCCATGGCCGCCGCCCTGGGACACACCCAGAGCCTGCACACCAACGCCCTTGACGAGGCCATCGCCCTGCCGACCGATTTCTCCGCCCGGATCGCCCGCAACACCCAGCTCTTCCTCCAGGACGAGACGGGGATCTGCAAGATCATCGACCCATGGGGCGGCAGCTACTACGTCGAGGCCCTGACCCACGCCCTCAAGGAGCGCGCCTGGGCCCACATCGAGGAAGTCGAGGGGCTCGGCGGAATGGCCAAGGCCATCGAGACCGGCCTGCCCAAGATGCGCATCGAGGAGGCCGCGGCCCGCCGCCAGGCCCGCATCGACAGCGCCCGGGAGACCATTGTCGGCGTCAACAAGTACCGCCTCGAGAAGGAGGACCCGCTGGAGATCCTGGACGTCGACAACACGGCGGTCCGGGAAGCCCAGCTGCGCCGGCTGGAAAAGCTCCGTTCCGAGCGGGACGATTCTGCCTGCCGCCAGGTGCTCGAGCGCCTGACCAAGGCGGCGGCCGGTGAAACGAAGGAGAACCTGCTGGCCCTGGCCATTGAGGCCACCCAGGCCAGGGCTTCCCTGGGCGAGATTTCCAGCGCCATGGAGAAAGTATATGGTCGCCATCAGGCGGTAATTCGATCGATTAGCGGTGTGTACAGCAGCGAATACGGAGACAAGGGCGAGGTGGAGCAGATCCGCGCCCGGACCGACGCCTTTGCCGAGAGGGAAGGCCGTCGTCCCCGGATCATGGTTGCCAAGATGGGCCAGGACGGGCACGACCGCGGCGCCAAGGTGGTGGCCACGGCCTATGCCGACCTCGGCTTTGACGTCGACATCGGACCGCTCTTCCAGACCCCGGAGGAAACAGCTTCCCAGGCGGTGGAGAACGATGTCCACATCGTGGCCATGAGCTCCCTCGCCGCCGGGCACAAGACCCTTCTGCCCAAACTGGTCGAGGCCCTGGCCTCCCATGGCCGGGAAGACATCCTGGTTGTCGTCGGCGGGGTCATCCCGGCCCAGGATTACGACGAGCTGTACACCAACGGGGCGAGCGCCATTTTCGGCCCGGGAACGGTCATTACCGAATCCGCCCGCAAGCTGCTCGACATCCTCGACCAACAGCACGAGAGCTGAAATATAAATCTCTAGCTCAATCTTGATCTCAAGCTTCGGGCCATTCCGGTTTGCCGGGGATTGAGCTTGAGATAGGGCTTGAGCTTGAGATCCTGAAATTATGCCTGAGGAAAGAAAGCGGCCCGAGTGGTCCCCGCCTGATGGCGGGGAAGGCTTCACCTCGCATGTCATGAAAGGGGTCGAGGGAGGGCATGAAGGTATGCCGGGATCGGTTTCACCGGTTTCCCGGAAGGCTCCCCTGAAGCGCCAGCAACTCAGCGTGTCGGACCTTGAAAAAGGAATCCGGCAAGGCAACCGGACCATGCTGGCCCGGGCCATTACCCTTGTGGAAAGCAATTCAACCCGTCACCAGGCGGAGTCCCAGGAACTGCTGGACCGGCTGATGGACCGGACCGGAAAGGCCCTGCGGATCGGGATCACCGGTGTGCCGGGGGCTGGCAAATCGACCACCATCGACACCTTCGGCTCGATGCTTTGCGAGGAGGGGCACCAGGTGGCGGTCCTGGCGGTGGATCCCTCAAGTTCCGTCACCAAGGGCAGCATTCTGGGGGACAAGACCCGGATGGAGAAACTGCTGCGCAGCCCCAAGGCCTACGTCCGGCCGTCACCGACCGGGGGCTGCCTTGGCGGGGTGGCCCGCAAGACGCGGGAGACACTGCTCCTTTGCGAGGCCTTCGGCTTCGACATTATCATCCTGGAGACGGTCGGGGTGGGGCAGAGCGAGGTCACCGTCCGGTCCATGGTCGATTTCTTTCTCCTGATCCTGATCTCCGGTGCCGGGGACGAACTGCAGGGAATCAAAAAGGGCGTTATCGAGCTGGCGGACGCCATCGTCGTCAACAAGGCAGACGGGGACAACCAGCGCCGGGCGAGAATGGCCAAGGCCGAATACAACCGCGTTTTTAGTTTTCTGCAGCCCTTCACCGAGGGCTGGAAGCCGAAGGCCTACACGGCCTCGGCGCTGACCGGGGAGGGAATTCCCGGCATCTGGGAAGTGATCCAGAACTTCAGGGAGACCACCCGGGCCAGCGGGGTCTTCGAGCGTCGCCGGCGGGAACAGAACCTGGACTGGATGCGCGGCATGCTGGACGAGGCCCTGCGGCGCCGCTTCTTCGCCGATCCGGACGTGGTGCGGAAGCTGGAGTCCCTTTCCTCGGCGGTGGCCCGCGGGGAGATGCCTCCGGTCAAGGCTGTTGAAACATTGATGGCCGAGTGGGTTCGTTGAGTATCCGCACCTCGCGCTGGGGGAAGGGAATGGCCACCTCGTGTTCCTGGAAGGCCTTGAAAATGGCCATGTTGATCCGGTAGGCCGTCTGGTAGTAAACCTCGGTCTTTACCCAGTAGCGGTAGGCGATGTTGATCGACGAATCCGCGAAGGCCTCGATTCCGACCTGGACCGGGCTTTCCCGGGAAACATTCTCATCGGCCTGGAGACATTCCCGGATGAGGTCCACGGCCTGTTCCGGATCGGCCGAATAAGCGATCCCGATGGATCCTTCCACCACCTTGTTGGGGAATGAATTGATGAAAATCTCTCCCAGCACGTGCTTGTTGGGAATGGTGATCTGCTCGCCGTCCTCGGTGGTCAGGATGGTCGCCCCCAGCTTGATTTCCTCCACGATCCCCGTCAGCGAATGAAGGGTCAGGGTATCCCCGACCTTGAAGGGCCGGGTAATGATCAGGGCCAGGCCGGCCCCGTAGTTGGAGACGGGTCCCTGGATGGCCAGGGAGAGGCCGAAGGCGCCGGCACCGATGGCGGCCACCATGGGGGCGATGGTGATCCCGAACTTGGCCATGGCCACAATCAGGGCCAGGCCGAGGACAACCGTCTTGACCACCCCGACGAAGAACTTGGTCAGGGTGATGTCGAGCTTGGTCCTCACGCAGATCCGTTTCGTGATCCGGCCGCAGATGTTGGCCAGGATAATCCCGATGACCAGGATCAGGATGGCCCCGAAGACCTGGAATCCGTAACGGATGCCCAGGTCGACAATGGTATCGTAAATGGCTTGGGCTTGCTCGATTTGTTGCTCCATGACCATGCAGCCTAGGAATTGCGGTAAATTTGACCAGCCTTGTCTTCCGGACCGGAGCCTCTCCGCTCGGCCGCACTCGGCTTGTGCTTGTCGCAAAGGCCGGGATGGCTAAGAATCCCCATCATGAGCGAGGCTTTCCCCGAAACGATCGTGGCCCCGCCGGGATTTACCGGTACCTTCGCCACGGATGATACCCTTCGGCGGCTTTACGCCACGGATGCCTCCGAATTCCAGGAGCTGCCTGTCGCCGTGGCCATGCCGAAGACCGAAGGGGAGGTGCGGGACCTGGTCCTGCTGGCCGGCAAGCGCAGGCTGGGTATCATTCCGCGCGCCGCCGGAACCTCCCTCGCGGGGCAGGTCGTGGGCAACGGAATTGTAGTCGACGTCGGCCGCCACCTGAACCGGATCCTTTCCATCGATGCCGCCCGAAAGCGGGTCCGGGTCCAGCCCGGGGTTATCCGCAACGAGCTGAACATGGCGCTCAGGGAGCACGGGCTGATGTTTGGCCCGGAAACCTCTACCGCCAACCGGGCCATGATGGGGGGCATGGTCGGCAATAATTCCTGCGGCTCGAATTCCGTCGTCTACGGCTCGACCCGGGATCATCTGGTCTCCGCCCGCGGCTTTCTCAGCGATGGCAGCGAGGTGAGCTTCGGTCCTCTCAGTGATGAGGAATTCACCGCCAAGTGCGAGGGGCCGGACTGCCTGGAAACCCGTATCTACCAAGGCCTCCGGGACATGCTTTCCGATTCCTCGAACCGCGCCCTGATCCGGGAGAATTTCCCGAAGCCCTCCATCACCCGGCGCAACACCGGCTACGCCCTGGACCAGTTGATGGAGGCCCGGGTCTTCGATCCCGAATCGGAAAAGCCCTTCAACCTCTGCCGGCTCATCGCCGGGTCCGAGGGAACCCTGTTCCTCGGGGTGGAGTTTGAATTCAATTGCGAACCGCTGCCGCCTCCCGGAGCCCTGATGTGCGCCCACTTCGGCTCGGTGATCGAGTCCCTCCACGCCAACCTGATCGCCCTGCGGCATAATCCCAGCGCGGTGGAGCTGATCGACAAGCACATCCTCGACTGTACCAAGGCCAACATCGAGCAGCGCAAGAACCGCTTCTTTGTGGAAGGGGATCCGGGGGCCATCCTGGTCATCGAGATCCGGCGCGCGGAAAAGGCCGCCATCGAGGAGGAGATGGCCCGGCTGCAAGCGGAACTGAAGGGAGCCGGGCTGGGTTACGCATGGCCCGTCCTGTGGGGGGATGATTGCGACAGGATCTGGGAGCTGCGACGGGCGGGGCAGGGCGTGATGACCAATGTCGTCGGCGACACCCGGCCGGCCGAGATCTGCGAGGACACCGCCGTCGACGTCAACGACCTGCCCGACTACATCGGGGAGTTCGACTCCCTGATGCGGCACAAGTACGGCATCGAGTGCGTCTACTACGCCCACGCCGGTAGTGGCGAATTGCATACACGGCCCATGATCAACCTCAAGACGGAGGAGGGACACAGGATGTTCCGCTCCATCGGCGAGGACATCGCGGCCCTGGTTAAAAAGTACCGAGGCTCCCTCAGCGGCGAGCACGGGGACGGGAGGCTGCGCGGGGAGTTCATCAGCTACATGGTCGGGAAGGAATGCTATGCCCTGATGCGGCAGGTCAAGGAGCTCTTCGATCCCCGGAACGTCTTTAATCCCGGCAAGATTATCGACACCCCGCCGATGGACGCCTTTCACCGCTATGGCCCCGGGCATCCCACGCCGGACTACGAGACCGTGTTCGACTTCTCCGATGTCATGGGCGTGCTCCGGGCGGCCGAGAAGTGCAACGGCTCGGGTGACTGCCGGAAGACCCAGCTCACCGGCGGCACGATGTGCCCCAGCTACATGGCCACGCGGGAGGAGAAGGATTCCACCCGGGCCCGGGCCAACATCCTGCGGCATATGCTGACCCATCCCCCCGACCCGGAGAAGCCCTTCGCCAGCGAGGCCGTCAAGGAGGTCATGGACCTCTGCCTCTCCTGCAAGGGCTGCAAGTCGGAATGCCCCTCCAACGTGGACATCGCCAAGCTCAAGGCGGAATTCCTGCAGCATTATTACGACACCAGGGGGACGCCCTTCCGGGTCCGGCTGATCAGCCGGTTTGCCGGCTCGGCCAGGATGGGCTCGATCGCACCGTGGGCTTACAACCTTTTTGTCGGGACAAAATGGATACGCCGGCTGCTCAACAAGGCGGTCGGCTTCCATCCGGACCGGACGCTGCCCAAGCTGGGCAAGACCACGGTCCGCAAGTGGTTCAAGTCGCACGACCGGCCCAGCGTGCCGGCCAACGGGCGCACCGTGCTGCTATTCTGCGACGAGTTCACCGATTACAACGACGTGGAGGTCGGTATTGCCGCGGTCAAGCTGCTGGAGCGCCTCGGCTACGAGGTGGTCATCCCCCCGCACGGGGAGAGCGGCCGGGCCTCGCTCTCCAAGGGGCTGCTCCGCCGGGCCCGGGGCTTTGCCCGTCGCAATGTTACCGCCCTGGAGCCCCTGGTTTCCGAAACGATGCCCCTGGTCGGGATCGAGCCCTCGGCCATCCTTTGTTTCCGTGACGAGTATCCGGACCTGCTCCGGGATGGGGAACAGGAGGCGGCCCGCCGGCTGGCGGAGAACTGCCTCATGGTCGATGAGTTCATTGCCCGGGAAATGGATGCCAGGCGGATCCGGCCGGAACAGTTCAACCCGGGCAAGAAGGTCATCCACCTGCACGGCCACTGCCAGCAGAAGGCCCTGGCTTCCCTGACCCCCACGGTGCGGATGCTCAATTTGCCCGAGGGCAACCAGGTTCGCCTGATCCCCTCCGGCTGCTGCGGCATGGCCGGTTCCTTCGGCTACGAGGCCGAGCACTTCGAGCTTTCCAACAAGGTCGGCGAGCTGGTCCTCTTTCCCCGGGTCCGCAAAGCCCCCGAGGATGAAGTCATCGCCGCCCCGGGAACCTCCTGCCGCCACCAGATCCACGACGGCACCGGCCGCACCGCCCTCCATCCGGTCCAGGTCCTGCTGGAGTCCTTGCGCTAGAGCAGGGGCGCCAGCCAGCGTTCCAGCTCGGCCACGCGGACCCCCTTGAGGGTGGCGTAGGCCTCCAGTTGGTCGCGTCCGATGCGTCCGATGTTGAAGTACTTGGCCTGCGGGTGGGCAAAGTAGAGTCCGCAGACGGATCCGGCCGGGTGCATGGCGTAGTTCTCGGTCAGGGAAATTCCGGTTTTCTCCGTTGCCTGAAGCAACTCGAAGAGGATGGCCTTCTCGGTGTGGTCGGGCACCGAGGGATAGCCCATGGCCGGACGGATGCCGCGGTACTTTTCCGCGATCAGGTCCTCGTTGCTGAGGTTTTCCTCCCTGCCGAAGCCCCACTGGCGGCGGACTTCCGCGTGCAGGTACTCGGCGAAAGCCTCGGCCAGGCGGTCGCCCAGGGCCTTGACCATGATCGTGTTGTAGTCGTCGTGCTGCTCCTCGCAGGATTTGGCCAGGGCGTCGACTTCCGTCCCCGAGGTGACCGCGAAGGCGCCGATGTAGTCGATCCGCCCGCTTTCCCGGGGAGCGATAAAGTCACTACAACTCAGGTAATGGCTGCCCTCTGACTTGGATTTTTCCCGCTGCTGGCGAAGGAAGTGGAAGCGGGTCACGGTGCCGGAGCGTTCCGTGTCCGAATAGAGTTCAACCAGGTTGCCGCGGGAGTTGGCCGGCCAGATGCCGAAGGCGGCCCTGGGTTGGAGGCTCTTTTCGCGGACCAGCTTGTCCAGCAGCTGGCGGGCGTCCCGGTAAAGCTTGGTCGCCTCCTCCCCGTACTTGGGATGCTCGAGGATCTTCGGGAAGACCCCGCGCAATTCCCAGGTCCAGAACAAGGGCGACCAGTCGATGTAGGGAATGAGGGTTTCCAGGGAAATATCGTCGATCACCTGCAGGCCGGTCCTTTCCGGAACGGGAATCTCCATGCTTTCCCAGTCGAATTGCGGGGCTCCCTCCTGCGCTGTGCCAAGGGAAAGGAGCCTGGCGCCCTGCTGGCGGCTCTTCTCGTAGCGCTGGCGGTGCTTTTCATTTTCCTCACGGGCCTCCTCGGCAGCCGCCTGGCGGGCCTCCGGATTCAGCAACTTCGAACAGACCCCGACCACCCGGGAAGCGTCCGGCACCTGGACCACGGGGCCCTTGTATTCCGGCTCGATCTTGACCGCGGTGTGGGCCTTGGAAGTGGTGGCGCCACCGATCAGGAGGGGAATGTCGATTCCCTCCCGGGCAAAGGTGTGGGCGTTGTGAACCATCTCGTCCAGCGACGGGGTGATCAGTCCGCTCAGGCCGACAATGTCGGCGTCCACCTCGCGGATCTTGTGGATGATCCGTTCCACCGGGATCATCACCCCCATGTCGTGGACCCGGTAGTTGTTGCAGGCCAGGACCACCCCCACGATGTTCTTGCCGATGTCGTGGACGTCCCCCTTGACCGTGGCCAGGACCACGTCGCCGGCGGTTTCCTTCTCGGGGTTGAATTCCTCGCCCCGGGACTCCGCTTCCGCCCGCAGCCGCTCGTTCCGCTCGGCCTTTTCCTTTTCCATGAACGGGGTCAGCCAGGCCACGGCCCGCTTCATGACCCGGGCGCTCTTGACCACCTGGGGAAGGAACATCTTCCCCTCGCCGAAGAGGTCGCCGACGATCTTCATCCCGTCCATCAGGGGGCCCTCGATCACTTCCAGGGGCCGGTCGAACTGCAGGCGCGCCTCCTCGGTGTCCTCCTCGACAAAGTCGACCACCCCGTGCCGGATGGCATGGGCCAGCCGCTCGGCCACGGGCAGGTCGCGCCAGGCCAGCCGGGTGGATTCAGGCATGGCCTCCTTCTGGCCCTTGTACTCCCCGGCCAGGGCGATCAGGGCATCGGTGGCCTCCGGTTTGCGGTTGAAAAGGACGTCCTCGATCTTTTCCCGCAGGACCGGATCGATATCCTCGTAGACCGCCAGCATTCCGGCGTTGACGATGCCCATGTCCAGTCCGGCCCGGATGGCGTGGTAGAGGAAGGCGCTGTGCATGGCCTCGCGAACCACGTTGTTCCCCCGGAAGGAGAATGAAATATTGGATACGCCGCCGCTGACCCGGGCGTGCGGGCAGAGCTCCTTGATCCGGCGGGTGGCCTCGATGAAGTTGACCGCGTAGTTGTTGTGTTCCTCCATCCCGGTGGCCACGGTCAGGATGTTGGGATCGAAAATGATGTCCGCCGGGTTGAAGTCGACTTTCAGGGTCAGCAGGTCGTAAGCCCGCTTGCAGATCCGCACCTTGTCCTCGACGGAGGTGGCCTGTCCCTTTTCGTCGAAGGCCATGACCACCACCGCCGCGCCGTAGCGCTTGACCAGACTGGCCTGGCGCAGGAACTCCTCCTCGCCCTCCTTGAGGCTGATGGAGTTGACCACGCCTTTGCCCTGCAGGCAGTGCAGGCCGGTCTCGATGACCGACCACTTGGAGGAGTCCACCATGACCGGGACCCGGGCGATGTCCGGCTCGGCGGCCAGGAGGTTGAGGAAGGTCCTCATGCATGCCTCGGAGTCGAGAAGCCCCTCGTCAAAGTTCACGTCCAGCATGTTGGCCCCGTTTTCCACCTGCTGGCGGGCCACCTCGAGGGCCTCGTCGAAATCCTCCTCCTTGATCAGGCGGCGGAAGCGCGGCGAACCGGTCACATTGGTCCGTTCGCCAATGACGAAGAACGACGCCGGCTGACCCTCGATCTTGACCGGCTCCAGGCCGCTGTAGCGTGAGGCAACCGGTATGGTGCGCACCTTGCGGGGGGCATGGGCGGCAACCTTTCCGGCAATCGCGGCAATGTGGGCCGGGGTGGAGCCGCAGCATCCCCCGACAATGTTCAGCCAGCCTTCCCGGGCAAAGCCCTCCAGCACCGAGGCCATGTGCTCCGGGGTGTCGTCGTATTCCCCGAAGGCGTTGGGCAAGCCGGCGTTGGGGTAGCAGCTGAGGTGGGTGTCGGCGATCCGTGACAGCTCCTCGATGTAGGGCGCCATCTCCTTGGCGCCGAGTGCACAGTTGATTCCCACGGCCAGCGGACGGGCATGGGAAAC
>CAJXMX010000007.1 GCA_913056355.1 uncultured Opitutales bacterium
GGCTCTGGGCCATGGAAACCCCGCAAGCCTTTCCACGCGAACTGATCGAGCGGGCCCACGAGGCCCTGAAGACGCCGGTCACCGACGACCTTGCCGCCGTGGAGGCCATCGGTGAACCGGTAGCCCTGGTGGAGTCCCCCACTCCCAATCCCAAGCTTACCCGTCCGGCGGACCTGGCCCTGCTGGAGAGCATCCTCAATCAAAACGCCATGAAAGATCCCACCACCCAGGAAATACGTGTCGGTTTCGGATACGACATCCACCGGCTGCAGAAGGGCCTTCCCCTTGTGCTGGGCGGAATCCGCCTGCAATCGGAATGGGGGCTGGTCGGGCACTCCGACGCGGACGTGCTCAGCCACGCCATTGCCGACGCCATTCTGGGGGCCTGCGGACTTCCCGACATTGGTCATTACTTTCCCAATACAGATCCCGGCATCGCGGGCATCTCCTCCCAGGAAATACTCCGCCGCGCCCGCCACGAGGCCAAGCAGGCAGGGATGCGGCTGGTCAACGTGGATGCCACCCTGATTGCCGAGAAACCGAAAATCGCACCCTACATCGGCCGGATGAAGCAGCTCCTGGCGCAGACCCTGAAGCTGCAGCCGACCGACATCGGGATCAAGGCCACCACCCAGGAACAGATCGGCGCCCTCGGACAGGGCGCCGGAATGGCCGCCCATGCGGTGGCCACCGTCCGGGGCTCCCGGCAGTCGGAAAATCAGGAATAGACTTCGTCTTCGTCAAAGAACCGCTTGATCTCGGCGGCGGCCGATTCGGGTCCGTCGGAGGCATGCACGATGTTGAGCATCATGTCGGTCCCCCAGTCTCCCCGGATGGTGCCGGCGGGAGCGGCCAGGGAATTGGTCGGCCCGAGCAGGCTGCGCACGCGCTCAATGGCCTTGTTGCCCTCAAGAATCATGATCAGCACCGGGCGGGAGGACATGAATGCCTCGATCTCGGGAAAGAAGGGCTTGTCCGCGATATGGGCGTAATGCTCCTTGAGCAGGCCGCTGTCGAGCTGCTTCATCTTGGCCGCGATGATGTTGAAACCCACGTCCTCGAACCGGGTCAGGGCCGCACCGACTTTGCGCTTTTCAATCGCGTCGGGCTTGAAGATAATCAGTGTTTTTTCCATAGGGTGGTCTGAATTTCCCTTATCAGTAGAAGCCGTCGGATTGCTGGCAAGGATAAAGGATTCCCCCTGCACGCACCATGGAGCCACATTCAGCAGCAACCCGGGAGCTTGTCCAACAACTTGGAGAAGAACAGGTAATCACCGAACCGGAGACGCTCTACCGCGTCTCCATGGACAATCTTCGCTACAGCCGGTTGCCATCGGCCTGCATCCGGCCTGTGGACGAGGACGCAGTGGGGAAAGTCCTCGAGCTGGCGAACCGCAGCCGGGTTCCGCTGACCCCCCGCGGGGCGGGATCAGCGACCACCGGGACCACCTCCCCGGAACCCGGCGGCTGGGTTCTCGACTTGTCCGGATGGCGGGAAATCTTTATTGATCCGGTGGCCCGGATGGCCTTTGTCCAGCCGGGGGTGACCCTGGGGGCGCTCGACGAGGCGGCCGGGGAGCATGGACTGACCTATCCGCCGGACCCCGGATCCAAGGCCTACTGCACTGTGGGGGGATCCATCGCCACCAACGCCGGCGGCATGCGCGGGGCCAAGTACGGGGTGACCCGGGATTACGTGATTTCGTTGGAGGGCTTTCTCCCCACCGGGGAGTTTGTGCGCTGGGGCAGCAACGTGCGCAAGTTTTCCGCCGGTTTCAACCTGCGGGACCTCTGGGTCGGTTCGGAGGGGGCGCTCGGGGTGATCACCGGAGCCGTCCTGAAACTCCTTCCCAAAGCCCCCGCGCGGGCCACTTGCCTGGCCGTTTTCGGCTCGGCCCGCGAGGCCATCACCTGTTCGCAGGAAATCCTCAGCCGCGGATTGACCCCCTCGGCCATGGAATTTCTCGATTCCCAGACCGTGGCCTGCACCTTCTCCTTCTGGAAGCGGAAGTCGCCCCACCTGCTGGAGGAACTTCCTGAGGGGCTGCGGGCCTGGAACAACCGCCAGGACAAGCCGGCGGCCCTCATTATCGAGGTCGACGGCCGTCCCGGGGAAGTGGATACCCAGCTTAAGGAAATCCTCAAATGTGTCTCCGAACACACCCGGCACTTCGACAGCGCAGTCGATCCCGAGGCCGTGGAATCCCTCTGGAAGCTGCGGCGCTCCTGTTCACAGGCCATGTTTGAGCTGGGCCCGCGGAAGCTCAACGAGGATGTCGTGGTTCCGTTCGAACACCAGCTGGAGCTGCTGGAATACGTCGAGGACATGCACCGGCGGACCGGTCTCCCGACCCCCACTTTTGGCCATGCCGCGGACGGCAATTTCCATGTCCACATCATGTACGACGACCTGGATCCCGACATCTCCATCCGGGCCGAAAAAGCCATCGGCGCCCTCATGGAGAAGGTCGTCGAGCTGGGCGGGGCCATCTCCGGCGAGCACGGGATCGGCCTGGCCAAGTCGCCCTTTTTCCAGATCCAGCATTCAGAGGCGGAAATCGCCGCCATGCGAAGGATCAAGGAGGCGCTGGACCCGAATGGCATCCTTAATCCGGGCAAGCTGTGGCACCGGCACGAGCCCTGGACTTTTCCGCGGGAGAAGGTGCGCATGCCCTGGGACCATTGATGTGTACTGGACAATACCCGGCAGGTCCCTAGCCTGCCCCGGATGCGCGTCGTAGTGGTAGAGGATCAGGCCCTGTTCCGGGAATTCCTCGTTGATGCGCTGGAAGGGAAGCTGGATTGCCAGGTCGTCGGCCAGGCCGCCGACGGCGAAACGGCCCTTGATGTGGTCCGGGCACAAAAGCCCGATCTCCTGATCCTCGATATCCTGATCCCCAGGTTATCCGGTATCCATGTGGCCAGTATCCTGGGCAAGGAAATACCGACCCTGCGGATCATGGGCCTGTCCGCGGAACTGGATGTGAAGACCGTTCACCAGGTCCACCGCCTGCAGCTGGCCGGCTTCATCGACAAGAACGACGCCGGACGGGAGGTCCTGCAGGAAGCCGTTGCCTGCATGCGAAAGCGTCAGCGCTACTTTTCGCCGACCATGAGCAAAGTCCTGCGAAGCCTGAAAATCGATCCGCAGGCGTTTTCGAAGATCCTCACCCGCCGCGAGCAGGAAGTGCTGACCCTGGCCGGGGCCGGATGGAGCGACGACCATATCGCCGAGGCCCTCGGCCTGGGGGTGACCTCGGTCCAGACTCACCGCAAAAACCTCTTCCGCAAGCTGGATGTGCACAGCACCCCGGAGTTGATCCGCTATGCCCACCAGGCGGGATTCTGGAAATCCGAATTTGAGCGCATGGATCTTCGGGACACCTATCACCTCCACGACTAACCGGAAGTATCCTTCGGCTAGAGGTGCTCGAATTCCTCGAAAAAGGACGGTAGGTGCCGCGCCAACTCTTTCCACTCGAGGCGGGCTCCCTCGATATCTCCGGCCATGGCCGCGACCTGCAGGTCCTTGAGCATTTCCGGCAGGACTCGCGGCCGCACCATGCTGAGGTGACCCAGCAGCTTGTGCGCCACGGAGCGGACCCGCCCGCAGTCGGAACCGCCGAGTGCGTCCACCAGTTGCTCCTCCAGCAGGAGGAAGTCGTTCCGCCAGCGGTCCTTGAGGGCTTTCCAGCCATCGGCGGCCGGCATGTCTCCCAGGAGGCCCCGGCCGGACAGGTATTGTCCCGCCTCCGGTCCCTGGATCTTCTCCACCAGGGCATGCAGGCGTCTCTCGTCCAGCGGCTTGGTCAGGAAGGCGTTCATCCCATTCTGGAGGCACTTCTCCTGTACCTCGACCGTGGCGTACGCGGTCATCCCGACGATCACCATTTCCCTGGGCACCTGCCCGTCCGCGCGAAGGGCCCTGGCGATCTCCAGCCCGCTGAGGGACGGGAGGTCCCAGTCCAGGATGACCATCAAGAAACGGCCGCTCCGGGCCAACTCCAGGCCTTCCCTGCCATCGGCCACGGACTCCACCCGGCAACCCATCGCTCCCAGCTTGTCCTCCAGGATAATCCGGTTGTACTCCATGTCCTCCACCACCAGGACCGGGATTCCGGCAGCCCGCCCGGCGACGGTTTCCGGGGCGGCGGCGGCGCCGGTCAGAGGCCGCAGCTCGACCGGTATCAACACCCTGAATACGGAACCCTGCCCCGGCCGGGAATCCAATTCAAGGACCCCGTGCAGGCAGTCGACATAGGCCTTGACCAGGGCCAGGCCAATCCCGGTTCCCCGGACCTTGGGGCCCTCCCGGGGCGCCTGGTAGAACTTCTGGAATACCTTTTCCGATTCCTCCCGGGAAATTCCGTCCCCGGTGTCCCTGACCTCGACTTCCAAAAGCGATTCCTCCCCTTCGCTCCGGGTCCGGATGGTCAATTCCACTTTTCCGGATCGCGTGAACTTGACCGCATTCGAGGTCAGGTTGCCGATGATTTGCTGGATCTTGCGCTCATCCGAGTATATCCCGGTCCCGGCGGACACCTTGACCGAGTCGTTCAGGACCAGTCCCTTGGCTTCCGCCTGGACCCGGTAAATCTGAATGATTCCCCCGGCCAGCTGGTGGATGTCGAACAAACGTTTATCAACCCTCAGCTGTCCCGAATCCATCCTCGCGAAATCCAGCACTTCCTCGACCGTGGAGCGCAGGTAATGGGCGGCCTTCTTGAGGGCCTTCAGGTTGCGCGCCGGGGCTGGCTGTCCCTCCCGTAACTCGCTGATCAGACCGATCACGCCGTTCAGCGGGTTGCGGATCTCATGGCTCAGGTTGGCGATGAAATCATCCTTGAAGCGGTTGGCCTTTTCCAATTCGCTGGTCCGCTCGCGCACCAGGCTCTTGAGGATTCGCTGGCGCCGCCGCAGGTAATGGCCCTGGCCCTGCAGAAAAGCGAAGACCAACAGCACCGCCAGGATCACATAGAGCCCCACCGCCAGGGGGCTCCGCAACCAATGCGGCCGGACATGGATCGGGACCGAAGCCATGGGCCCGGTTCGTCCGAAGGGATCCACGACCCGCACCTGCAGCTGGTAATCGCCGGCCATCAGCTGCCCCAGCTCCCGCACGGCCAGCGCGTCCGGACGCCCCCAGGCTTCCTCGAGGCCCTTGATGCGGGATTGAAACCGGACCGGATAATCACTGCTGACCAGCGGCGCTCCGAACTGGAATCGCGGATTGGCTTCGCCAAACCCGAAATCCATTGCCTGCGCCGGGGCCAGCCCGGCAGCCACATCCCAGACCACGGGAGCGGTCGGCTCCGGGATGCTCTCACTCAAGGACCGCTCAGCGACCAGCAGGCCCTTCCTTCCCGCGATGATAACTTCTTTCCCGCGGACCCGGATCTGCTGTATCCGACCCAGTGAGTTGAGGTCGACCCATGGAACCCTGCGCAATTCGGGCGGCCTGCCTGCCAGCCAGTCGACCTCAATGATGTAACTGGACTCGATGTCGTTGTCCCAGTAAACCAGCCAGCCCATGAGCCGCTGGTCCTCCGTCCACATGCAACCCGCCTGGAAATCCCGGCTACCGGGCTCGAACACCCCCTCCTCCCATGAATCCCCCGCGCCCCCGTACCGGTACAACTTACCTCCCAGAATCACCACCGGACCCGTCTCCGTCACGAAGACCGGCATCTCCCGGCCCTCCAGGACCTGCCCGGCAATCGACTCGTGCCGCTGCATCCGCAGGCCGGGTCCATCCGGATGAAACTCCAGCAGCGGGGACTTGTGCGACCAGGCCCAGATCCGCCCCTGCCCGTCCGCTTCCAGCGCGTAGAGGTCCGTCCCCGCCTCGAACTGCTGGATGCGTTTCAGCTTATTGTCCTGGTCCAGTCGATACAATTCCAGCTGGTCCTTGAAACAGGTCAGCAGCCGCCCGTCCCCGAGCATGGCGAAGGCCCGGATCTCCCGGCCGAAATTATGCACTTCCCGCGTCTCCCGCCCGTCCCAGGACATCAGGCGGTCGTAGTTTAGGAAGTAGGCAACTTTATTAAAAGATAAACACTTATAAACCTCACCCTGGTGGATAATATTGTAGGTTGGCTTGGTTTGGCTCAAATCAAGTTCAACTAAGCCACTTTCAGTAGGTAACAGAATAGAGCTAGAAACTTGGATTATTCCATTTGGATTCCTGACAATTCCATCTTCAAAAATGAAGAAGCCTGCCAATTTTGGCTCCTTCCTCAAAACTGAAACTCCATCGAGTTGCAGCGCCATAACTTGATCGCGGGGATCAACAACGAATTTTAGAATTATCGCACTAAGACCATCACCTTCGTCAATTACATCACAAATATTTTCCGTAGTATTAGAAAATTCTATTACTCCCCTATCAATAGTACCAAGATAGTAATTACCTTCTGAATTTCTGAATCCACAACTAGTAATGAGATGTTCTGATATTCCAAAATCAATATCCACCACTGACCCGTCGTGTTCTACCTCAAATATCCCATTACCTGAAAATCCTCTCAGGGAATTCCGGACAGTATCCTCCAAATATACTAAACTGTCATTTGCTAAGCCGGGATCATTTGAGATTAACAACTTGCTATCATCCATAATCTTCCACAATCCGGAACCTACTTCATGAGCATATATTCCTGATTTCAGGAAATGAAATATGACCCTATGTTGGCCTTCAAACTCCCAAGATGAAAAGTATCCTTCACTAACTTTAAACAAGCGCCTATCCGTACTTATCCAGAGGAAATCACCATCGTGATACAATTCCCATATTTCACCAAATCCATGATAGGCATCGGGAATCAGGTCCATTCGAGACTCATATTGCAAGGTTTGGGGATTCAAGACTCCAAGCGAATTGTAAGCTCCCAGCCATAACATGCCCTCTGGATCAAATGCCAATCCGCGAAGGTTAAAAAGCCGATCCGGCCCCAATGGAATTAAATGAATTCCATCCCATCTCCAGAGTCGATCCCTACCAATATATGCCACACCCGAATCATCCCACACCACATTCCAGAAATATCCGCCTTGGCCAGATTCGTCAGCAATTATCTTTTTAGCTACAGGATCACGATCGCTTATTTCCTCACAGTATCCATTAGGTCTGATTCCCAACAGAAATACAAACGCAATTAAGATTAGGGATTTCTTAAAATCTAGACTCATGTAAAGCAAAAAGATTAATCAAATTTAGGTACATCCCCATTTGGAGGACTACCTGAAATAGCCTGATTCTCGCCCCATGCGAATCACCTTATATTTCATCATTCGAGATGTGTTGGCCATTGTTTGTTTGTCCGTAGGAATAGTTCTTACCAGTCAAAATGAAGAATACCTAAAGTCAAACTTGGCTTATCATAAGGCCGATAGTAAATCGTATTTTCCAAGAGGAACTCTACCTTGTGGAAACAACCATCGCTAACCCCCATGCTGACCCTGGCGCCGGTGCGGTATGCGCGGATTCTGCGGGCCGCGGGGGGGCCAGTGGGTCTCATTGCATTGGGCCGGTTGCGGATCGGGGGCGTGGAATGCTACCGGGCCGGGGCACAACTGTCGGATCGCGGGTCGCTGCCGATCGGGGAAAGGGCATTGTTTGGCCCGATTGACGGGAGCGGGACGGATCGATCACCGCTGCTGGCCAGGTACAAGGCGATTTCGGAGGCACTGGAGCGCTGGGCCTACCATGAGTGCCATGGTTCCGGGCGTGGGGACGCGTGCGGGCTGCATCTGGACCCGACCAGCAGCGGCATGGCCGCCTTTCCCGGACTTTGGAAGGGGCAAGCCCGGAGGCAGGCCCGGCGGGAGGCGGTGGAGCGCTGGTGCCTGGTCGAATGGTGGGCGGGACTCCTGGAGCACCGTCCCCTGACAGTGCCCTACCCCGGTTTGAGCGGGATCGAAATTGACAATCCCATCGGCCGCGACCGGATGGTGATCATCTGGGGGAAGCTGGCCAACGGCAGGGTGGCCTACGGTTACTCCGCCGCGCGGTCGCTGCGGGAAGCCACCTGGAAAGCCCTGGTTGAGCAGACCAGCTGCGCCGAGGTCCTTGCGGAACTGGCCGATGAACGGGCCGAAAGGGATCCGGCCCCGTGGGAGGATTTGAAAAACGAGCTGGAGCGGCGCGTCTTGTATTACTCCTCAACGGTGGGCCACCGCCGCTTTCGAGAGCGGCTGGATAAACCGGTTTCAACAGCACGGAATCAGGCTCCCTCCCCGGTTTTCGACACGGAGGTGCCGGGCCCCTGGAGCCGTTATGCCACGGTCTGGCGGGTCCTGTACCCGACCCGCCGCCGGGACCACCACGATCCGGAGAGCCTGACCTTCTTCTGGTGATCAGGCCTTGCGAAGAATGAAACCCTTGAGGTACTCGGACTCCGGAAAATTGAGCAGGACCGGGTGGTCGATAGGCTGTCCCGTCTCGTAGAGGACCTGGACCTTGCTGCGGGTATCCGCGGCGGCCTGCTCGATGATCTCCCGGAAGAGGGACCGGCTGACGTGGTGCGAACAGCAGTAGGTGGCCAGGATCCCTCCCGGATTGAGGGCATGGAAGGCCCGCACATGGAGTTCCTTGTATCCCTTGCTGGCGCCGGCCACCGAGCGCTTGTTGGGGGCGAAGGAGGGCGGGTCGAGAACCACCAGGTCGAAGCGTTCCCGACGGTTGGCGGTGAAGAAATCAAAGACGTTCTCCTCCCGGAAATCGATCTCCACCTCGTTTTTGGCGGCGTTCTTCCTTCCCTGCTGGACAGCTTCCGCCGAGCTGTCGATGGCCACCACCTCGCGAGCCCCGGCCCGGGCACAATTGAGGGCAAAAGCACCCTGGTTGCAGAAAGCGTCGAGGACGCGCCAGCCGTCGGCCATGGTGGCGACCTTGAAATGCTCCTGGCGCTGGTCCAGGTAAAAGCCGGTCTTCTGGGCATTCTCCAGGTCCAGCCAGTACCAGACATTGTAGATCTGTCCCCAGAAGGGAGCCAGCGGCTGTCCGCTGACCGTCCGGCTGTGCAGTTCCAGGCCCTCCATGCGGCGCGAAGGGGCGTCGTTGCGGAGGACAATTTCCCGCGGCTGCCATTGTTCCTGGATCAGTGGGAGCATTTCCGGAAGGGCGCGGTCGACTGCCAGGGTCAGGGCCTGCAGAACCAGAACCTCGTCAAACTGATCGATGACCAAACCGGGCAGATCATCCGCCTCGGACCAGACCAGGCGGCGAAAGGGTTCCTCCTCGCGATTGTGGTCGGCGGCTTGCAGGGCCCGCGCCCAGAAAGTCACATCCCAGGCCTCCTTGCCGGTGGTGTAGCGGCGCCAGGCAATCTGGGAACGCGAATTGACGATTCCCATGCCGAGATGGTTGCCCCGGGAATCCTCGAGGGCGGCAGCCTGGCCGTCGAGGGCCGGATCCGGCTCACCGTCGAGCTCATTGACAAAAACCCAGGGATGCCCCCGGAGCACGCGGGCATGGCGTGCCTCCTTGCGCAGTACCAGCTTGTTCATGGATGTCTTAAGCGGAGAAAATAATACCCAATCAGCGCAATCGCCGCCGTTTGCGGTATCAGGGCTGCCAGGAGGGGGTTGACCCCGCTGGTCCCGGCAAACTGGGCCAGGTTGAGCAGGAAATAGTAGAGGAAGAGGAGCCCCATTGCCTTGCTCACCCCGACGAAGGGATTGGTCCGGACACCGGTCACGGAAAAGGGAATGGCCAGTCCGAGGACAATCAGGCAGCCCAAGGGACTGAAGAGCCGGTCGTAAAAGGAGACCGCGTACTGCGCCAGCCGGGGATCCTCGGCCGGGCGGAGGTAGTCGACGACGGATTTCAATTCAGAGAGGGAGAGGTCCTTGGGCCGTTTCTCAAGGGTTTTCATGAGGTTCGGATCCTCGTTGAATTCGGCATAGTGGACCCGCTCAAAGGGAAGGCTGCGGACGGGATCCCCGGATTCCGGACTGAAGCTGGTCT
The DNA here is from genome assembly GCA_913056355.1 of uncultured Opitutales bacterium. Lineage (GTDB taxonomy): Bacteria > Verrucomicrobiota > Verrucomicrobiia > Opitutales > Oceanipulchritudinaceae > Oceanipulchritudo. Next base: position 9,970 of record CAJXMX010000007.1, read on the forward strand.
CCCGTCCACTGATCAGGGTCCAGCCGCCGTTAAGGTCGTCGTAAAATCCTTCATTGGCCACCAGACGCTTCAACTCATGGCCGTTCTCCGGATCCAGCTCGGAAATGGTCACGCCATAGGCCCGGTAATTGAACTCATTGAAGCGGTTCAGGAACCACAGGCGTCCGTCCCGGCGATTGAAGAAGGTCAGGTTGTAGTGCAGGCCGACCTCCTCCTCCGGGGTGTCCTCGCTCAGGGCCTTGGCGTAGGAAAGCTGGTTCCAGATCCCACGGGACTTTTCCACCGACCACGGCACGAGCCTGGCGTTAAGCTGGAAGAGGACCACGGTCAGGATCAAGGCCACCACCCAGAGGCTGCGGGTGATCCGGAAGAGGCTGTTTCCGGCGGCCCGCATGGCGGTGAGCTCATGGTGCTTGTGCAATTGACCCAGGGTGAATAGCAGCGAAACCATGAAAGTCATGGGCAGGGCCACGGGGATCAGGGTCGGCAGCAGGACCATGTAGTAAGAGATAATCTGCGAGGTACTGGCCCCAAAACCGAGCAGGTCCGGCAGGTTGTCCTGCAAGTCACCAATAATCATCAACCCGAACAGGACGAAAATGGTCATGCAGAAGACTTTGAACCATTCCAGGAAGATGTAGCGGTCGAGGAGCATTTTCATGACAGTAAAGACTTCAAGGTCTCAAGATCAACCTTTGCCGACTGATGGGAGCTTTCGTCCAGCAAATCCTTCAGCAGGGCGGCCTTCTTGAGCTGCAACTCCAGGACCTTGTCCTCGACCGTCCCCTCGGTGACCAGTTTATAGCTGGTCACGGTCCGCTCCTGCCCGATTCGGTGGGCACGGTCGGTGGCCTGGTCCTCGACGGCCGGATTCCACCAGGGATCGAAGTGGATGACCGTGTCGGCTCCGGTCAGGTTGAGGCCGGTCCCCCCGGCCTTGAGGGAAATCAGGCACACCGGCAAGGATTCATCCCGGTTGAACCGGTCACAGACGGCCAGGCGGTCGCGGGTTGATCCGTCGATGTAGGCCCAGCCAATCCCGGAATCCTCCAGCCAGCTCCGGAGCCGCTTGAGGAGCTTGACGAACTGGGAAAAGACAAGGATCCGATGGCCCCCGTCGATAGCCTCCTCCAGCAATTCCTGGAAGGCCCGGAACTTGCCGGATTCCTGCAGGGGATAATCCGGGTCCAGCAAACCGGGATCGGCGCAGACCTGGCGCAGGCGCAGGAGCTCCGTCAGCATGGTGAACCGCAGGCGGTTCTCGGAAGCGCCGGCGGAGGCCATTTCCATCAGGACCTGCTGGCTCTTCAACCGCACCTCGTGGTAGAGCCGTCCCTGGCGGTCCTCCATGCCGCACCACAGGGTCTGCTCGATTTTCTCCGGCAGTTCGGGGGCCACGGCCTTCTTTCCGCGGCGCAGGATATAGGGCACCGCCTGCTGCAGGTGGCGCTTCTCGAACCAGGCCTTGTCCTCTCCCCTGCTGTCGGAGGGAGGCCGCTTGAGGTAGCCCGGCAGGCAAAAATCGAACAGCGAGCGCAGGTCATCGATGGAATTCTCGATGGGCGTCCCGGTCAGGACAAAGCGGGCCCCGGCCCGGACCGACCGGAGGGACCGGGCGGCCCCGGTCCGCCGGTTCTTGACGTGCTGGGCCTCGTCGGCGATGGCCAGGGAAAATCCGGCACCGGCGAAGAGCGCGTCATCGTTCCGCAAGGTGCTGTAGGAGGTCAGGCAGACATCCGGCTCTCCCGGGTCCGGCCAGAACTCCTGAAGCCGGGACGGGCCGTGATGGAGGTATACCTTCAGCCCGGGAGCCCATACGGAGAGCTCCCTCTGCCAGTTGCCGAGCAGGCTGGCCGGGGCCACCACGAGCGCCGGCCCGGAGGATTCCCCGGCCTTTCGCCAGCACTGGATCAGCCCGATGGCCTGGATGGTTTTGCCAAGGCCCATTTCGTCGGCCAGGATGCCGCCGAGGCGGTTGCGGTAGAGATGCCACAGCCAGGCCGTGCCGATCAGCTGGTAGGACCGGAAGCGGCGGGCCACCGACTCCGCCAGCGGAGGCGGCTGGAGACGGCCGATTTCGCGAATGGCCGCGCTGCGCTCGGTCCAGTCTTCCGGGAGGGCTTCGCCCAACTCGAGATCATCGAGGATGGCGGCCGTATCGACGAGGGCCGAGGAGCGGACCCGGGTCTGGAACAGGCCCGTCAGGGGCAATCCGGGATCGCCGCCAAGGGCACGGCTGGCCTCGGAAAATTTCTCCAGCAATTCCTTCTCCAGAAGGTAGATCCGGTCCCCGCGGACGATGTAGTGACATCCCGAGAGCAGGGCGTTGTGAATGTCGCGAACCTCGATGCCCTCAGCGCGGACTTCCAGGCGCAACTCGAATCCGTCGCCGGTCTTCCGGGTCTGGCAATCCAGCTTGACCGGGACCAGCCGCCGCGTGCGCTCCTGAAAGCCATCGGTGAAGGCCGGCTGGTAATTCTGCTCCAGGCGCCGCCGCTGGGTGGCCAGGAAATTGAGGACCTTGTGCTGGTCCCGCAGCCACCACTTCCCGTTGCGGGGCTCATGGTGGAAGCCTTCGCTGCGCAGCCAGCCGGTGCAGGTTTCGTACTGCGGATGGTCTTTTTCCCGCAGGAGGATGGACAGGTACTGGGGCGAGCCCTCGACAACCATCCAGCCCTCCGGGAGAACGGACCGGCCGCGTCCCCGCGGAGCCTGCTGGGGCTGCGCGGTGGGGGCTTCCCGCTGGCTGCGCTGGGCGGCCAGCACCAGGGCCAGGGCGTGTTCGCAGACCTGCGCCCGTCGTCCCTTCGCGCAGTGGCACTTGTTCTGGACGAAGGTCGTTGAACGCAGGTTCAATTCCGGTCGAAACGTTTCGCCTCCGACCTCGACGACGCCCGTCAGCATCGGGAATTCCCAGCCGGCTTTCTTGACACAATTCCGGTCCAGCAATTGCCGGGCCGTCCGCAGGCAGCCCCATCCGGACATTTCCGCCAGGGCCTCCCGGGTCAGGGATGGAAAATCAATCAGGCTCATCCGGCTCGGTCAGTCCATGCGGAACATGACTTTTCCAAGCCGGGGATTTCCGGCGGCCTCGACGGCCTCCTTGTAGTCTTCAAGCCTGAAGGAGTCGCTGACCGTGGCGGTGACCTGCCCCTTGCGCATCAGGTCGAATATCTTGTCGAACATGATCTGGACGCGGGTTTCCGACTGGTTGCGAAACCACTGGTCCATCCAGAAGCCGCGCAGGGTGACGTTGTTGAAAATGAGCGCCCGGGTCGGGAAACGGACCGCCTCGAACTGCATCGCCCCGATGGTCACATGGCTTCCGCCCGGCGACAGCGCATTGACCAGCCGGATGGCGCTCTCGCCGCCGATCGAGTTCAGGGCCAGCATCACCGGCTGGCCGCCGGTCAGGTCCTTGATGTTCCGGTCATAGCCGGACTCCTCCAGGACCACATGGTCGGCCCCGCGGTCCAGCAGCGGCTGGATCAATTCTTCGCGGCGCACCACATTCACGGTCTTGAGACCCAGATGACGGGCCATTTCAATGACATGCAGGCCGACCGCGGAATTGGCCGCGTTCTGGATCACCCAGTCCCCGTCGTTGAGACCGGCGTCCCGCAGGATCCGCCAGGCCGTGGGCGGATTGATGGTGGCCATGGCGGCCATCTCGACGGGGATATCCGAGGGCACCCGGAAGAGGCCCTTGGCACTGGATAGTCCCATCTCCTGCCATGAGCCCATGTCGTCCGGTACCGTGACCCGGTCTCCGGGGGAAAAATCATCGACGTCAGCACCGACTGCGACAATTTCCGCCACCCCTTCCCGGCCGGCCACCGCGGGCAAGGCCTTCAACCGGCCGTACTTGCCCAGGATCATGCCGAAGTCGCTGGGATGGACCGGAGCGGCCAGGACCTTCAGGAGGACCTCTCCCGGCCCCGGATCCCGCAGGGATTGCGCTTCCAGTCCAAGCACTTCCAGGGGCTTGCCATAAGAGCTGTAAATTAGGGCTTTGCCGGTTTTCATGTATAACATCCTCGGAAACCCGGAATCAAATTTCCAGATTATAAACCGGTGAAGACGACATGAAATCTGGTCCCTGTTCTTGCCACTATCATTTTATGCGGTTCGATGCTGGAATGAGCCAGACACATCCGTTTCTTGATACATCCTATCATATTCCCTGGTCCCGCCTGACGCCGGAGCATGTGGCAGCCGACATGGAGGTCGCCCTCCGGGAGGGAACCGAAGCCCTCGACCGGATCATCGCCGTTGAGGACGGGAAGGAAACCCTGGAGAACACCTTCCTGGCCCTGGAGGATGCCCAGGACCTGGTCGGTCGTCCGTGGCACCTGGTCAACCATCTCACCGCGGTCAGCGACAGCCCGGAAATCCGCAAGGCCCACCGTGAGATGCTGCCCAAGGCGACGGAGTTCTTTTCCTCCATCCCCCTCAACCAGGGGCTCTACCTGAAGCTGAAGCAATTCGCCGCCAGCCCGGCCTGCCGGGAACTGGATCCCGTCCGCCGGCGTTTTGTCAGCGAGACCCTGAAGGATTTCGAGGACGCCGGCGCGGCGTTGGACGAAAAGACCCGCCAGCGGCTGAAGGACATCGAGTCCCTCCTGGCGGACAAGACCAAGACCTATGCCGACAACTGCCTCGATTCCCTGAACGCCTTCGAGAAAGTGGTGGATTCGAAGGAGGAGCTGGCCGGTTTGCCGGAATCCGCCGTCGAGGCGGCCCTCAGCTCCGCCAAGGCCAAGGGTTACGGCACCGGGGAGGAGCCCAAATACCGCTTCACCCTGCACATGCCCTCCTACCTGCCGGTGCTGCAGCATGCTGATTCGGATGCATTGCGAAAGGAGCTCTTCCTCGGATTCAAGCGCGTGGGCCACTTCGGGAAGTACGAGAACGGGGACCTGGTGCGCGAGATCCTGACCCTGCGCAAGGAAAAGGCTGACCTCCTCGGACGGAAGAATTTTCCCGACTGGGTATTGTCGCGGCGGATGGCCAAAAGCGGCCGCAAGGCCATGGAATTTGTTGAGGACCTGCACGACCGTACCGGGGAGGCGTTTGCCCGCGAACACCGGGAGCTGCAGGAATTCAAGGCGGCCAAGACCGGCCAGCCGGCCGGCCCGCTGACACCATGGGAAGTCGGCTACTGGTCGGAAAAGCTGCGCAAGGAGAAGTTCGACTTCGACGAGGAGGCCCTGCGGCCCTACTTCCCGGTGGAATCCGTCATGCGCGGCATGTTCGAGCTGGTGGAGACCGTTTTCGGGATCAAGGTCAAGGAACAGACCGAGGACAAGCCGGAGACCTGGCACCCGGAAGTCCAGTACTACAACATTCTCGACGCGGCCAGCGGCCGTCACCTGGGTTCCTTCTACACCGACTGGTATCCGCGCGATTCCAAGCAGAGCGGTGCCTGGATGAACTACCTGATTACCGGACGGGAGCAGGAAGACGGCACCTTGAGCCCGCATCTGGGCCTGATGATCGGAAACCTGACCCCGCCCGTGGGGGACAAGCCGGCGCTGCTCAGCCACCGTGACGTGGAGACCATCTTCCACGAGTTCGGCCACCTCCTCCACCACCTCCTCAGCGAGGTCAGGGTGCGCAGCCTGTGCGGGGTCAACGTGGCCTGGGATTTCGTCGAGCTGCCCTCCCAGATCATGGAAAACTGGTGCTGGGAACGGGAGAGCCTGGACCTCTTCGCCCGCCATTACAAAACCGGGGAGAAAATCCCCGACGACCTTTACCGGAAGCTGGTCCGGACCCGGACCTTCGGGGCCGCCCGCCTGCAGATGCGGCAGCTCTCGTTCGGCCGCATGGACCTCTCCCTGCACCTGGAATTTGATCCCGCCTCGGGGGAGGATCTGGACGCCTTCATCGACCAGGCGCTTGAGGGCTACCTGGATCCGGTCAGCGAGAAGTTCCCCAGCAATGTCCGCAACTTCGGTCACCTGTTCACCGATTCCACCGGCTATGCCGCCGGCTACTACAGCTACAAGTGGGCGGAAGTGCTGGATGCCGACGCCTTTACCCGCTTCCTCAAGGAGGGAATCATGAATCCGGAGACCGGGCGCGCCTTTCGCAAGGCCATCCTGGCCAAGGGAAATTCCGAGGAGCCGGCGGTGCTCTTCCGGGAATTCATGGGCCGCGATCCCGACCCCCAGGCGCTCCTGGTCCGCCTGGGGCTGGTGTAGGTAGAAAACCGAATCGGTAACTCGATCAACGAGCTTGGTTCCTTGATATGATGCCCCGGAGGGGTCGCATCCGCCAATCGGTATCATCTGCGACCCCTCCGGGGCCGGTTTTCGATAACGGGCCAGTTCCCCGGGGCGTCGCTCGCCCTTCGGGCTCGTTCCGCCCAGCGCTAATGGCTTTCATCCCTTCGGGATTCCAGACTTCCGACACGGCCAATGGCTTCCCTACCTTCGAGGCAGACAATTTCTAACGAGCCAGATTTTGAAATTATTAATCAAAAAAGCCCGCTCCGATCCCGCAGGAGCGGGATGGGAACGGGCTGAAATTATGGCCTCCCCGAATGGGCCAGGCGTTGAGCGGGGGCTCCGCCCTACTCGATCCGCAGGGCCAGGAATCCGTTGTTACCGCGGTAGGAGACCCAGAGCTTGTTGACCCGGCCCCGATGGAGGTGCTCGTTCAACTGGCCGATGGTGGTCACCGGCTGGTCGTTGATCTCGAGGATGATCATTCCCGGGGCCAGCACCTTGGCATAGGGTGAACGCGGATTAACTTCCGTGACCAGGATTCCCTCGTCCAGGTCCAGGTTCCACTGGTCCTTCACGGTGGGGGTCACCGGTTCGAGCCCGATGCCATCCAGGGGCGAGTCTTCACTCGTCACCACCGCGGAAGGATCGTCGAGGCTGCCCAGGGTGACCTCCAGCTCCTTCTGTTCGCCATCGCGCATGATGACGACGTTGATCAGGGTCCCCGGGGCCATGGAGGCCACCGCCAGACGCAGGTCGGAAACCGACTCCACTTCCTGTCCGTCGATGGAGCGGATCACGTCGCCGCGCTGCATGCCGGCCTTGGCGGCCGGTGTCCCGTCCTGGACGGTCTCCACCAGGGCGCCTTTGGCGATCTCCAGTCCGAAGGCTTCCGCCATGTCGGGATTGAGGTCGCTGATGGAAACCCCGAGGTAACCGCGACGGACCTTGCCGAATTCAATCAGCTCCATGACCACGGTCCGGGCCAGCCGTGAGGGAATGGCGAACCCGATGCCGATACTTCCTCCGGTCTGGGAAAAGATAGCGGTATTGATGCCGACCAGACGGCCCTTGGCATCGACCAGAGCCCCGCCGGAATTGCCGCGGTTGATGGCCGCGTCGGTCTGGATGAAATTCTCATAACCCTGGTTGCCGAGCAGGCCGAGGTTGGTCCGCTTGGTGGCGGAAACGATCCCCATGGTGCTGGTCTGGCCGACCCCGAGGGGATTACCGATGGCAAAGACGATATCCCCCACTTCCAGCATGTTGCTGTCGGCGATGGCAATCGATGGCAGGCCGTCCCGCTCGATCTTGAGCAGGGCCACATCGGTCCGCTCGTCGCGGCCGATCAGCTTGGCCTCCTCCTGGCTGCCGTCATTGAGATGGATCGTGATTTCGTCCGCCGGTTCCCCGGAATCGTCTGAAATCACGTGGTTGTTGGTCAGGATATACCCATCCTCGGAAATGATGACCCCCGAGCCCAGTCCGTAGGGGACCCGGCGCTCGTAGGTCTGGCCTTCCTGGCCAGGCGGCATCTGGTGGTTTTGATCATCCGGCATGCCATAATAGCGGCGGAGAAACTCCTCGATCGGGCTCCGTCCACGATTGCGCATGATCTCCACGATGCTGGCCGTGGTCACGGAAACAACCGCCGACCGGGCCGGCTCCAGGACCTTCGCATAGCTGGTGATGTACGGTACGGAACCGTCATCGACGGCAGTCCGGTCCATGTCGAAGCCGTCCTCCGCACGGGATGTGGAAACCACTGTCGAGACCAGGACCAGGGCAAGCCCCAGCCCACGCGTTAACTTGAATGAAAAATGGGAAAACAGTTTTTGTGTCATAATGTTTTCTGTTTGCGTCCTGAAGTTGGACGCGAATGACGGGCAGGAATTCAAAAAAAACCACCCGGCCACCAATGAAAGGAGGCACAGAAAACATATCCGGACCGCCCGGATTTTCCAGAATCCGGACTAGAAACCCTTGATCCGGAAGAGGGAGGTCACGCTCTGGTGGTTGTTGATCCGGAGCATGGCTTCGCCCAGCAAGGGAGCGATGGAAAGGATCGTGATGGGCAACCCGCGGCAGTCCACCGGGGTGGAGTTGGTCGAGATCAGCTCGTCCAGGAAGCCCTCCTGCATCCGCTCATAACCCTTGTCATTGAGCACGGCATGGCTGACCGCGGCCCGGACCTTGACGGCGCCCCGGTCCTTGAGAATCTTGGCCGCCGCCTGGAGGGTGCCGGCGGACTCGGTCAGGTCATCGACAATAAGGACCGACTTCCCCTCCACCTCGCCGACCACGCTGGTGGCCTCGACCTGGGTCGCATCCTTGCGCTTCTTGGCCACAAAGCCGAAATCCGTGCCCAGCATGTTGGCATAGGCGGCCGCCATCTTGATCCCGCCCACATCGGGGGAAATGACAATCAGGTCCTCGTCCTTGAATTTCTTGAGGTAATCGAAAAACACCGTGGAAGCGTACAAGTGGTCCACCGGGATATCAAAGAAACCCTGGATCTGCGGGGCATGGAGGTCCATCGTCAGGACCCGGTTGGCTCCGGAAGTGACCAGCAGGTTGGCGACCAGTTTGGCCGTGATCGGGACCCGCGGCTGGTCCTTGCGGTCCTGACGGGCATATCCGTAGAAAGGCAGAACCGCGGTGATGCGGTTGGCCGAGGCCCGTCGTGCCGCATCAATCATGATCAGCAGCTCCATCAGGTTGTCATTGGCCGGGGGACAGGTCGGCTGGATGATGAAGACGTCCTTTCCCCGGATATTCTCGTCGATCTTGACGAAGACCTCCTTGTCCGGAAAACGCTTCAGGGTGACGTGGGTGGGGTCGGCGCCGACAAAATCGCAGACAGCCTTGGCGAGGGGCACATTGGCACTCCCCATCAGGATCTTCATTTCTCCAATTTGCATAACTGAGGACTTGGGTTACTGAATGGGAAGCACGGTCGGGCTGGCAACCAAATACGGGTTAATCGCCGGAGAGATTTTCCTCCAGCCGCTTCAGGCGGGCCACGATATCGGGCAATTGGCCCAGTTGGGCCAAACGCCGCAATTCCTCACTCCGCGGCCGGCCGGGGGTGCCCATGAGGACGGTTCCGGCCGGAGTATCCTTGGTGATGCCGGTCTGCCCGGTGGCAATGACCCCGTCGCCGACCTTGATGTGCCCGGCCACGCCCACCTGGCCGGCCATGATCACGAAATTCCCTACCTCGGTACTTCCCGAAATCCCGACGCCGGCACAGATGATGCAATGCTTTCCCAGGATCACATTGTGGCCGATCTGCACCTGGTTGTCGATTTTTGTCCCCTGCCCGATCCGGGTCTCCGAGAAACGCGCACGGTCCAGGCTGGAGTTGGATCCGATATCCACATCGTCCTCGACGACCACGATCCCGATCTGCGGGAGATGCTGATGGCCTTGCTGATCGGAATGATAGCCAAATCCGTCCGATCCTATAACCGCACTGGAGAAGAGCCGGCAACGCTTGCCGATCCGGCAGGACCAGCCGACCACTGCCCCGTGCTGGAGCAGGGAATCCTCACCGATTTCCGCCTCCTGCTCGATCCGGACATGGGATTCCAGGACCACCCGGGGACCGATCACGGCCCGGGGCCCGACCAGGCAATACGGGCCAATGCTGGCACTGGGATCTATCCGGGCGGTCTCGTCGATGGTGGCCGTCTCATGGATGCCCGGAGGCGGCGGAGGCTGGATCCGCAGCTTGATCAGCTGGCAGACCTTGCCCAGGGCCAGGGAAGGATCCGGAGCAGGAATCCACATGCTTCCAGCAGGAGGCTGCCCCTCGTGATTTTGCGGAATGATGACCACGGCCGCTTTGGAACCGGCCAGGAACCTGGCATATTTTCCACTGCTCAGGAAGGCAATTTCCCCGTTGCTGGCGGAGCGCAGGTCCGCCACTCCGGTGATTTCCCCGTCATAAGTGCCCCGGACCTCGGGATTTCCAAGGGCCTTCAGGATCTCGCCGACCGAAAGTCGCCATTTCATGTCTCCAGATTGATTCCCCATTCCCCCGAATCAACCGTTTATTACAAAAAGAGCCCCGACACCGCACATGGGGCGTCGGGGCTCCGGAAAATGGTTGATCGCGAACTTAGTTGTTCGGAGCGTCGGCGTTCAGCTTGACCAGGACCTTCTCGGTGATGTCCATGGAGTCGCTGGCGTAGATGACGGTCGGAACCCCGCTGCCGAGAATGTCGGAGGTATCCAGAACGAGGTCGGCATCGTAGTCGCGAAGGGCGATTTCATTGACCAGCTTCATGATTTCCTCAATCAGCGAGCGGCGGATGTCCTGTCCCTGCTGGTTGAGGTTGTTCATGGTGGCCTGCTGCCACTGCTGGAATTCGCGCTGTCTCTGCTGGCCCTGGGCGGCGAGCTGCTGCAATTCGGCCTGCTTGGCTTCCTTGGATTCATCCGAAAGAACCGGATTCTGCAGTTCTTCCTGCATGGCCCGGATCTGGTCGGCAAAACCCTGCAGTTCCTTTTCCTTCTCCTGGGCTTCCGAGACGGCCTGTTCGCGGATGCTTTCCAGCCGCTGATTGGCCTGCTCGGACTTGTAGTAGCCGTCGAAGAGCTTCTGCATGCTGACTGTGAGGACCGTCAACTCTGCATTAGCGGCATTAAATGCAAGGGCGCCCATGGCGAAAACGGGCAGGAGGAGTTTGATTACTTTTCTCATTTTGAACGATGTTGTGATAGATTAATTTGAAAGGTCAATGATGAACAGACCCGCATGAACAGTGGGCTGTTCAAAAAATCAGAAGCGGGTCCCGAAGGAGAAATTGAACTGGTTGCCGGTGTCGTTGGTCCAGATCAGGTTGCCCGCCTCGTCATAGAGCTCGGTCGAGGTGAGGGGCAAGCCGAGGTCCAGTCGAAGCGGATTTCCGAGGACCAGAAGGCGGATCCCGACCCCCCAGTTGTCATTGAAAGTGGAGGGATCGAAGTCGAAATCATCCCGGTTGACAAAGCCCCAGTCGTAAAAAATGGCCAGGCGCAGGGGTTCGGCCACCTTGATCGAGTATTCGAGGCTGGCGAAGGCGTAGGAATTGCCCCCGATCGGCTCACCGGTGTAGTTGTCCCCTTCGGCGCGGTTGCTGACCGGGCCGACGTCGCGGTAATCGAAGCCGCGCAGGGAATCCGGACCGCCGAGGTAGAACCGGTCAAAGAACGGAGCCGGGTTGTCGCTGTATTCCCAGAGGGATCCGGCCCGGGCCAGGATGGAGATGACCTGGTCCCCGAACTCGAAGGTGGGAACAAAGAAGGCACTGCGGGCCTCCAACTTGACGTACTCGGTGTCGCCGCCAACCCCGGCAAAGGTGTTGGCCACGGATATCCGGCTCCCCCGGGTGGTGAAAATGAGGTCGTTCCGGGTATCCCGCCAGAGGGTCAGGGTCACCTTGGAGACAGAACGCGGACTGAAGGCGGCCTCTTCGCGGATGACCTGGGGCGCCTGGAAGCTGACATTGTCGAGGTCGACCACTTCAAAGCCGTAGGAGAGCTGGCCGTTGACCAGGCCGAAGAGGCGCTTGCGGAGGTAGATCTCGAGGCCGGTCCGCATTTCATCATAGGTAGCGCTGTTGTAGTCGGTCTCGCGACGGAAAAGCTCGAAACCGAAGGCCAGGCGCCGTTCAAAGAGCCAGGGTTCCTCGAAGGCCATGACCACTTCATTGGAACGGGAGCCGATAGAACCGCGGAAGCGGAACTTCTGGCCGTCCCCCTGCAGGAAGGGGGAGCGCCACTTGAAGAGGTCGAAGTTCCCCTGGGAGATCTCGAAGAAGACCATGGCGCTCTCCAGGGAGCTGAAGCCGGCCCCGAACTGGAAGTTGCCGGTGCGGCCTTCCTTGACCCGGATCTTCAGGTTGCGCTTGCCGGGAACATTGGTCGGCTCGGGGGTGAGCTGCACTTCCTCGAAGAACCGTGTGTTCTTGAGGATGGCCTCGCTGTTCTTCATGTAGACGAGGTTGAAGGTGCGGCCGGGAGCGAGGGCCAGTTCACGGATGATGACGATGCTCTTGGTCTTGGTGTTGCCCTCGATGACAATGGATTCCACGTCGAACTTCTCGCTCTCCCGGATCCGGTAGATGAGGTCGATGTCACCGGACTCGATGTTGGCCCGCCGCTCCGGGCGGATGGAAGTGTCGAGGTAGCCGACGGACCCGTAGATGTTGGTCAGCCGCTCAATGTCCTCATCGAGGATTTCCGGGGAAAAGTAGTCCCCCGGCAGGAGGTCGATGGAGGCATAGAGCAGCGGCGTCGGGAAAATGGTATTTCCCTCGAAGCTGATGTTGCCGACCTTGTACTGCCGGCCTTCGTCGATCCGGATGGTGATGACAATCTCGCCGGGCTTGGGATAATCGAGGGAGACATTGGATTCCGGGATGCTGACGTCGAGGTAACCGGCGTTCAGGTAAAGGGTGCGGAGCTTCTCGAGGTCCTCCTGGAACTTGACCTCGTCGAAGCGGCCGGAGCCGGTCAGCCAGGAAAGAAACCAGCGCCGGCGGGTTTCCATCTCCTTCTTGAGGCGGCGCCCCGAAAAGGCGGTGTTGCCGACAAACTCGACCGACTCGATCTTGAGTTTCTGTCCCTCGTTGATGAGGAAGGTGACCCGCCCTTCGCCGGTGTCCGGGTTCTTGTCCAGGCGGTAGTCGACGCGGACCTCGGTGTATCCCTTGTCACGGTAGTATTCCGTCAGGGTGTCCGCATCGCGCCGGATCCGCCGCTCATCAAGGCTTTGCCCGACCCGGACCTCTACTTTGCGGCGCAGGCGGCTGCTGCTGATCTTCTTGTTCCCGGCGATCTCGATGGAGGAAATCTTGTAACGGGCCTGGACGGTAAAAATGACCCGCACTTGTCCGCCCGGCATGTTCTCGGTCCGGGCCTCGATGTAGTCGAAGAGCCGGGTCATGTAGAGGCTTCGAATGGAACGGTCGACCAGGTTCTGGCTGAAAGGCATGCCCTCCCGGATCTGCAGACGGGCCCGGATGGCCTCGTCACTGACATTGCGGATGTCAACAAACTCGATCTTGATTTCCCCGACAATGGGTTCGGCCGACTGGGCCGGGACCTGGCTCTGGCCCTGGGCAGTTGCTGGATGCAGGACGGCCAGGACAATCCCAAGGATCAGGGTGTGAATAAGACCTCTCATAAAATTATTCTTCAGGCTGGGAAGTGTAGTTCTCAAAGCGAGTAAAATCAGGAATAAAGGTTAGGGAGACGCTGCCGGTAGGCCCGTTGCGCTGCTTGGCGATGATCAGCTCCCGCTCGCGGGAAGCTTGGGGAACGACCACGTTTTCCTCGGAATCCCGCCTCGCGGCAAGGAGGAAAACGACGTCCGCGTCCTGCTCGATGGATCCCGACTCGCGCAAATCGGAGATCCGGGGCTGCCGGTTTTCCTTTTCCGAGGCCCGGTTGAGCTGGCTCAGGACCAGGACCGGAACGTTCAATTCCTTGGCCATGGCCTTGATGCCGCGGCTGATCTCGGAAATCTGCTGCTCCCGGGGAACCCGCGAGTCGGTCCCGCTGATCAGTTGCAGGTAGTCCACCACGATCAGGTCGATCCCGTGCTGGCGGCGGATCCGCCGGGCCTTGGCCCGCATTTCCAGGATGTTGATCCCGCTGGAGTCGTCGACCCAGATCGGGGCGTCCTTGAGCACCGCCGCCTCCCTGGCCAGAAGCCGCTGCTGCTCGTGGCTGAGCATCCGGTCACGGACCCGGCGCATGCTGACCTTGGCCCGGCCGCAGAGCATTCGCATGGCCAACTGCTCGGCGGGCATTTCCAGGCTGAAGACAAGAATTCCCTTGCCATTGCCCCGGGCCGGCAGAGCCACATTCTCGGCGATATTCATCCCGAGGGAGGTCTTCCCCATCGAGGGCCGGGCGGCCAGGACCACCATTTGCCCGGGATGAAGTCCGAAGGTCATCTTGTCGATATCGACATAACCGGTCAGGACCCCCTCCTCGTGCTTGCCGTCGAGGATGCTGCGGATCATATGGGCCGCCCGGTCCACCGAGAGGCTGAAGGCCTGGGCCGAGTCGCCCAGCCGGTCCTCGTTAATGGCCAGGATCCGCGCTTCCGCCTCGTTGATGAAGTTCTCCAGCTGGTCCTGGTTGACGTAGGCCTCGTCGGCGATGTGCGTGGTGGCCTCGATAAGCCGGCGCAGCAGCCACTTCTGGCGGACAATCTCCAGCCAGTAACGGGCGTTGGCGATGGACTCGATCCGGTTGGTCAGCTGTGTGATCACGGTCGCCCCGCCGACCAGCTTGAGCAGCGGGGTGTCGGGATCCACCAGCCGTTGCTGCCGCTTGAGCCACTCCATGCTGGAGACCGGACGGCTGGCCAGGGCGTCCATCACCGAGACCTCGTCCAGACCCTTGTTTTGGGTGAAGAGGTCGATGATGACCTGGAAGATGACCTTATGGGCCGGCTTGTAGAAGGAATCCGGCTGCAGGCCGACCTCCATGCAGTCGGAAACGATCTGCTGCTGGGGGTCGATCAGGCAGGATCCCAGCAAGCCTTCCTCCGCCTCCACACTGTGCGGCGGGATGCGTCCTCGCTCCTCAGTCATGACGGGTGCGATGTCGCATGGCGCTGGGAGGTGATACCGGTGCAGGCGATGACACGCCTACTCAGACTTGGCTTCTTCTTCTTCTTCGATCGGGTTCTCCGACACGACCTCGAACTCGAAGTCGAGGGAAACCTCCGGATGAAGCCGGATCCGCGTACTGTGGCGTCCCAGGCTCTTGACCGGGTTGTACAGGCTGACCTGCTTCTTGTCCAGCTCGACGCCGTTCTCGGCGATACGGCTGACCAGGTCCTGGGCCGTCACGGCCCCGAACATCTTGCCCCCGGGTCCCGTCTGGACGGCGAAGACAATCTGGATCGTCTCCAGCTTGGCCGCGGTGGCCTGGGCGCCTTCCAGCTCGGAAGCGCGGCGTTTTTCAGCCCGGGTCTTGAGGGCCTCGATCTGCTTGCGGTTGGCCCGGGTCACCGGAATGGCCAGTCCGCGCGGAAGCAGGTAATTGCGGGCGTAGCCGGTCTTGACAGAAATGGTGTCCCCCTCGTCGCCGAGGTTTTCCACCGGTTGAAGTAACAGAAGTTCTGCGTTTGCCATGAGTATCGTCTCCTCTGGTAAAATGGATTTAGTTTGAAATTTTGGTCTGATTAAAACGGAACATCATCGTCCTCGAATTTGTCCGAATCCCCGGCAGGGCTGCTGTCACGGGAGGATCCGCCGGAGGAGGCGGACCCGGGACGGGACTCTTCCGAACGGTCGGAACCCCCGCTCATGAGCTGGAAATTCTCGACCACGACGGTCAGCTTGGAACGCTTGTCACCGGAATTGCTCTCCCACTGGTCCAGCCGCAGGCGGCCTTCCACAAACAATGGAGATCCTTTCTGGCAATAACGTTCAATTATCTCGGCCTGGTTGCCGAAGGCGTCGAGGTCGACAAAGGTCGTCTCCTCGCGGGTTTCGTCATCGCGGGTCCGGTACCGGCGGTTCACGGCCATTCCCAGCTTGGCGATTTTCAGGCCCGAGGTGGTGGTCCGGACTTCCGGATCACGGGTCAGGTTGCCCATCAGCAGGACTTTGTTGAAGTTGGCCATGTTTCCGGTCTCCCTTCTGCGCTCAGGCGGATTTGAACATGGCCCGCTTGATCAGGCGGTCCAGGCGGGTGCGTTCCTGGAAGGCGGCCGGCAGGTTGGCCGGACCGGACACGTCCACCGAGAGGTAGGTGTCGCCGGCGTGGCCCTTTTCGGTGATGCGGGAGAAATCCCGGCGACCGAGGTTTTCCAGGGAATCGACGGTGCCGCCGAGTTCCTGCATGATTCCGGAAACCTTCTCCTCGATGGTTTCCACGGGGGAGTCATATCCGCGGGAGTCGAGGATAATGGTGACGTTATACTTCCGATTGGTTTGTTGGCTCATTCTTGAGACTGCGTTGATTAATGGTATTCATGGCCAGGACCGGGCCCTTGTGGACGATCATTTCGATCTCCCTGAGGATCCGCTCCCAGCAGTTAGCGAGAGTTTCCGATTCCGCGGCGGTAAATTTGCCGAGAACGTAATCGGTCATGCCCATGGGGGACTTTTCCGCCGGAGCGATGCCCACCCGCAACCGGGGAAAATCAGCCCCGAGCTGCCGGATGATGTCTTCCACTCCGTTGTGCCCTCCCCCGCTGCCCCGGAGGGACAGCTTGGTCTCCCCGAGGGGAAACTGGTACTCGTCTACCACAACCAACACGGCCTTGGGGGACCACTTGTAAAAGCGGCACACATTCCCGATGGCCTTCCCGCTGGCATTCATGAAGGTCTGCGGCTTGAGCAGCAGGACCGGATGGCCAGCGATCTCGATGGACGCGGTGTGGGCACACATGCGATTGTCCGCCTTCCAGGTGGCGGCATGGGCGGCAGCCAGACGATCGACTGCCGCGAAACCGATGTTGTGGCGTGTTCCATCATATCGCGGCCCGGGATTCCCCAAGCCCGCGATGACACGCACCGATTGCATGCAAAGAACAGGTCAGGAGGGGATTTAGTCCTCCTTGGTGGCGGCCTCCGCGACTTCGGCTTCTTCAGCTTCGCCTTCCCCGGCTTCCGCTTCCTCACCGATCACTTCCGGCTCTTCCTCTTCCTCGACACCGCTGGATCCGGCGGACGCACCGACACAGCCGACAACGACCAGGTCCGGTTCGTCGAGGAAGGTGACGCCCTCGGGGGCTTCGAGTTCAGACAAATGGATGGACTTGCCGATTTCCAGCTTGGTCACGTCGATGGTGATGGATTCCGGCAGGTTGCGCGGACGGCAGCGGACCCGCAAGGTGTGGGCGCCCAGCTCGAGGACTCCGCCATAGTTGCGGACCCCGTCGGCGGTGCCGCGGGTATGGACCGGGATGTCGGCTTCCATGTCCTTGCCACGGACAATTTCCTTGAAATCGATATGCAGGAAGGCGTCGGTCCGGGTGTTGCGCTGCAGTTCCTGGATGATGGCGTAGTGGGACTCCGTGTCCCCTTCAATCTGGAGCTCGATCAGGGCGGCGCTGCCGGTGATCTTCCGGTAAGCCATGGCGAACTCATGGTTGTCCACGGCGAGGTTCTGGTGGCCGGACTCGCCGTAGATGATGGCCGGAACGACCCCCCCCTGGCGCAGGTGCTTGCTGGCCGTACGGCCCAGATCGGTCCGCTTTTTCACGTTAAGCGTAATTTGTTTCATATCCTGGAAATGGTTCTGATTCGGGTATGTGGATCAAAGAAAAGAGGTGAGCCATACGGAGATGGTTGGCGAAAGCAAATCAAAAAGTTTATTTTAGACGAAGGACTAAGGACTAAGGACTAAGGACTAAGGTCTAAGGTCAGCAATCGGAAATTCAATCGGAAGGAGCTTGATCCCTTCATTCGTCCCTTGTCCTTAGTCCTTCGTCCTTCGTCCCTCGTCTAGTTTCTTCTTGCCAAGGCCAGAAGGCCCACGCAAGTTTTGGGGCTTCTTTGGACGCCACCCTAGCTCAGCTGGTAGAGCAGCTCATTCGTAATGAGCAGGTCGTCGGTTCGAATCCGATGGGTGGCTCCAGTTTTTACGGCAGGCACGCTCAATCGAGGCGAAAGGAATGCCGCCCGGGCGGCACGGTTTGCCTGCCATTGTCAAGGAGCACCTCCCCGCTGGTGTTCGGCGGGACAGTAAGGGTCAACCGCATCCCGCCGTCAGGTTCACGAACCCACTCGGACCGGGCCAGGCCGTAGGGAGTCTCCAGGCTGGCTGCGGCCGATTCCAGCGGTCCGCCGGGGACGGGATGGAAGCGGATGACCTTGTATCCGGGAGCGGCGGCTTGCAGGCCGGCGATGGACTCGTACATCCACTCCCCGATGGCGCCGTAGGCGTAGTGGTTGAAGGAATTCATGTCCACCGGTCCGAAACCATCCTCCTTGCTGTAGCTGTTCCAGCGTTCCCACATGGTGGTGGCGCCCTGTTCGATGGAGAAGAACCAGCCGGGATAGGTGGTGCGGAAGAGGATGGAATAGGCCAGGTCGGGACGACCGTAACGGGTCAGGACCGGACAGATCAGGGGGGTGCCGAGGAATCCGGTCCGCAGGTGGCCGTCGGCCTCCTCCGTGATGAGGCGGACGAGGTGCTCCAGGGCCTGCTGTTCCATCTCCGGGGTCAGGAGGTTGAAACCGAGGGCCAGGAGATACCCGGTCTGGGTCTCGTGTTTCGTGGTCAAGCGGCCTTCCCGGTCAAAGAAGGCCTTCTGGAAGGCCTGGCGAATCTGCTCGAACTCCGCCTGCCGCCGCTCCGCTTCCCGGTCCTTGCCGAGGACTTGCGCAGCCCGTCCCAGCAGGTCGGCGCAACGGGCAAAATAGGCGGTCCCGATCAGGGACGTATCCGTATCCCCGGCCCGGTTGCCGAAGCGTGGGTGGTCCCCGACATTGTTCGGCTGGAGCCAGTCCCCGTAGGTGTAGCCGGAATGGATGAAATCCCTGGTCTCCGGATGTTCCTCATAATAGCGCAGCCAACCCTGCATCATCGCGAAGTTGTCCTCCAGGATCCGCCGGTAACCGAAAGACTGGTAAACCTCCCAGGGAACGATGACGGCCGCGTCCCCCCATGCGCTGGAGGAGGCGTCGCCCGACTTGGGGGACTGGGGCACATAGTACGGGATGCCGCCGTTCTCGTACTGGGAATCGCGCAGGTCGGCGCACCACTTCACGAAAAAGGCCAGGGTATTGAAATTGAAGTTGGCGGTGGCGCAGAAGACCTGGGCATCGCCGGTCCAGCCAAGCCGTTCATCCCGCTGCGGGCAATCGGTCGGGATGGCCAGGAAGTTGCCCCGCTGGCCCCACTGGATATTCCGCTGGAGCCGGTTCAAGGTGGGGTGCGAACTGAGGAAGCTTCCGGTCGGCGGCATGTCGTTGTGGAGGACAACCCCGGTCACCCAGTCGGCGGACGGAGTCATTCCCTCCGGCACGCCGGACAACTCGACATAGCGGAAGCCGTGGAAGGTAAAGCGGGGTTCCCAGCTCTCGGTGCCCTCCCCTTTGCAGGTGTAGTAATCGGTGGAAATCGCGGTGCGGTAATTCTCGGTGTAAAGGGTCCCGTCGTCCTTCAGCATTTCCGCAAAGCGCAGCCGGTAGGTTCGGCCGGGCTGTGCAGGAACCTCGATTCGGGCCCAGCCAACCATGTTCTGGCCGAGGTCAAAGAGCCAGGCGCCATCTTCCAGCCGGCCCAGCACCCGGGCCTGCAGTTCCATGATCTTCCGGACCGGCTGGTTGGGCTGGGGCCGCAGGAGAATGTTGCGGTCGATAGGTTCGGTTGCGACCGGGTGCCAGTCCTGCGCCGGATAGCCCGGCTGACTCCATCCGCCCAGATCCAGGCGGGCATCATACGTTTCCCCGAAGTAGATGTTGGAGGAGACAATTGGTCCGGTGGTTGCTGTCCAGGTGCCATCGCTGGACACGGTCTGGCGGCTTCCGTCGGCGTAGGTGACCTCCAGTTGCAGGAGCAATTTTGGGGTATCCCCGTAATTGTTGCTGTTGCCGCGCAGCTCCATCCGCCCGGCATACCACATTTCCCCAAGAATGGCCCCGATGACGTTCTCTCCCTGACGCAGCTGCTCCGTGATGTCGTAAGTAGCGAAGAGGTTGCGCTTGGTGTAGTCCGTGTATTCCGGGGAAAATTCCGAATCCCCCACCCGCCGACCGTTGATTTCCAATTCGAAGATCCCCTTGGCCGAGGCATAGATCCGGGCCGCCCGGACCTCCTTTTCGGCCAGGCGGAAGGCCTTCCTGAAAAAGGGAGCCGGCGCCGTTTCTTCCGGATTTTCCTCCGGCAGGTAAATCCACTCCGCCTCCCAGTCGTCCGGTTCCAGCAGTGACATCTCAATCCAGGCCACGCCGCCGGGTGCGGATTCCCGGCCCTCGGCGTCCTTGTAGCGGACCTGCCAGTAGACCCGCTGGCGAGATTCCAGCGGCTTGCCGGCGTAATCCACAAACAGGCTCTGGTCGCTCTTGACCCAGCCGCTGTCCCATAGATCGGGATTCCCGGCAGGATCCCGGGGATCCGAGCTGCAGTAGATCCGGTAGGCCGACTGACGGCTGGCTGCCACTTCTGCCGGCAGTTTCCAGGAGAACTGCGGTACCCGTTCCGCATACCCAAGGGGATTTTCCAACAGCGGCCCCACCTTGAGGTCCACCGTGGGAGGAATTGAAGAAGCGGCAAAGCTGGCAGCGGGAATCAGGTTCATGGCGAGGGCGAAACAGGCAAGGTAGGACTTGATCATGGAACAATGGGTTGGAATTACCGGGGGACCGGCCCCCACTCAATAATTGTTCCGGTTTACGGGCAACCAGAATTCGTCCGGGCCTCCGGTCCCCGCGGCTGAAGCCGCTACTCTCAGGCGACGACTCGGAGTCCCTACTTTTAGGACCTTCGGCAAGCTCCCTTCGATTCACTCAGGGACATCGTCAGGTCACAATTCTCGACAAGCTCGAATTATGCCGGGGCCTTCGATCAACTCAGGCCGGGGCCGGGGCGGCTTCGGGACTGAGCTCTCCATCGCCCTTCTTCTTGTCATCGGACTTCTTGGGCTTCACTTCGCCCTCGAGGTCCTCGTCGTCCTGGGAATTGGCCTTGTCCTTGATGGTCTCCACGGGGGTGCGGATTTCACCGTACTTGATGATCTCGTGCACGTGGATGCCCTCGATGGTCTCGTGCTCGAGGAGCGCTTCACCGATCTTGCGCAGCGCTTCCCGATGCTCGTCCACGATTTCCTTGGCCCGCGAATACTGCTTGGTGATGATCTCGGAAATGGCTTCGTCGATCTTCTCGGCGGTGGATTCGCTGAAATTCTGGTTCCGGTTAATCTCCTTGCCGAGGAAGACCTGGTCGTGGTTTTCCCCGAAGGCGACCGGTCCCAGCGAGCTCATTCCCCAGTCACAAACCATGTGCCGGGCGATCTTGGTGGCCTGCTTGATGTCCCCGGATGCTCCGTTGCTGAAGTCATGGGTCTCCGTTTCCTCACCGATACGGCCGGCCATGAAGCAGCAAATCTGGTTCAGGAGGTGCTTTTTCGACTGCCCGAGGATATCCTTCTTGGGCAGCATCATGGTCATGCCGAGGGCGCGGCCGCGTGGGATGATGGTGACCTTGTGCAACGGCAGGTGCCCGTCGTCGATAATGGCCTGGACGAGGGCGTGGCCGGCCTCATGGAAGGCGGTCATGCGCTTGTCCTCGTCGTCCATCAACTTGCGGCGTTCCCGCCCGAAGGCGATCTTGTCACGGGCCTCCTCGATGTCGTGCCGGTCCACCACCCGCTTGTTGTACCGGGCGGCGATCAGGGCGCTCTCGTTGAGCAGGTTGGCCAAATCGGCACCGGAAAATCCGGGGGTGTTGCGGGCCACGGTGGAAAGGACGACATCCTCGCCCAGCTTGATCTTCTTGGCGTGAACCTTGAGGATCTCCTCTCGGCCGTGCAGGTCGGGCAGGTCGATAATGACCTGGCGGTCGAACCGGCCCGGGCGCAGGAGCGCGCTGTCGAGGACGTCGGGCCGGTTGGTGGCGGCCATGATGATGACGCCTTCATGGCCGTCGAATCCGTCCATTTCAACCAGGAGGGAATTCAAAGTCTGTTCACGCTCGTCGTTGCCGCCTCCCAGGCCGGCGCCGCGCTGGCGTCCGACAGCGTCGATTTCGTCGACAAAGATAATGCAGGGGGCGTTCTTGCGGCCCTGTTCGAACATGTCGCGGACGCGGGCGGCCCCCACCCCGACGAACATTTCCACGAAGTCGGAACCGCTGATGCTGAAGAACGGCACATCCGCCTCCCCGGCCACGGCCCGGGCCAGGAGGGTCTTGCCGGTGCCCGGAGGCCCCACCAGGAGGGCGCCCTTGGGAATCCGGCCCCCTATACGCTGGAAGCGCTTGGGATCCTTGAGGAAGGAAACGACTTCCGCCACTTCCTCCTTGGCCTCGTCGCAACCGGCCACATCGCGGAAGGTCACCTTCTCGCGGTCCCGGGTCAACATCCGTGCCTTGCTCTTGCCGAAATTCATGGCCCCGCGCCCGGCGCTGCGGAGTTGCCGGACAAAGAGGAAATAGAGGATCAGGACGATCAGGATAATCGGCAGCAGGGTCAGGACCAGGTCACCGAGGAAGGTGCTGGCCGGTTCCTCCTTGAAGAGGCCGGTGTTCTGCAGGATCTCGAGGTTGTCATCGGTCAGCTGACCTTCGGCGAGGAAGTTGATATCCTCGCCGGAGGGCTGCTTCATGCGACCCCGGATCTCATGCCACTTGGGACCGCCCTGGGGCTTGGCCTTGATGACCGCCCCGGGCACAAGCCGGCTGTCCTCGCCTTTCTGGGCTTCCTGCTGGACTTCCCGGAGGGTCAGCTCTTCCGGCTTTTGCAGGTCGGAATTGGCAAAGTAAAGGAGGGTGAAAATGACAAAAAAGATCAGCAGCCAGATGCTGAGCATCCGGAACTGTCCCCCGTTGTTGAGGGGTTTATTGCGCTTCTGGTTGGAACTATCCGCCATGATTGAGTCGAAAAGCTGAGGAATGCGTTGAGTAAGTCAACTGTAGAGCCGATTTGGCAAAGTGGCAAATCCGGAAGCGATGCGCCGGGGGAAAACCAGGCACCCACAGGATATCGCCGTTGTCATCCACTATGACAGGCAAGCGGTGTTTTTGTTCAGCCTTCAGTTTGGCATCTGAAAAAATGTCCTGCAGCTTGCGCCGTCCCGGGGCTCCCAGGGGCTGGTAGCGGTCGCCAGCCTGCCACTGGCGGATGTAGAGCGGGCCGGCAACCCCCTCCAGCCAAGCTTCCCGACGGGGATCAGCCCGCCGGTAGCGGGTGTCCTCGGGGCCCAAAGGGACGACCTGAAGCCGCAGGCTTGAGCCATCGGGCAAAAAAAGCGGACCGGACTCGCCCGACCAGTGGCAGCCGGCGGGCCAGGAAAGCGGGACCGGAGGCGACTCCAGGCTCAGCCTGTTCCCCGTCCCCATGCGGAGATAACGCGGTGGCGCAACAGCCTCTCCCGGGAGGGTCACGGCCTCCCCTTCCCTACCCGACTGAATCACCCCAAGAACTTGATCCACAACGGCTTTTGGAAGTAAATCCGCCGCATGCCACCGCATCCACCAGGCCATGAAAGCCCGCCGGACAAGGCCGGCAGGTTCCTTCTTCAGGCTTGAGGTATCAAGAAAATCCGGATCGGAAAAATCGATCCCCAGACGGAGAATGGACGCATCAAGGGCTTCCAGGCACTCTTCCTGCAGCTCCCTCGTCCGTTGGGCGGCCACATGCAGGTCCTGCGGAATCCGGCCGGCCAGGCGGGGAATGATCTCCAACCGGAGCCAGTTCCGGGTATGGGCGGGATCGGCGTTGCTGCGGTCCTCCCGCCAGGGAACGCCGAGGGACCGCAGGGTCCGGTGGATGCGTTCCCGGGTCAGGCCGAGCAGCGGCCGCAACCGGACCTGTCCGTCCGAAAAGCGCCGGACCGGCATGGGGGAGGCCAGTCCGGAGGGTCCGGACCCCGTCAGAACCCCCATCAGGAGCGATTCGAGGAGATCGTCGGCGTGGTGGCCGACCGCCAGACCGGCAGCCCTTTCAGATTCATAAGCCTCTCCCAGCCAGCCATACCGGGCTTCCCTGAGCAGGGCCTCATCGGATTCCAAGGGGGCTTTCGGGCGGCCGGCCAGGCAGCGAAGCCCCAGCCCTGCGGCCATTTCCTCCACGAAGGCCTGGTCGCCGTCGGACTCCGCTCCCCGGAGCTGGTGGTTAAAGTGGGCGATGACCAGGCGCTGCGGGTCGTCCGGGAAGAGGGCCCGCATGGCCAGGCTCAGGAAAACGGAATCCGCACCGCCGGAACAGGCAATGAGGAGCGTCCGGTCCGCCTCGAGCGACCTGAGGAATGCGGAGACCTTCGGATCAATCCACTCCGCCGGCCGAAGGGCCGAGAAGCACCGGGAAATCTCCGTCCAGTCGGGCATGCCTCAGGATCGAGGCGGCGTCAGGCGGTCGCCCCCGAAATGCGGGACCAGCGCATCCGGAAGCAGGACGCTCCCGTCGGCTTGCAGATTATTCTCCAGGATGGCCGCCAGCACGCGCGGGATGGCCAGGCCGGAGGCGTTGAGGGTATGGACCACCCGCGGCTTGCCGGATTCGTCGCGGAAGCGGATATTGGCCCGCCGGGCCTGGAAATCGGTAAAGCAGCTGCAGCTGGAGACTTCCAGCCAGCGCTGCTGGCCGCCCGCCCAGACTTCAACGTCGTACTGCTTGGCGTGCGGGAAGCCGATATCCCTGGAGCACATCAACAGGGTCCGGTAAGGCAATTTGAGGGCCTCCACGAGGCCCTGGACATGTTCCCTGAGACGCTCCAGCTCGATCATGCTCTCCTCCGGATGGACCCATTCCACCAGCTCCACCTTGTCGAACTGGTGGACCCGGTTCAGCCCCCGGACATCCTTCCCGTAGCTTCCGGCCTCGCGGCGGAAACAGGGGGTGTAGGCGCAGGCCCTGAGCGGAAGTTGTCCGGCCTCGAGGATCTCATCGCGGTAGAAATTGGTCACCGGCACCTCGGCGGTGGGAATCAGGTAAAATCCGTCCTCCGGGGCGAAGTACATTTGCCCTTCCTTGTCGGGAAGCTGCCCGGTCGCGGTGGCGCTGGCGGCATTGACCATCAGCGGCGGATGCATCTCCTCGAATCCGGCCGCCGCGTTGCGTTCGAGGAAGAATTCCAGCAGGCCGCGCACCAGGCGGGCCATCTGGCCCCGGAAGACCGGGAATCCGGCCCCGGTGATCTTGGTGCCCCGCTCCAGGTCGACATAGTGGGAAAACCAGCTGATGTCGTAGTGCGGCAGGGCCTCCCCGGAGACGGATTGCGGATCCCCCCAGGTGTGGAAAGTGACGTTGTCGTCCTCCGACTGGCCGTCCGGGACGCTCGGATCCGGAACATTGGGGATGGACATGAAGGCCGCCTCCCATTCCGTCTCCACTTCGGCCTGTTTGGACTGCAGGGACTTCACTTCCTGGGCCAGCCCGCGCATTTCGGCGACCTTGTTCTGGAATGCCCCGGAGCCCTTGTCCAGCTTGGCCATTTCGGCGTTGGCCGCCTTCTGGGCAGCCCGCTTTTCCTCCGCCTCGCGGATGATCCGGCGGCGCTGCTCGTCCAGCTCAATGACCGCGTCGATATCGCAATCGAACTTCTTGCGGGCGATCCCGGCCCGCACCAGGTCTTGATTTTCACGGAAAAACTTCAGATCCAGCATAAGGGGCCAACGATGCAAAAGCCGCTGGTACTGGAAAGCTCAAAAAGCGTCCGCTCAGGATTTGGAAGCCGGGGGGAGACCCCAGGTGGTGAGCCGTTCCTCGATGAAGTCGGACACCGCCTCGTGCACCGGATGGTCGCTGCCATCGATATACAGCGGTTCCCCAAACTCGAATTGGAAGGTCCGCTCCGGGTAGAAGGTCCCGTAATCCTTGAGGAGGGTGCCGTTGCTCCAGGCATCCGTCTTCAGGGCCACGGGAACGACCGGGACGCCGGCCCTCTTGGCCAGCTTGACCCCGATGGTGTTGAAGGATTCGCGGTCGAACTGCACCGTCCGGGTCCGCTGCGGGAAGATGATGATGGAAATGCCGCTGGCCAGGCGCTGCTTGCCACCTTCAAGGACCGCCTTGAGGTCTTCGCGGGGATTGGTCCGCCCCACCACGATGGGATCCCGGGAACGCATCACGTGCTTGAAAATGGGATACTCCACCAGGGATTGCTTGACGACAAAGGTGACCGGCATGAAGGGGCGGATGATGGAGGCCAGGAGAAAGGTCTCGGCGGTGCTCATGTGGTTCCCGATGATGACACAGGGTCCGTCGACCTTGGCCAGGTTTCCGGTCCCCCGGATCGAGAGCTTTCCCCCGGTCTTCTCGATGGCCAGGCGGATGTTGAAGCTGGACTGGTACCAGTCGGCATCCTCATAGGTGCCCCACTTGGCTTTGCCGGCGGAGCGAAGCACTTCGCTGGCTATCCGCCAGTAGAACATGGGTGAAGGAAGCATCCGGGAAAACAAACCGGGCGCGGGTTGCGGCGTCTCGTAATCCGCATAATAGGGGGGACTGTAGCTGGGAATCTCACTCATGGTAACGGGCTTCTCTGGACGCTGGTTCCTCTACGTTCTTGCCCTAGGGAAATGCCTCGTCAACACTATCAGCACACCTGTGAGCCAATTTGGCTGCAGCCCACGGCATGTCAAAACCTCCATCCAGATCCCTCTGGCGCCCCACCAACGCCCTCGCCGCGCTGGGAATCCTCATTCTCAAGGCCGGCGCCAGGCTGTCCTTTCCCGCCCAGCACCGACTGGGCAAGGCCATCGGCAACCTGGTCTGGTACGTCTTTCCCTACCGCAAGGGAGTCGGAATGGCCAACCTCCGGGTCTGCTTTCCGGAAATGACGGAGAAGGAGCGCCATAATCTGCTCCAGAAACACTACCAGTCGATGGGCATCGGCATCTTCGAGATGGCCTCGGCGTGGTACAAGCCATGGGACGAGGTGATCGCGGTCTGCGATATCGAGGGCCTGGAAAACCTGAAGGCGGTCGACGACAGCGGCCGGGGGGCGATTGTCTTTACCGGACACTTCACAACCCTGGAGCTGATTGGCCGGCTATTCCTCAATTATCACAAGCTGAGCTGCCATTACCGCCACCTGAACCAGCCGGTCCTGAATCATGAACTGGAAACCATCCGCGCCCAGGGCATGCAGGAACAGATCGGCATCACCGAGGTCAAGAAGTTCATCCGTTGCCTCCGCGAGGGCCAGTTTGTCTGGTACACGCCGGACCAGGGGCGCCGGATCAAGTATTCGGTCATCCTTCCCTTCTTCGGCGAGCCGGCTGTCACCAACACCACCACCGGACGCATTGCCCGGGCCGGCAACGCGGCCGTCATTCCCTTCATCGGCTACCGCCGGGACGATGGCCGCTACAAGATCGAGATTTTTCCGGAGGATCCGGACATGGTCTCCAAAGACCCGATGGTCGAGGGGGCGGCCCTGAACCGGCATATCGAGAATTTTGTCCGCAAGGCCCCGGAGCAGTATTTCTGGCTGCACAAGCGGTACAAGTACCGCGGGGATGAATATCCCGACCTGTACGCCAAATGAGGCGGGCCAAATCAAGGTTTGTCAGTCGGTGAGCATGAATCTACAACGCACCCGATAGCATGGAATACAAACGCTACCTCTCCATCGCCAAAAACCACCGGCGCCTGATCGTCATCGGACTCGTCGCCGGGGGCGTGGCCGGCCTGGCCAGCGGCTTCGGCGTGCCTTTCTTTATCCAGAAGGTCTTCCGGGACATTTTCGAGGACACCGGCCCCCGGTACACGCTGACTTACCTGATCCTCATCGCCTGCCTGCTTCCGGCCGTTTTCCTGGTCCGGGGAATCGCCAGCTACATCAACCAGTACTTCCTCCAGTGGGCGGTGCAGAACATCCTCCTGGAGATC